>JAHCJR010000080.1 GCA_026126165.1 Alphaproteobacteria bacterium
AGATCCTGGAGGAAGACAACGAGACGCCGCTCGCCGACATGACGGAAGTCGGCCAGCGCGTGTTGCTGGCCAAAGGTGGCGATGGCGGACGCGGCAACGCGCAGTTCAAGAGTTCGACCAACCAGGCGCCGCGGCGCGCCGAACCGGGCTGGCCCGGCGAGGAGCGCTGGATCTGGCTGCGTCTCAAGCTGATCGCCGATGCCGGACTGGTCGGCCTGCCCAATGCCGGAAAGTCCACGTTCCTCTCCCGCGTCAGCCGCGCCCGGCCGAAGATCGCGGACTATCCTTTCACCACGCTCAAGCCACAGCTTGGCGTCGTCGGCATCGACGGACAGGAATTCGTGCTCGCCGACCTGCCCGGCCTGATCGAGGGCGCGAGCGAGGGCGCCGGCCTCGGCCACCGCTTCCTCGGCCATATCGAGCGCTGCGACGTCATCCTGCACCTGATCGACGGCACCGGCGAAGATGTGGCCGCTGCCTACCGCATCGTGCGCGAGGAGCTGGCGCGCTACGGGCACGGGCTTGCCGAGAAGCCAGAGATTATCGGCCTGAACAAGGCTGATGCCATCGACGCCACGCTGCTCGCCCGCCGCCGCCGCGCGCTGGAGAAGGCGAGCGGTGCAAAGGTGATGACACTCTCTGGCGTCACCGGCGAGGGCGTCGACGAGGCGCTGCGCGCCCTCCAGCAGGCGATCGCGCGCAAGCGCGGCACGCAACGAGGCCCCGACGCAGCCGCCGCGACGGGGTGGTGCCCGTGAGCCACCGCGTCGCGGCCGCGCAGCGGCTGGTGGTCAAGATCGGCTCGGCACTGCTCGTCGATGGCGCGAGCGGCGAACTGCGCCGCGCCTGGCTCGATGCCATGGCGGACGATATCGCCACGGCGCGCCGGCGTGGCCAGGAAGTGATCGTCGTCTCCTCCGGCGCCATCGCGCTCGGACGGCGCCAGCTCGGCCTGGCGCCGGGACCGCTGCGGCTCGAGGAAAGCCAGGCGGCGGCCGCCGTCGGCCAGATCCGCCTCGCGCATGCCTACCAGGAGGCGCTGGCACGGCACGGACTGACCACGGCACAGGTCCTTCTCACCATCGACGATACCGAGGAGAGGCGACGCTATCTCAACGCCCGCTCCACCCTGAACACGCTGCTGCGCCTCGGCGCGGTGCCGGTCATCAACGAGAACGACACGGTCGCCACCATCGAAATTCGCTTCGGCGACAACGACCGCCTGGCGGCAAGGGTGGCGCAGATGATCTCCGCCGACTGCCTCGCGCTGCTCTCCGACATCGACGGGCTCTATACCGCCGATCCGGGCACCGACGCCCAAGCGCGGCGGATCCCGGAAGTGCACGAGATCAGCGCCGAGATCGAGGCCATGGCGGGTGAGCCGCGTTCGGGGCTCGGCTCGGGCGGCATGGTGACGAAGATCGCCGCGGCGCGCATCGCCATGTCGGCCGGCTGCCGTATGGTGATCGCGTCCGGCAAGCCGCTGCATGCGCTGGCCGCGATCGATGCGGCGCATGCGCGCACCACATGGTTCCTGCCGCGCTCCAATCCGAAGGCGGCGCGCAAGCAGTGGATCGGCGGCAGCCTGAAGCCGAACGGCCGGATGGTGATCGATGCCGGCGCCGAAGTCGCGCTGCGCGCCGGCAAGAGCCTGTTGCCGGCCGGCGTGGTGCAGGTCGAGGGTGCCTTCCAGCGCGGCGACGCGGTCAGCGTGCATGACGCGCAAGGCCGTCTGCTCGGCCGCGGCCTCAGCGCCTATTCGGCGGAGGATGCGCGCCGGATCATCGGCCACAAGAGCGGTGAAATCGAACGCATCCTGGGCTACCGTGGGCGCGACGAGATGATTCACCGCGACGATCTGGTGCTGACATGACCGCGCAGGCAATGCAGGTTCCCGCCCCCACCCTGGAGCAGCGCATGCTGGCCCTGGGGCAGGCGGCGCGCGAGGCCGGCCGAACCCTGGCCCAGGCCACGGCGGAAGCGCGCAACGGCGCGCTGCGCCAGGCGGCAGCGGCGATCCGCCGCAATGCCGCCACCATCCTCGAGGCCAACGGCCGCGACATGGCGGCCGCGCGCGAGCGTGCGCTGGGACCGGCCATGCTCGACCGCCTGCTGCTCGATGCAAAGCGGATCGAGGCGATGGCGCGCGGGCTGGAGGAGATCGCCGCGCTGCCCGATCCGATCGGCGCGTGCATTGCCGAATGGACCATGCCGAACGGCCTGCGCATCAGCCGCGTGCGCGTGCCGCTCGGCTGCATCGGCATCATCTACGAAAGCCGGCCGAACGTGACCGCCGATGCCGGCGGGCTCTGCCTGAAATCGGCCAACGCCACCATCCTGCGCGGCGGTTCGGAAAGCTTCCATTCCTCGCGTGCCATCCATTCCTGCCTGGCCTGGGGCCTGCGCGCGGCGGGGCTGCCCGAAGCGGCGATCCAGATGGTACCGGTCACCGACCGCGAAGCGGTTGGCCATCTGCTCGCCATGTCCGGCCATGTGGATGTCATCGTGCCGCGCGGGGGCAGGTCGCTGATCGAGCGCGTGCAGAAGGAAAGCCGCATTCCCGTGCTTGCCCATCTCGAGGGCAACTGCCATGTCTATCTGCACGAGGCGGCGGATCCGGACATGGCGCGGCACATCGTGCTCAACGCCAAGATGCGACGTACCGGCGTCTGCGGCGCAGCCGAGACGCTGCTGGTCGACCGCGCCGCGGCGGCGCGGCTGCTGCCTGCGGTGATCGGCGATCTGATCGCCGCCGGCTGCGAGGTGCGCGGCGACGCGCCGACGCAGACGCTCGATCGGCGCGTGCGGCCCGCCAGCGAGGCGGACTGGCGGACCGAGTATCTGGACGCGATCATCGCCGTCCGCCAGGTCGAGGGACTGGAGGCGGCGATCGCCCATATCGAGACCTACGGCTCCCATCACACCGACAGCATCGTCACCGCCGACATTGCGGTGGCGGAGCGTTTTCTGCGCGAGGTGGACAGTGCCATCGTGCTGCATAACGCCTCGACGCAGTTCGCCGATGGCGGGGAGTTCGGCATGGGTGCCGAGATCGGCATCGCCACCGGCAAGCTGCATGCGCGCGGCCCGGTCGGCGCCGAACAGCTTACCAGCTACAAGTATGTGGTGCATGGCACGGGACAGTGCCGGCCCTGAGGGCGGCGGCCGATGACGCGCGGGCGGCGCATCGGACTGCTCGGCGGTTCCTTCAACCCGGCCCATGAAGGCCATCGCCATGTCAGCCTGCAGGCCCTCCGGCGTCTCGGCCTCGACGAGGTCTGGTGGCTGGTCTCGCCGCAGAACCCGCTGAAGCCGGCAGCCGGCATGGCGCCCTTCGCCGAACGCATCGAAGCCGCAAGGCGCGTGGCGCGCCATCCGCGGATCCGGCCGAGCGATCTGGAACAGCGCCTCGGCACCCGCTTCACCTTCGACACGCTGCGCCGCCTGCGCCGGCGCTTTCCGCGCGTGCGCTTCGTCTGGATCATCGGCGCCGACAATCTGGTCCAGCTTCCGCGCTGGCATCGCTGGCAGGATATCCTGCGCCTGGCGCCCGTTGCGGTCTTCGATCGGCCGACCTATTCTCGGGCGGCGCTCTCGGGCAAGGTGGCGCAGCGCTTCCGCGCC
Source organism: Alphaproteobacteria bacterium (assembly GCA_026126165.1). Classification (GTDB taxonomy): domain Bacteria; phylum Pseudomonadota; class Alphaproteobacteria; order Ferrovibrionales; family Ferrovibrionaceae; genus JAHCJQ01. Next base: position 3,625 of record JAHCJR010000080.1, read on the forward strand.
TGCCGCCTGCCGGCCCATCAGTCGCGGACGCTGGCGGACCGCGCGGCGCCGGCCTGGTGCTTCATCGCCGGAGCGCGCCATCCCGCCTCGGCCACGGCGATCCGCGAAGGACGGGGCAAGAAGGCGCGCGCGAACGTCGTCAACAAGCGGCCAAGGAGTTAGGCGCCATCGTCAAGAAGCCCGCTACCGCCAAGCGAAAGGCGAAACCCGCAGCCGGCCGGTCCACGCGCCCGGCGGCAAAGAAATCCACCGTCAGGAAGCCAGCCGGTGGCGGCAAGCCGCCCGCCGCCGGCACGGCGGCCGCAAAACCGGCCGATGCCGGCAATAGCGTCCGGAAGAAGGCTCCGAAGCAGGCCGCGCCGGCAAAGGCCCGCGCGGCGAAAGCGAGGGAAGCCGGCGCGGTCGAACGCCAGCTTGCGCTGGTCCAGGAGATCCTGGCCGACAACAAGGCCGAGGACGTGGTGGTGCTCGACGTGGTCGGCCGCACCTCGATCGCGGACTATCTGGTCATCGCCTGCGGCCGCTCCCAGCGCCAGGTCGGCGCCATCGCCGACCATTTGCTGCGCGGTCTGCAGACGGCGGGCCAGGGCCGGCATCTGCGCGTCGAGGGCATGCCGCAGAACGACTGGGTGCTGATCGATACCGGCGACATCATCATCCACCTGTTCCGGCCCGAGGTGCGGGATTTCTACCGCCTCGAACATATGTGGGCCCCGGAACTGGACGAGAGTGCCGGCAGCGGCGGCACCTGAGCCGCCGGCTTGCCCTGCCGCATCTCGATTCTTGCCATCGGCCGGGCGCGCGGCAGCCCCGAGAGCGAACTCGCCCGCGCCTATCTGGCGCGCCTGCCCTGGCCGGTCGCAACCAAGGAATTCGAGGAACGGCGCAAGCTCACGCCTGGCGAGCGCCGGGAGCGGGAGGGGGCGCTGCTGCTCGCCGGCCTGCCGAAGGGCGCGCGCCTGATCGCGCTGGACGAGCGCGGCAGGTCCCTCACCTCGCAGGCTTTCGCCGAACATCTCGGACGCTGGACCGGCGGCGGGTCGGGCGATCTCTGCTTTGCCATCGGCGGCGCCGACGGCCTGTCGGAGGAGGTCCGCCAGCGCGCCGAGATGCTGCTGTCGCTCGGGAGCATGACCTGGCCGCACATGCTGGTGCGCCTGCTGCTGGCCGAGCAGCTCTATCGGGCCCATACGATTCTGGCCGGCCACCCCTACCACAGGCAGTGAAAGCCGCCATTTTGTTCAACATGACGCCATGATTTGGCTGTAAGAGAGGCACGGGAAAAGGCGGACATGCAGATCGACGACAAGACCCGGACCACGCGGCCGAAGCCGGTCGTGCTCTGTGTCCTCGATGGCTGGGGGCACCGCGCCGAGGCGACGGACGACAATGCCATCCTCAGGGCGCGCACGCCCAATCTCGACCGCCTTTCGCGGCAATGCCCGCACGCCTTCCTGCAGGCCTCCGAACTTCATGTCGGCCTGCCGCCAGGCCAGATGGGCAATTCCGAGGTCGGACATATGAACCTCGGCGCCGGCCGCGTGGTGATGCAGGACCTGCCGCGCATCGACCAGGCGATCGCCAGCGGCGAACTGGCACGCAACACGGCCCTGGCCGGGTTCCTCGCGCGGCTGCGGCAGGCCGGCGGACGGGCGCATGTCATGGGCCTGCTCTCGCCCGGCGGCGTTCATTCGCACCAGGACCAGATGGCCGCGCTGGTGCGACTGGTGGCGGATGCAGGTATCGAGGTGCTGGTCCATGCCTTTCTCGATGGCCGCGACACCCCGCCGAAGGGGGCGCTCGGCCATCTGGCGAAGTTCGAGGCCGATATCGCCGGCACGGGCGCGCGAATCGTCACCGTCTCGGGACGCTATTTCGCCATGGACCGCGACCGCCGCTGGGAGCGGGTGGAGCAAGCCTTCGATGCGCTGATGGACGGCGCCGGAATCGCCGCGCCGGACGCGCAGGCTTCCGTCCGGCTGGCCTATGAGCGGGGCGAGACGGATGAGTTCGTGAAGCCGAGCGTGATCGGGAACTATGCGGGCATCCGGGACGGCGATGGCGTGCTGATGATCAACTTCCGCGCCGACAGGGCGCGTGAGATCCTGGCGGCCTTGCTCGATCCGGAATTCGATGGCTTCCCTCGCAAGCGCCAGGTGCGTATCGGCGCGGCGCTCGGCATGGTCGAGTATTCCGCCGAACTCAATCGCCACATGGCGACGCTCTTTCCGCCGGAAACCCTCACCGACCTGATGGGCGAGGTGGTGGCGCGTCATGGGCTCAGGCAGCTTCGCATCGCCGAGACCGAGAAGTACGCGCACGTCACCTTCTTCTTCAATGGCGGCAACGAGCGGGAATATCCGGGCGAGACGCGCATCATGGTTCCCTCGCCCAAGGTGGCGACCTACGACATGAAGCCGGAAATGTCCGCCTACGAACTTACCGACCGTCTCGTCGCGGCGATCGCGGGCGGGGAGTTCGATTTCATCCTGGTGAACTTCGCCAACACCGACATGGTCGGACATACCGGGGACATTGTTGCGGCGACGCGCGCGGTGGAAGCGGTCGATGCCTGCATCGGCCGCATCGCCGAGGCCATTGCGGAGGCGGGCGGCGCGCTGCTGATCACCGCCGATCACGGCAATGCCGAGACCATGCGCGATCCCGAGACCGGCGAGCCGCATACGGCCCATACGCTCAATCCGGTGCCGGTCATCCTTCTTGCCGGTTCGCGCCCGGGCCAGAACCTGCCGATCCTGCTGCGCGATGGCAAGCTTGCCGACGTGGCGCCCACGCTGCTCCAGCTTCTCGGCCTGCCCCAGCCTGGTGCCATGACCGGGCAATCGCTGCTGGTGACGCCCGACGATGCCGCTTCCGGCACGGCATAGGCGCGCGCGAGGCCCGGCCATTGGCGCCGCCGCGGCGGCGCTCGCCTTCCTGCTCTCCGCCGGCGCGCCGGCGCAGCAGGCCGACCCGAAGGACCAGCTTCGCCAGATCGAGCGGGAGCACAGTGAGACCCGCGCCCGCGAGCGGGCGGCCCAGCAGGAAGCGGAGCGGCTGCGCCGCGAGACCGCGCGCATCAAGGCCGATCTCGTGCGCGCCGCCGCCAAGCTGCGCCGCGAGGAGGAAGCCATCGGCGAGATCGAGGACCGGCTGAGCGAACTCGCCCGTAACGAGCTGGGCCGCACCGAGCGGCTCGACGAGCGGCGCCAGGAACTCGCCGGCTCGCTCGACGCGCTGGCGCGCCTCTCGCGCACCCCGCCGGAGGCGTTGCTGGCCAGCCCGCAATCGGCGCTCGATTCCCTCCGCGCCTCGCTGCTTCTGTCCAACCTCATTCCCGAACTCGACCGGCGCGCCGCCGCCCTGCGCGTGGAGATCGCCGCGCTCGCCGCACTGCGCCAGAAGATGGTGGAGGAGCGCGCCCTGCTCGAGCAGGCCAAGCGGCGACAGGCGAGCGAACGCGCGGCGCTCGAGAAACTGCTGGAAGAGCGTTCGCGCGCGCAGTCGGCCGCGCTCGCCTCGACCCGGGAAGCGCGGGAGCGCTCGCAGCAACTCGAGGCGGAGGCGCGCGAGGTCAAGGCGCTGATCGAGCGGCTGGCGGAAGAGGCGCGGCGGCGGGCCGAGGAGGAGCGCCGGCTTGCCGAGGAGCGGCGGCGGCAGGCAGAGGAAGAAAGGCGGCGCCTTGCCGCCGAAGCCAGGGCGCGGGGCGAGGCGGAAGCCAGGGCGCGCGCGGCGGCGGCGGCAGAGGCGAGAGCGGCGGCCGAGCAGGCGCGCCGCGACCAGATCCGCCAGGCCGCCATTCCCCCGGCGGACGAACGCGGGGGCCTGTCTCTCCTGCCTGCGCGCGGAAAGTTGATCCTGCTGTTCGGGCAGGCGGGCGAGAACGGAATCCTAAGCCGCGGCGTGAGCGTGGAAACCCGGCCGGAAGCGCGGGTAATCGCCCCGGCGGAGGGGAAAATCGTCTTTGCCGGTCCTTTCCGCGGCTATGGGCAACTCTTGATCATCGCTCATTCCGGGGAATATCATTCGCTGATGGCCGGTTTCTCCCGGATCGACGGGATAGTTGGCCAATCGGTGCTGAGCGGCGAGCCGGTCGGCATCATGGGCGGCGGCGACGGCGAAAAGCCGGTTCTCTATTTGGAGCTGCGCCACAAGGGCGAGCCGGTCAATCCGCTCCCCTGGTTGGCGAGCAGCGCAAGGAAGGTCAGCGGCTGATGCGTAATTTCCTCCTCGGAGCGGTTTGCTCGTTCGCCCTGCTGGGCGTCGTCTCGACCTTGGTGCTGCCTCAGGGCGCCAACAGCGCCGCCAGCTCCGAGACCTACCGGCAACTCGATCTCTTCGGCACGATCTTCGAAAAGATCCGTTCCGACTATGTCGACCCGGTCAAGGAACCGGAACTGATCGAGTCGGCGATCAACGGCATGCTGACCTCGCTCGATCCGCATTCGAGCTATCTCAGCCCGAAGAACTACAAGGACATGCAGGTCCAGACCCGCGGCGAGTTCGGCGGGCTCGGGATCGAAGTGACGATGGAGAACGGCCTCGTCAAGGTCGTGGCGCCGATCGACGACACGCCGGCGCAGCGCGCCGGCATCAAGGCCGGCGACCTGATCGAGCAGATCGACGCGCAGCAGATCCAGGGCATGACCCTGCAGGAAGCGGTCGAGAAGATGCGCGGGCCGGTCAATTCGCAGATCCGCCTGATCGTGCGCCGGCCCGGACAGGAGCAGCCGCTGGAAATGACGCTGACGCGCGCCATCATCAAGGTGCAGTCGGTGCGCGGCCGGCGCGAGGGGACCATCGGCTATATCCGGATCACGACCTTCAACGAACAGACCGAGTCCGGCCTGCGCCGCGAGGTCGAGAAGCTCAAGAGCGAGATCGGGCCGAACATGCAGGGCGTGGTGCTCGACCTGCGCAACAATCCGGGCGGCCTGCTCGACCAGGCCATCGCCGTGTCCGATGCCTTCCTCAATCAGGGCGAAATCGTCTCGACGCGAGGCAAGCGCAGCGACGACGGGCAGCGCTACAATGCCAAGCGCGGCGACCTGCTCGATGGCAAGCCGCTGGTGGTGCTGGTCAATGGCGGCTCGGCTTCCGCATCCGAGATCGTCGCCGGCGCCTTGCAGGATCACCGCCGTGCGGTCATCCTCGGCACCAAGTCGTTCGGCAAGGGTTCGGTCCAGACCATCATCCCGCTTGGTAACCAGGGGGCGCTCCGGCTGACCACGGCCCGCTACTACACGCCCTCGGGCCGCTCGATCCAGGCGACCGGGATCGAGCCCGACGTGGCGGTGGAGCAGAATGGCGAACAGGCAGCCCAGCGGCGCAGCGAGGCGGACCTGAAGAACCACCTGCCGGCGATCGACCGCAACGGCGCCCCTGCGCCGAAAGAGACCCCGCCAGCGCCGGCCCAGGCGCCGGGCCGCACTGCCGCACCCGCGCCGGCGGCGCCGCAGTCGGCGCAGACGCCCGAGACCGACCTGCAACTCCAGCGCGCGCTGGAACTGCTCCGCGGCGTGTCGTTCCTCAGCACACCGGGCAAGGGCGCGCCGGCCAAGAACTGACCGTCCGCACCGGGGGCAGGATGTTGTGAGGGAGGAACGGGCGCAGCGAAGCCGGCGCAGGATCAATCTGCCCCTCGTCATCGCTCTCGCCATGGTGGCCGGGCTCAGCGGGATGGTCTTCGGCGCCTGGTGGCAGGAGCGCGAACAGGCCGCGCGGGCCAAGCTGGGCGAGACCACGCGTGGCGCCCGGATCTCGGTGGTCCTGCCAATGCCGCAGCCGCCGCCCGCACCGCAGCCGGAACCCGCGCCGCAGCCGGAGCCGGCAGTTCCCGCTGCCCCGTCCGCGGAGCCCGCCGTGCCGGCCGCGCCGCCCGCATCCACGGCCGAGCGGCAACAGGCCGCGCCAGCGTCGCCACCCGCGCAGGCCTCGCCATCGCCAGCAACCGATGCACGGCCGGCCCCTGGGCCGTCGCCGGCGCCCCCATCGGTGCCGAAAGCGGAACGCGGCAGCGAGCCGGCCAGGCCGGACGAGATCCTGGCCCTTGCCCGTCCGCCGGCGCCACCCCGCCCAGCGATGCCCGAGCAGCGGCCCGCCCCGGCCGGTCCGCTGCCGCCGGTGCCCGACCCGGCACTGGTGCAGCCCGGACCCCATGGACCATTGCCGGTGATCGCCCCGGACGGAAGGCAGGCCTGGCAGGTCTATGCGCGCCCCTTCGACCGCACCGATCCGCGCCCGCGCATCGCCATCCTGATCGGCGATCTCGGTTTCAGCGTCTCCGCCTCCAACGCCGCCATCGAACGCCTGCCGCAGGGAGTGACCCTCGCCTTCGCGCCCTATGCAGAGGACCTGCAGAACTGGATCGGCAAGGCGCGCCTGCACGGACATGAGGTGATGCTGCAGCTGCCGATGGAACCGCTCGATTACCCGACCAACGATCCGGGACCGCGCGCGCTGCTCACCAGCCTCGGCGCCGACGACAACATGCGCCGCCTGGAATGGATGCTTGGCCGCTTTTCCGGCTATGTCGGCGTGACCAACTATATGGGATCGAAATTCACCACTTCCGCCGCCGACATGCGTCCGATCCTCGAAGCGCTGCGCGACCGGGGTCTGCTCTTCGTCGACAGCCGCTCCTCCCAGCGCTCGGTCGCCTGGAGCGTCGCCCGCGAGCTGCGCATGGCCCATGCCGCCAACAACCGCTTCATCGACAACGAGGCATCCCGCCTCTCCATCGACGCCCGTCTGGAGGAACTGGAACGCATCGCGCGCGATCACGGCACAGCGCTTGGCATCGGCTATCCCTATCCGGTCACGATCGAGCGCGTTGCCGCCTGGGCGGCGCAGCTCGAGCGCAAGGGCCTGCTGCTTGCGCCCGTCTCCGCCGTGGTGCAACCTCCCGCCGCGTCCAACTGATGCGACTGGCAACCAAGGAGACGGCATTGCGCGAGCTTCCCTACCGGCCCGGCGTCGGCATCATGCTGCTGAACCGCGATGGCCTGGTTTTCGTCGGCCAGCGCATCGACCGCACGACGGAAGCCTGGCAGATGCCACAGGGTGGCATCGACGATGACGAAGACCCGCGCGAGGCCGCGTTCCGCGAACTGAAGGAAGAGATCGGTACCGACCGGGCCGAACTGGTGGCGGAAAGCGGCGGCTGGCTGACCTATGATCTGCCGGTCGAGCTGGTCGGAAAGGTCTGGGGCGGGCGCTACCGCGGCCAGAAGCAGAAATGGTACGCGATGCGATACCTCGGTCATGACCGGGAGATCGATCTCGCCACCGGCCATCCCGAATTCGATGCCTGGCGCTGGGTGCGGCCACGGGAGCTGCCGGCGCTGATCGTCCCGTTCAAGCGCGCGCTTTACGAACAGGTCCTGGCCGAGTTCCGTCACCTCCTGCAGAACTAGGGAGAACGTCTTGGGCCGCACCATGCTGCTGGTCCATGGCGCTTTCGCCGGCGCATGGGCCTGGCAACCGTTCCGCGCGCATTTCGAGGCGGCGGGCTGGCGCTGCATCGCTCCGGACCTGCGCCATCACCATCCCGGCGCCGACCTCGATGCGCTCGGGCAGACCGGCATCGAGGACTATGCCTCCGACCTCGCCGCGCTCATCGCCACCCTCGACGCACCACCCGTGCTGGTCGGCCATTCGATGGGCGCGCTGCTCTGCCAGAAGCTCGCCGCTCGCGGACTTGGCCGGGCACTGATCCTGCTTGCACCGGCGCCGGGCTGGGGCATCCTGCCATCGAGCGGGCTGGAGGTTCTTTCCCGCTTTGCCCTGCTTCAGTCAGGCGCGGATTTCTGGCGAAAGGCCGTGCCGCCGCGCTTCGACTATGCCGCCGGTTTCGCCCTCGACCGCTTCCCGCCGCCGCGCCAGCGCGAGCTCTATGGCTGTTTTCTGCCCGAGTCGGGCCGGGCGCTCGCGGAGATGCTCTACTGGATGTTCGATCCGCGCCAGGCCAGCGCCGTCGAGGCCCACCGCATTCGCCAGCCGACGCTCTGCCTGGTCGGGCGCGGCGACCGCGTCACGCCGCCAGACACCGTGCGGGCCATTGCCCGCCGCCTGGCCGGCCCGGTGGCGCACGAAGAGATCGACGGGCACAGCCACTTTCTTTTGGGCGAGCCAGGTTTCGAGATGATCCTGCAGCGCTTGCAGTCCTGGCTCGACCGCCTGCCGGGCCTTGGATGAATCGGAATGACGCGCCGGCGATGCCGGCGTTCAGTGCGGCTGGCCGCTCTCGCCCATCAGTTCGAGATAGGCGAGCCGCGCCTCGAGAGACTGGCGCAGCGCATCGTCCTCGCCCGCTTCCTCGATGCGCTCGCGCAGCTCCGCGATGCGGCGCGGCAGCGCAGCCTGATCCACGTCCTTCTGCGCCGTCGCCTCCTCGACCAGGACGGTGAGGCGGTCGCTCGACACCTCGGCAAAGCCGCCGGCCACGAAGATGCGCTCGACCAGCCGCTCGCCCTCGTAGATATCGACAGCGCCGGGCCGCAGCATGGAGATGACCGGTTGATGCCCGCTCAGCACGCCGAAATCGCCCTCCTGCCCCGGCACCACGACCATGTCCGCCTCGGTGGCGAGGAGAAGTCGCTCCGGCGATACCAGTTCGAACGTCACCTTGTCGGCCATGGTCTGCTGCTCCGGTACGGGGTCGGACGGCGAAGGACGCTCAGGCGGCCTCGGCGGCGAGGCGCTTGGCCTTCTCGATCGCGTCGTCGATCGTGCCGACCATGTAGAAGGCGGCTTCCGGCAGGTGATCGTGCTTGCCCTCGACGATCTCCTTGAAGCCGCGGATCGTCTCGGCCAGCGGCACCTGCACGCCGGGGAAGCCGGTAAAGACCTGCGCCACGTCGAAGGGCTGGCTCAGGAAGCGCTGGATCTTGCGCGCACGGGCGACGGTGAGCTTGTCTTCTTCCGAAAGCTCGTCCATGCCGAGGATGGCGATGATGTCCTGCAGCGACTTGTAGGTCTGCAGCACCTGCTGCACCTGGCGCGCCACTTCGTAATGCTCCGCGCCCACGACGCGCGGATCGAGCACGCGCGAGGTCGAATCGAGCGGATCGACCGCCGGATAGATGCCAAGCTCGGCGATCTGCCGGGACAGCACCGTGGTCGCGTCCAGATGGGCGAAAGACGTGGCAGGCGCCGGGTCGGTCAGATCGTCGGCGGGCACGTAGATGGCCTGCACCGAAGTGATCGAACCCTTGGTGGTGGAGGTGATGCGCTCCTGCAGGGCGCCCATGTCGGTCGCCAGGGTCGGCTGATAGCCCACCGCCGAGGGGATGCGGCCAAGCAGCGCCGACACTTCCGAGCCGGCCTGGGTGAAGCGGAAGATGTTGTCCACGAAGAACAGCACGTCCTGGCCTTCGACGTCGCGGAAATACTCGGCGACGGTGAGCCCGGTCAGCGCCACGCGCGCGCGCGCGCCCGGCGGCTCGTTCATCTGTCCATAGACCAGCGCCACCTTCGATCCCGGGCCGTCCAGCTTGATGACGCCCGATTCGATCATCTCGTGATAGAGGTCGTTGCCCTCGCGCGTGCGCTCGCCGACGCCGGCGAAGACCGAATAGCCGCCGTGCGTCTTGGCGATGTTGTTGATCAGCTCCATGATCAGCACGGTCTTGCCGACGCCGGCACCGCCGAACAGGCCGATCTTGCCGCCCTTGGCGTAAGGCGCCAGCAGGTCGACGACCTTGATGCCCGTCACCAGGATCTCCGTTTCCGTCGACTGGTCGGTGAAGGTCGGCGCTTCGGCGTGGATCGGCGCCGTGCGCTTGGCATTCACCGGGCCGCGCTCGTCGATCGGCTGGCCGATCACGTTGATGATGCGCCCGAGCGTCTCGGGGCCGACCGGCACCGCGATCGGCGAGCCGGTATCGGTCACTTCCATGCCGCGCACCAGGCCGTCCGTCGAGTCCATGGCAATGGTCCGCACCGTGTTCTCGCCAAGATGCTGCGCCACTTCGAGAACCAGAAGGTTCCCCTTGTTGTCGCAGTGAAGCGCGTTGAGGATCGCCGGCAGGTCTTCGGGGAACTGCACGTCGACGACGGCGCCGATGACCTGCGTGATCTTGCCAACAACGTTGCTTGCCATGTCTTGAGCTCCTTGAAGGCGCGGTCCGGTCAGACCGCTTCCGCGCCGGAAATGATCTCGATGAGTTCCTTGGTGATGACCGCCTGGCGGTTGCGGTTGTAGACGAGGGTCAGCTTCTTGATCATCTCGCCGGCATTGCGTGTCGCGTTGTCCATCGCCGTCATGCGCGCGCCCTGCTCGGACGCCTGGTTCTCCAGCAGCGCGCGATAGATCTGGACCGTGAGATTGCGCGGCAGGAGACGGTCGAGGATCTGCTCCTCGTCCGGCTCATACTCGTAGGCCGCGCCGCCGAGATCCACCGGTTCGCTACCGGCAACGGCCGCCGGAATGAGCTGCTGCTCGGTCACCACCTGGGAGATCGCCGAACGGAAGTGATTGTAGAAGATCGTGCAGATGTCGAACTCGCCCTTCTCGAACATCTCCATGACCTTCGCCTTGACGCCGTCCGCGTCGGAGAAGGCGAGGCGCTTGCCTTTCGTCGCCTCCATCGAATCGACGATGTGCTTCGCCAGGTCGCGGCGCAGGATGTCGCGGCCCTTGCGGCCGACGCAGAGGATCTTGACCTCCTTGCCCGCCTGCAGGAGTTCCTGCGCCTTGCGGCGCGCCGCGCGCGCGATCGATGAATTGAAGGCCCCGCACAGGCCGCGGTCGGCGGTGGCGACCACGAGAAGATGGACCTGATCCCGGCCGGTGCCGTTCAGAAGCCGCGGCGCATTGTCGTTGTCCGCCTGGCCCGCCGCCAGCGAGGCGAGCATCCGCTCCATCCGCTCGGCATAGGGACGCGCCGCCTGCGCCGCTTCCTGCGCCCGGCGCAGCTTGGAGGCGGCCACCGTCTTCATCGCCTTCGTGATCTTCTGCGTCGACTTGACGCTGTTGATCCGGATGCGGAGTGATTTGAGTGAAGGCATTTCGGCTCAGTCCCCTCGGGTCTCGCCGCCGCTCTCAAACGAAGGTCTTGGCGAAAGCGTCGAGCACGGCCTTGATGCGGTTCTGCAGATCGTCGGAGAGCTGGCCCTCGGTGCGGATCGCCTCGAGAATATCCGCATGCTTGGCGCGCATTTCCGCCAGGAACTGCTGCTCGAAGCGGGTGACGGCGCCGACCGGGATGCGGTCGAGATAGCCGCGCACGCCGGCGAAGATCGACACCACCTGTTCCTCGACCGGTAGCGGATTGTACTGCGGCTGCTTGAGAAGCTCGGTCAGGCGCGCGCCGCGATTGAGCAGGCGCTGCGTCGCCGCGTCGAGGTCGGAACCGAACTGCGCGAAGGCCGCCATCTCGCGATACTGCGCCAGTTCGAGCTTGATCGAGCCGGCAACCTGGCGCATCGCCTTGATCTGCGCCGCCGAGCCGACGCGACTTACCGAGAGGCCGACATTGATGGCCGGCCGGATGCCGCGGTAGAACAGGTCGGTTTCAAGGAAGATCTGGCCATCCGTGATCGAGATGACGTTGGTCGGAATGTAGGCCGAGACGTCGCCGGCCTGCGTCTCGATCACCGGCAG
>JAHCJR010000081.1 GCA_026126165.1 Alphaproteobacteria bacterium
CGCCATTGACCAGAAGTCGCTCGCGGGGCTTCAGCTTGAGGACAAGTGCCATGTTCGCCAGGGTTTGTGGCCGGCCCGGCGCAGCCCGGGCCGGGATTGCGTTCAGATGATCAGCCCCTGCGGCCCGAGATTCACGCCGAGACCGGGTCCGGGCGAGAAGAGCATGGCGTAAGGACTGCCCGCATTGTTGTTCCTCAGGTCGTTATTGGCAAGGAAGCGATCCAGGAAGCGGTCAAGAAACTTGGGATCCTTGAGCTTTTCCAGATCGAAGCGACCATCGAGAAAGCGTTTCTGCTGCGCCGCCGGCAGGGTGGCGAACTCCTCCGGCAGGCCAAGCGCCACGCGCACCACGGTGGCCAACGGCTTGCTGGCGATAACCTGGAAGATGTTCTCCATCTTGCCGATCTCGCGCCGGAAATAGAGCGCCTCCCGCAGGCCGGGCGCCTGCTCGCCCTGGTACTTCTCGAACTCGTTCGTCTTGTAGGCCTTGACCATGGCGGCGCGCGCGTCCGGATCGGCGAAGATGGCCTTGCCCTCGGACAGGCCCTGAAGTGCCTTGGCGAGCTGGCGGAAACGCGGATCGTTCAGGCGATTGACCAACGCTTTTGGATCCTCGGTATCCTCGGTCAGGACCTTGCGGATGAAGCCCTTCGCATCCACCCGCTCCTCAAGCTGGAATCCCTTCAGGACGAATTCGGTGAGCCGACGGTCCTTGAGCAGCTCGTCCACCGACTTTATGGAGGGCGCCTTGCTCTCGAAGTATTCGAGGTCGCGCCGGACCTGCGGCAGCCGCTCGAACGTCTGCATCTGCCGGTCGAACTGTCGGTTCACCAGCTTGAACTGCACGAGACTCGACTGCACACCCAGCATCCGGAGTCCTTTCCCCTCGGCTCTCAGGCTAGTCGGGGTCCGTTAAGCGGCGCTTAACGCAGGAAATCGAGCAGGCTGAGGCGCCCGATCTGGCTCACCACGCGAAGATTGGCCTCGAGGGCGATCTGGTCCTGGTTGAGCCGCGAGATCGCTTCGGTGAGATCGACCTCCTGAAGATCGGCCTCGAAGCCGCGCAGCGTGACGCGCGCGCCCTCCTGGCGCTCGAGAATGCCGGCGATCTGCTGCTGGCGGATGCCGTTCTCCGCCTGCGCCAGATCGAGCGCGCGGATGGCACCGGCCATCAGACCGAGCTGTTCCTCGAGAAACTGGCGCTGCTGGGGTGTGATCTCCGAGCCGAACGGACCACCGAAGGAGACGGCCGTGCCGGCGGCGAAGGATTGCTGCAGGGGTGGCGCGATGTCGATCGTGATGCTGTCGCCGGCCGCCGTCGCCGCTGCGCTCACCGTGTGAATGGTGCCTGAAGGATCGCCGGCGAAGGTGATGGTATCGCCGGGAACCACGCTGCCCGCCAGCGTGCCCGTCGAGCCATCGAGCGTCAGTGTGGTGGCGCCGGCCAGGTGCGGCGCGGCGAGCTGGGGCGCGCCTGCGCCTGCATCCAGCGTGCCGGCATGGAAACGGGCTATGTTGCGGATCACCTGCATCGCCTGCGCGCCGATTTCGTCGGCGAGGATGCCGTCGCTGATGATCAGGTTGTCGTCGACCTGCGCCTGCGAGCGGGTCTGGTTGTTGAGGAAGCCCGATGCCGCGTCGGGCAGGGCAAGCAGGTCCCCGATCGTGCTGAAGCCGAGCGGATTCTCGCTGTTGCGGGTACCGCCGAAAATGTACTTCCCGTCCACCTGGCTGGTGAGCTGGCTCGAAACGATATCGAAGAGTTGGCCTACCTGGTTCATCAGGTTGGAGGCGTCCCGCTTGGCGATGGCGCCGACGATCTCCTGCTTGATCGTCTCATAGGAGGCGCGCAGGCCACCCATCGCCGCGTCATACTGGTCGAGGCGCAGCTTGAGCAGCTTGCCGGTCGCGGTAAAGCTTTCCGAACGGCTGATCAGCGACTTGGTGGCGAGCAGCGCGGTCGCGTCCCGCGCCACGCCCTTGAAGTCGTTGGCCTTGTAGCCGGAAGCCACCTGGCGCTGACTTTCCGCCAGCCGGTCCTGACGCTGCAGGATGGCCTGCTGCAGCCAGTAGGACTGGTTGTACGTGCCGACCCGGTTCATGGCTCCGACCTCCTGGCGCGCCGCTGCCCGCCGGCCGGCATTTTCGACCGGACCCTCGCGTGCGCCCGGCAATTGCTGCCGGGTCCGCCACGGCCGGCTGGGGCGTAAAGGCCCGAAATCCGCCGATCTGCCGCCTGCATGGCACCTTCCCTTCCGGTTTCCGCCATGACCGACGCAATCGGCGTGCCAGAAGCGAAGCCGGCTCGACAATCGATGGCGGCGAGGCCAACATGCGCGCCCCGACCCATTGCCGCAGCCGTGCGGACACGGCGGTCGAGCTGTTGGCAACGCGGTCTGTGCTGGAGTTCCGATGTCTGTGACGGAATGCGATTTTCTCGTGGTGGGCGCCGGCATGGCCGGCGTCTCGGCCGGTTTCTTTCTCGGCCGGCACGGCAGGGTGATCGTGCTGGAGCAGGAGAGCCAGCCCGCCTATCACGCGACCGGCCGCTCGGCCGCGCTCTATTCCGAGACCTACGGCAATGCCGCCGTGCGGGCCATCACCACCGGCGGGCGCGCCTTCTTCCTCTCGCCGCCCGCAGGCTTCGCCGATCACCCGTTGCTCGCGGCGCGCGGCGTCCTTGTGGTGGGCAGTGCGGCGCAGCGCGCGAGCGTGGAGCGCATTCACGAGGAAGGCCGGCGGCTGGTGGCGAGCGTGCGCCTGGTGGACCAGGCCGAGATTCTCCGCCGCGTACCGGTCATGCGACCGGAACAGGCGCTGCTTGGCGTCGACGAACCCGATGCCATGGACATCGACGTCCATGCCCTGCATCAGGGTTTCCTGCGCGGCCTGCGCGCCGCCGGTGGCGCGGTGCGGACCGATGCCGAAGTTCGCGCGCTTGCCCGAAGGGGCGAATTGTGGGAGGCGGAGACGCCGGCCGGGCGCTTCGCGGCGCCGGTCCTGATCAACGCGGCCGGTGCCTGGGCGGACCGTGTCGCTTCCCTGGCTGGCATCCCGCCGGTGGGCCTCTCGCCCAAGCGGCGGACCGCCATTACCTTCGATCCGCCGGCGGGCCAGAGCATCAGGGCCTGGCCGGCGCTGATCGACGCCGACGAGCAATTCTACTTCAAGCCCGATGCCGGACGGCTGCTGGCCTCGCCCGCCGACGAGACGCCGAGCGAGCCCTGCGACGCGCAGCCCGACGAACTCGACATCGCGATCTGCGTCGACCGGCTGCAGGCCGCGACCTCGATCGAGGTGCGGCGGATCGAGAGCCGCTGGGCCGGCCTCAGGACCTTCGCGCCCGACAAGACCCCCGTCGCGGGTTTCGAGCCCGGTCATGCCGGCTTCTTCTGGCTTGCCGGCCAGGGCGGCTATGGCATCCAGACCGCGCCGGCCATGGGACGGCTGGTCGCCGAACTGGCGCGTGGCCTGCCGATGCCGGCCGATCTCGAGGATCTGGGGGCGCGTGCTGCCGCGCTCAGCCCGGCGCGGTTCCGCTAGGCCCCTTGCCGCCACGCCGCTTGCGTTCCCGCGCCACCAGCTCGCCGACCTTGCGCTCCTCCCAGGCCGGATCGAAGAACAGCGGTCCGAAGGTGAAAACGCCCTGCAACGCCAGGCCGAAGCCCCAGCCGACCAGCGGCCAGAAGAACCACGGCCCGCCGGTCGTCATCATGTCGATGAGAAATAGAAGCAGGTTGACGGCCACATACACGATCAGGTGCATGTAGAAGATCTTCATCGCCCGCACGCGCCGCAACGCCGCCCGGTAGAGCCGGTCATCGTCCATTGGCACCTCCCGCCAGGGGGGAACGCAATCCATGCCGCAGCCAGAGCGCGGCGGCGAGCAGGATCAGCGCGCCCGCCTGGTGCAGCGCGCCGAGCGCCACCGGCACCATGAGCAGGAGCGTCGTCACGCCGAGCAGCACCTGGCACAGCATGGCACCGAGCAGCAGATCGGACCGGCCCGCCACCTCGCTGCCGCGCGCCCGCCACCAGAGTGCCGCCACCGCCGCCACGATCAGATAGGCGATGATCCGGTGCGTGAACTGCACCGTGCCGTGGCTTTCCAGAAAGTTCAGCCACCAGGGCGCGCGGTGCAGGAAATCGTCGGGCAGCAGCGCGCCGTTCATCAGCGGCCAGGTGTTGAAGACACGGCCCGCATCGAGGCCGGCGACGAGCCCGCCCGAGAGAATCTGCAAGCCCACAAGGCCGATCACCAGATCGGCGTGAGCGCGTAGCCGGGCCTCGGGGCGGACGGCCCGGCGGGCCGGCGTGAGCCGGTTCATCGCCTGCCACAGCAGCAGGGCGAAGATGAGCACCGCGAGGCCGAGATGGGCAGTCAGGCGGTAATGGCTGACATCGGGATGATCGACCAGCCCGCTCTTCACCATGAACCAGCCGAGCGCGCCCTGCGCGCCGCCCAGCAGGAAAAGGAGCAACAGCCCCGGCGCCTCGGAAGTGGCGATGCGGCGTGTCAGCAGGAAGAACAGGAAAGGCAGCAGGAATACGAGCCCGATGATGCGGCCGAACAGGCGATGACCATACTCCCACCAGTAGATCGCCTTGAACTCGTCGAGCGACATGCCCCGGTTGATCTTCTGGTATTCCGGGAACTGGCGGTATTTCTCCAACTCCTCCTGCCATGCCGCCTCGGAGAGCGGCGGCAGCCAGCCCGTCACCGGCCGCCATTCCACCATGGAGAGGCCGGAATTGGTCAGCCGGGTAATGCCGCCCACCACCACCATGCAGAAAACCAGCAGAGCGAGAAGCAGCAGCCACCAGCCGATCTGGCGGCGCGCGGCTTCGCGCGGATCGGTCATCGCGGCACTTGGGCTGAGGCTCGCCATGTGCACGGCTCGCAGGGACGATGGAAGGGCGCAGTGAAACTAGGCGCCCGGCGGCGGCCCGCCAACCGCCCCCGGCGCGACCGATCGCCGCACGGGTATCACGGCGCGAGAACCACGCGGCCGACGATCCGCCCGGCCTTGAGATCCTCGAGCGTTCGGCTCGCCTCGGCCAGCGGCCGGCGGGTGATGGGAATCGGCTGCACCCGGCCCGAGCGCGCCAGCGCCACCAGCTCCTGCATGTCGGCAAGCGAACCGACATAGGAGCCGCCGATCTGGATCACCCGGAACGGAAACATCGGGATCGGCATGGAGAGCAGGCCGCCGAACAGCCCGACGATGAAGAGGCGCCCGCCCTTCTTCAGGGCGCCGACGGCGAAGTTGACCGAGGGTTCGGAACCGACGAAATCCAGCGCGGCCGCGACACCGCCGCCGCTCATGCCGAAGATCTTCTTTGCCGCGCCGTCCTCGCGGGTATTGATCACCTCGGCCGCGCCGGCGGCCTTCGCCGCCGCGAGCTTCGCATCGTCAATATCGGCGACGATGGGCGCCTGCCCAGTGACGATCTCTGCCAGGCGCACCGCGGCCATGCCGACGCCGCCCGCGCCGACGATCAGGAGCCGCTGGCCCTCGGCCAGCCGCCCGACCTTCTTGAGCGCGCCGAAGGCGGTGAGGCCGGAACAGGCCAGGGTGCAGGCGAGTTCCGCCGGCACGCCCGCGAAATCGATCAGGTAGCGCGAATGCGGAACGAGGACGCGGTCGGCATAGCCGCCATGACGGTTGATGCCAAGGGCCTGCGGCTTGCCGCAAAGATGTTCGTCGCCGGCCCGGCAAAAGGCACATTGGCCGCAGCCGATCCAGGGAAAGACCACGCGCCGGTCGCCGACCTTGACCCCGCTCGCCTCCGGGCCCACGGCCAGCACCTCGCCGGCGATCTCGTGGCCGAGCGTTAACGGGAGCGCGCTGCCGAAGGGGAGCTTCTTGCCCGCCCCCATGTCGAAATAGCCTTCCCAGAGATGCAGGTCGGAATGACAGACGCCGCTCGCCTCGATGCGCAGCAGCACTTCCGCGCCCTTGGGCTCCGGATCGGGCTCGCGCGCTTCCTTGAGTTGCTCCCCGAAACTGGCGACCCGGTAGCTCAGCATGCCTGTCCTCCTCGGCCCTGGGCGCAATTGCCGCCCTGCGTCGTGCGCAGGTTAGCATGCGGGATTCACGGGGCGCAAAGGCTCACGGATCGGCGCGCGGCTCTCTATCATGGGCCGGGGGAGGAAAACCGATTGCAGCCATCGACCCGCGCCGGCGGCGGCGCCTGGACCATCTTCGCCGTCCTGTGCCTGGCCTACACGCTGAGCCAGTTCTACCGCGCCGCCAATGCGGTGATCGGCCCCGACATCACGCGCGAGCTGCAGTTCGGCCCGGTCGAGCTGTCGATCATCACATCGAGCTTTTTCATCGCCTTCGGACTGGTGCAGCCTTTCGTCGGCGTGCTCCTCGACCGCTATGGCCCGCGCTTCAGCATGACCGCGCTGATGGTCGTGGCGGTGGCGGGCGCCATCCTGTTTGCCGTCTCCAGCAGTCTCGAGGGTCTGTCCTTTGCCCGCATCCTGCTCGGCATCGGCAATTCGGCGTTGCTGATCGGGCCGCTCGTCGTCTATGCCCGCTGGTTCCCGCCGCAGCGCTTCGGCCTGCTGACATCGGTGCATATCGCGGTCGGTTCGCTCGGCACCCTGCTCGCCACCTCGCCGCTCGCCGAGGCCTCCGCCACCTTCGGCTGGCGCGGCGCCTTTCTCGGCATGACGGCGATCACCGCGCTCTTCGCGGTGCTGATCCTCGTCGTGGTGCGCGACGGGCCAAGCGGCCATCCCTTCCTGACCCGCGAGCCGGAACGGCTGATCGACAGCTTCCGCGGCATCCGCGAGGTGCTGCGCAACAGGCGCATGTGGCTGATCTTCGCCATGAACTTCACCGCCTACCCCAGCACCATCACGGTGCTCGGCCTGTGGGGCGGTCCCTATCTCGCCGACGTGCACGGCCTCGACACCGCGGCGCGCGGGCAGGTGCTCCAGAACATGGCGATCGCCTCCATCATCGGCTATCTCGCCTTCGGCCCGCTGGACCGGGTCCTCGACACGCGCAAATGGCTGGTGATCGGCGGCGCCTGCGGGATCGTGGCCGTCCTCTGCCTGCTCGCCTTCGTGCCCGGCCTCGCCCTGTGGCAGGTCTCGGCGCTGCTCGCCGCCCATGGCTTCCTCGCCAGCAGCTTCGCCTTCGTGCTCGCCCATGGCCGCAGCGTCTTCGAGGAGCGTCTCGTCGGGCGCGGCATGACGGTGCTCAATTTCGGCACCATGATGGGCAGCTTCACCCTGCAGTATCTGACCGGCCTCGTCATCGGCGCCTTCGGCACCGCGGACGGCGCGGTGCCGCCGGAAAGCGCCTACCGCGCCATGTTCGGCACGCTCGCGTTGTGCCTGGCGCTGGCGGTTCTCGTCTACTGGCGCATCGAGGACGCCAAGCCGAGCGAGGAGGCGAGGCGCGCGACCCAAGCGCGCTGAGCCTTGCGGATGTTCAGAGCTTCTGCGGATTGCCCTGCATCAGGTTGCCCTTGACCATGAAGTCGCCGCCGCCCGGGACGGAAGTGCCGGAAAAGACGCCGTGCCAGACGATCGTCTCCATGCAGAAGCGGCGCAGCCCGACCGATAGCCGCTCCGCGCTCAGGCAGAAGGTCTCGCCCTCCACGCTCCAGCGTTCGCCGACCGGCTGCTTCCACTGCCCGGACGGCTCGTCCCACACCCGCACCGAGGCCCGCCCATCCTCCGCCAGATAGGCATGGAGGATCAGCCGGCTCAGCGTATCGGCACCCTTCTGGCCCGACTTGCGCAGCGGTTCGGCATGGGATCGGTAGATCGTGGCCGAAATCGTGTTGCCGGAGAAAGCCTTGCGGACGTCCACAGGCGGCTCGACCTCGAGTTCCTGGGACTTGGGAATGGCCGATACCTGCTGCAGCAACAGTGCGCCAAGGCCGATCGCGACGAACTTCATGCCTCGTAACCCCCCGTTCCGGCGACCATAACAGGATTTCCCGCCGTTCGCGAGAGGCGCCGCTTGCAATTCTATATTGCAGTGCACAATTTATGTTTCGAATGCCACTTTTCTGTTGGCAGAATTACTTGTTGCGGTGCAGCGACAGCGGGGCGACGCGGCACGGCGGAAAGAACGGCCATGACCTTGCATCTCCTGTCCCTCGCCCGCGCGCCATTGACCGGTGTCAATGGGGAAGGACCCGTTCAAGCTGCTATCATGCCCGACCAGCCGGGGCCCATGGCCGCCGCTCCATCAGTTCCAGGTGAGCCCGCCATGAGCGTTCGCAATCTCGAAGCCCTGTTCCGCCCCACCTCGGTCGCCGTGATCGGCGCGTCCGAACGGGCGAACAGTGTCGGCGCGGTCGTCATGCGCAACATGCTGGCCGGCGGCTTCGCCGGGCCGATCATGCCGGTCAATCCCCGTTACAAGGCCGTGCAGGGGGTGCTCGCCTATCCGGACGTGGCCAGCCTGCCGGTCGCCCCGGATCTCGCGGTCGTCTGCACGCCGCCCGCCACCGTGCCGGAGCTGATCGCGGAACTCGGCCGGCGCGGCACCCGGGCGGCGGTCGTACTCACGGCGGGCCTCGGGCGAACGCGGTTGCCCGACGGGCGGACCGTCGACCAGGCGATGCTGGAGGCGGCACGGCCGCACCTCCTGCGCATCCTCGGCCCGAACTGCATCGGCCTGCTGGTGCCAGGCATGGGACTCAACGCTTCCTTCGCCCATCGCGACGCCGCGCCGGGGCGCATCGCCTTCGTCAGCCAGTCCGGCGCCCTCTGCACCGCCGCGCTCGACTGGGCCGGTTCGGCCGGCATCGGCTTCTCGCACTTCATATCGCTGGGCGAATCCTCCGACGTGGATTTCGGCGACGTGCTCGACTATCTCGGCTCCGATCCGGGCACGCGCGCCATCCTGCTCTACGTGGAAAGCGTGAAGCACCGGCGCAAGTTCATGTCGGCAGCGCGCGCCGCGGCCCGGAACAAGCCGGTGCTCGCCGTCAAGTCCGGCCGGGTGCGCGAGGCGGAACAGGCCGCCAAGTCCCATACCGGGGCGCTGGCCGGCGGCGACGATGTCTACACGGCGGCTTTCCGCCGCGCCGGCATTGTGCGGGTCGATGGCATCGACGAACTGTTCGAGGCGGTCGAGACGCTCGGGCGCACCCGAAGGCTGCCGGGTGAACGGCTGTCCATCCTGACCAATGGCGGGGGACCCGGCGTCATGGCCGTCGATTCCCTGATCAAGCGCGGCGGACGGCTGGCGGAGCTGGCACCTGCCACCATCGAGGCGCTGAACAAGGTCCTGCCGGCCACCTGGAGCGGCGCCAACCCGGTGGACATCATCGGCGATGCGACCGGCGAACGCTATGGGGCAGCGCTCAAGGTGCTGCTGGCCGATCCGGGCATCGACGCCGCCCTTGTGATGTACGCACCGACCGCCACCGTGGCGCCGGTCGAGGCGGCGCGCGCGCTGGTCGAGGCGGCCAAATCGACGCAAAAGAACCTGCTGGCCTGCTGGCTGGGACGCGACGGCGTCGCCGAGGCGAGACGGCTTTTCGCGGAGGCTGGAATCCCGAGCTACGAGACGCCGGGCGGGGCCATCGGCGCCTTCATGCATATGGTCGAGTACCGTCGCACCCAGGAAATGCTGCTCGAAACCCCGCCCGCCCAGCCGGAGGAGTTCGTTCCCGACAGCGGCGCGGCGCGGGCCATCATCGAGCGGGCGCTTGCCGCCGGCCGCGAGCTGCTGAGCGAGCCGGAGGCGAAGGGCGTGCTGGAAGCCTACCGCGTGCCGGTGGTGCGCACGGTGATCGCCGCCGATACCGACGAGGCGGTGCGGCGCGCCGAGGAACTCGGCTTTCCCGTGGCGCTGAAGATCCTCTCGCCGGACATCAGCCACAAGACCGACGTGGGCGGCGTCGCGCTCGACCTGGAAGGCCCGCGCGCCGTCCGCCGTGCCGCCGAGGCCATGCTCGCCCGCGTCGGCCGCCTGCGGCCCGAAGCGCGGATCGAGGGCTTCACAGTGCAGCAGATGGCAAGGCGGCCGCGCGCCCGCGAGCTGATCGTGGGTGCGGCCACCGACCCGATCTTCGGCCCGATCCTCATGTTCGGCGAAGGCGGCATCGCGGTCGAGCTGATCGCCGACCGCGCCGTCGCGCTGCCGCCGCTCAACATGGGGCTGGCCGCGCACCTGATCGCCGGCACGCGCATTTCGCGCCTGCTGGGCGGCTATCGCGACGTGCCGGCGGCGGACCGCGCGGCGATCGCGCTCACCCTGGTCAAGATCTCCCAGCTCGTAGTCGATCTGCCCGAAGTGGCGGAACTCGACATCAACCCGCTCTTCGCAGACGCCGAAGGCGTCATCGCGCTCGATGCGCGCATCAGCGTCCGGCCTTCCGATGGGAACGAGGCGGCCCGCCTTGCCATTTCTCCCTATCCGCAGCATCTGGTGTCGGAGATCAGCCTGCTCAATGGCGAGAAGGTGACGCTGCGCCCGATCCGGCCGGAAGATGAACCGCAGCACGTGGAGTTCTTCGAGCGCCTGACGCCGGAGGACATCCGTTTCCGGTTCTTCGGCCTGGTGCGCGGCCTGCCGCATTCGGAAATGGCACGCTTCACCCAGATCGACTATGACCGCGAAATGGCCTTCATCGTCACCCGGAAACGGCCCGACGGGCGGCCGGAGACGCTTGGCGTCATGCGCACCGCGACCGACCCGGACAACCAGAAGGCGGAATTCGCCATCATCGTCCGCTCCGACCTCAAGGGACAGGGCATCGGCCGGACGCTGATGCGCCACATGATCGACTACTGCCGGAGCCGGGGCACGGGGATGCTGGTGGGCCAGATCCTGCCGGAGAACCGCGCCATGCGGAAAATGGCGGAAGCCTTCGGATTCCGGCTTGAATCCCGGACCGAGGAAGGCTTCATCCAGGTCAGCCTGCCGCTGGAGCCAGCCTCGGCAAAACCTTAAATCCCGTGGGGGCGAAATTGCCGCCTCCCGGTGCTATATTCAATATGAGTCAGGCATGAGGAGCGAAACCCGGTTCCATGATCGATCCGTTCGGCCGCGCCATCAGCTACCTCCGCGTATCGGTCACGGACCGCTGCGACTTCCGCTGCGTCTATTGCATGGCGGAGGACATGACCTTCCTGCCCAAGGCGGAGGTGCTGAGCCTCGAGGAACTGGACCGCTTGTGCAGCGCCTTCGTCCGCAAGGGCGTGCGCAAGCTGCGCATCACCGGCGGCGAGCCGCTCGTGCGGCGCGGCATCATGAACCTCTTCCGCGCGCTCGGCCGGCATCTGGAGACCGGCGCGCTGGATGAACTGACCCTCACCACGAATGGCAGCCAGCTTGCCCGCTACGCCGCGGACCTGCACGCCGCCGGCGTGCGGCGGATCAATGTCTCGGTCGATACGCTGGACGAGGCGAAGTTCGCCGCCATCACCCGCTGGGGCCGCCTGCCGCAGGTGCTCGAAGGCATCGCAGCGGCGAAGCGCGCCAGCCTTGCCATCAAGATCAACACGGTGGCGCTGCGCGGCGTGAACGACGATGAGTTCGAGCGCCTGGTGCGCTGGTGCGGAGATGAGGGTTTCGACCTCACCCTGATCGAGACCATGCCGATGGGCGACATCGACGGCGACCGGACGGCGCAGTACCTGCCGCTTTCCATGGTGCGCGCGAGCCTTGCCCGCCGCTTCGCACTCGAAGAGATCGACTATCGCACCGGCGGTCCCGCCCGCTACATGCGCGTGCGCGAGACCGGCGGGCGGCTCGGCTTCATCACGCCGCTCACCCATAATTTCTGCGAGAGCTGCAACCGGGTGCGGCTGACCTGCACCGGCACGCTTTACATGTGCCTCGGCCAGGAGGATGCGGCCGACCTGCGCCGCCCGCTGCGCGATAGCGAGAGCGATGCCATGCTCGAAGCGGCGATCGACGCGGCGATCGCCCGCAAGCCCAAGGGGCATGATTTCGTCATCGACCGGCGCCAGCGCAAGCCCGCGCTCGCCCGGCACATGTCGGTGACCGGCGGCTGAGGCGCCACCTATTCCAGGGTCACCTGATGGGCGAAGGTCTCGCCGTCCGAGACGGTGATCTGCGTGAAGCCCAGCATCTTCGCCAGATCGAAGAAGGTGAAACTGTCCTCCACCTGAAGATCGCGGAATAGCGTGGTCGAGCGCGCGACCGCGGTGAGCTGCGCCAGGATGCCGCGCGCCTGGAAGAGCGAGCGGAACCCGTGATCGCCGAGCGAGACAATGATCATCTTGTCCGCCTCGCCACCCTTGGCGAAGAGCGCGAATGGCGGCGGATAGGGCTTCGAGAGCTGCTGCTGGGTCAGGCCGGTGATGAAGCCGATGCGCGAGGCGCGCGTCGCATCGGGCATGGCGCTGACGCGCGGGCCATATGTCTCGCGCGAGGTCAGCTCCGGATAATAATATCCGGCATGGCTGTCGTTCGGGCCAGGCTCCGTGATCACGCTGGTACTTTCCCTGAACAGGCCGCCCGAGACCTGCGCGGCGGCCGGGCCGCCGGCAAGCAGGGCGGCAAGCATCAGGACCGGAGCAAGACATGGAATCCGCTTCATCATCGACTCCTCGCTTTCGGCTAGGATAGCATGCGCCCGCCAGCGCGACAGGGGGCAGCACAGCGACCGGAGTGAGGGGCATGGATTATTCGAAAATCGCCTTCCTGGCGGACCGGAACGAGGGGGCGAGCAGCGCGCTGGAAGAGCTGACGGCGCGTTATGGCAACGTGGAGCCGGCCGAAGCCGATGCCATCGTGGCGCTGGGCGGCGACGGCTTCATGCTGCGCACCCTGCACCGGCACATGACGCTCGAGAAGCCGATCTATGGCATGAACAAGGGCACGGTCGGCTTCCTGATGAACAATTTCAACCCCGACGGCGTGCCCGAGCGCCTGCGCGAGGCGGAGAGCGTGACCCTGCATCCGCTGCGCATGAAGGCGGTGCGCGAATCCGGCACGGAGCAGACCGCGCTCGCGATCAACGAAGTCAGCCTGCTCCGGCAGAGCCGGCAGGCGGCCAAGGTGCGGATCTGGATCGACGGGCGGGTACGGGTCGAGGAACTGATCTGCGATGGGGTTCTGGTGGCGACCCCCGCCGGCTCGACCGCCTACAACCTCTCCGCCCATGGCTCGATCCTGCCACTCGGATCGAACGTTCTGGCACTCACGCCGATCAGCGCCTACCGGCCGCGGCGCTGGCGCGGCGCGCTGCTCCACCGCGAGGCCGCCGTGAAGTTCGAGATACTCGACCATTACAAGCGGCCGGTTTCGGCGACCGCCGACCTGACGGAGGTACGCGACGTGGTGGAAGTGGAGGTGAACGAGGCGAAGGACATCGCACTCCGCCTCCTCTTCGACAAGGGCCACTCGCTGGAGGAGCGCATCCTGAACGAGCAGTTCATTCCATAGCGCGCCTCCCCGGGGCGAGCCGATGGCCGGCCACATTCCGGCATTCCGATTACCTCCGGGGTAATTGCGCGATGTTGGCGCGTCGGACAGAAGGGGGGATGAGCTTGACCACGGCCACCCGCGACCAGCAGACCAGAAGCTTCGGCCAGATCCTCAAGGAGGGCCGCCAGTTCCGCGGCATGAGCCAGCTCGACCTCGCCCTCACCTGCGGCGTCTCGCAGCGCCACCTCAGTTTTCTTGAATCGGGCCGGGCGCGGCCGAGCCGCGGCATGGCCCTCAACCTCGCGTCCGCGCTGGGCCTGCCGCTGCGCCAGCAAAATGCCCTGCTCATCGCCGCGGGCTTCGCGCCCGTCTTTTCCGACCGGCCGCTGGATGCGCCGGGGATGGAACCGGTGGCCACGGCCCTGCGACGCATGCTGGCGCAGCAGGAACCCTATCCCGCCGTGCTGGTGGATCGCGCCTATAACCTGCAGGACGCCAATGAAGCCGCCGGCCGGCTGCTTGCCTTCCTGCTCGACAGCCCGCCGGGCACGGACGGTCAGCCCGTCAACCTGGTCGAGCTGCTGCTTGCGCCGGATGGACTGCGCCGCTCGCTCGCCAACTGGGAAACCGCGATCCTCTGGCTCGTGCGCCGGCTGCGCGCGGAACTGGTCATGGAAGGCGGGCATCGGGGCTTGAGCGAACTGGTGGCGCGCGCGCTGGCCAGGCCGGAGGTCACGGCGCTGATGGCGGCCGCGCCGGTGGAGACGGACCAGGCGCCGGCGCTCAACCTCCGCTTCGAGCGCGAAGGACAGCGGCTGGAGGTCTTTTCCATGATCGCCACCATGGGCACGCCGCTCGATGCGACGCTGCAGGATATCCGCATCGAGTTCTTCTTTCCCGCCGACCCGGAGACGGAACGCTGGTTCGCTTCGGGCGCCCACGATCCGGAACGATGAGGAGGCCGCCATGGACCCGCTCGAGATGCTGAACAGCCGCACCCTGCCCTTCGCCAAACTCCTTGGCATCCGCTTCGTCGAGGCGGCGAAGGATCGCGTCGTGGCGGAAATGGCGGTGCGGCCCGAACTCTGTACGCGGCCGGACATCCTGCATGGCGGCGCAGTGATGGCCTTCGCCGACACGCTCGGCGCGGCGGCAACGGTGGTCAACCTGCCCGAGGGCGCCGGCACCACGACCATCGAGAGCAAGACCAACTTCGTCAGCCCGGCCCCGGTCGGAAGCACGGTCAGGGGCGAGGCGACGCCGGTGCATCGCGGACGGCGGACCATGGTCTGGCAGACCCGCATCACCAGCCAGGAAGGCAAGCTCGTCGCGCTCGTCACCCAGACGCAGATGGTGCTGTAGAAGCGCCCTCACCCCG
>JAHCJR010000082.1 GCA_026126165.1 Alphaproteobacteria bacterium
GCGGTTCGGCTTTGCCGCGCTGGTGGTGGTGGGCGACCAGAAGGGCCGCGTGGGCTATGGTTCCGGCAAGGCGCGCGAGGTGCCGGAGGCGATCCGCAAGGCGACCGAGCAGGCCAAGCGCAGCCTGGTGCGCGTGCCGCTGCGCGAGGGTCGCACCCTGCATCACGACGTGGAAGGCCATCATGGCGCCGGCAAGGTCGTGCTGCGTGCGGCGCCGCCGGGCACCGGCATCATCGCCGGCGGTCCGATGCGCGCCGTCTTCGAGACCCTGGGCGTGCAGGACGTGGTGACCAAGTCCATGGGCTCGTCCAATCCGCACAACATGGTGAAGGCGACCTTCGACGCGCTGCATAATCTGATGGTGCCGCGCCTCGTCGCGGCGCGGCGCGGCAAGAAGGTGAGCGAGCTGATGGGCCGCCGCGGCACGCAGGCGGCGCAGGAGGAATAGGCCATGGCAGCGAAGAAAGCGGCCGCCGCGGCGGGCAAGGGCAAGGTGAAGGTGACGCAGGTCCGCAGCGCCAACAACCGGCCGGAATGGCAGGCCAAGGTGCTGATCGGGCTCGGTCTCAACCGGCTGCATCGCACGCGCGAACTCGAGGATACGCCGGCGGTGCGCGGCATGATCGCCAAGGTGCAGCATCTGCTGAAGGTCGAGGCCTGAACCGGTTTCGCGGCCGGCGCGGCGCGTCGGCCCAGGATGAAGGATTGGTCACATGCGTTTGAACGAGATTGCGGATAATCCAGGCGCCCGGAAGAAGCGGATGCGCATCGGCCGCGGCATCGGTTCCGGCAAGGGCAAGACCGGCGGTCGGGGCGTGAAGGGCCAGAAGGCGCGCACCGGCGTTCGCATCAAAGGCTTCGAGGGTGGCCAGATGCCGCTGCATCGCCGCCTGCCCAAGCGCGGCTTCAACAAGCCCAACCAGCTCGAGTTCGAGGAAGTCAATCTCGGCGCCCTGCAGAAGGCGATCGAAGCCGGCCGGCTCGATGCCGGGAAGGTCGTCGACCTCGCCGCGCTCAAGGCGGCGGGACTGGTCAAGGGCAACCGCGACGGCGTGCGCCTGCTCGGCAAGGGCGAGATCAAGGCGGCGGTCAATGTCAGCGTGACCGGCGCCTCCAGGCCGGCGGTCGAAGCGG
This sequence comes from Alphaproteobacteria bacterium, assembly GCA_026126165.1. GTDB lineage: Bacteria > Pseudomonadota > Alphaproteobacteria > Ferrovibrionales > Ferrovibrionaceae > JAHCJQ01. The sequence goes on from JAHCJR010000082.1 coordinate 1,135, forward strand.
TGGAGAAGCTGGGCGGCAAGGTCACGCTCGAGGCGCCGGCGGAAGCCCCTCCGGCCGAGGAGAAACCGAAGAAGGGCGTCCAGGCCGCGAAGGCCCAGTCCGCGAAGGCCCAGTCCGCGAAGGCCAAGTCCCCGAAGGCCAAGGCTTGAGCGCGGTCGGAGCCTGAAGCATGGCCTCCGCAGCAGAGCAGCTCGCCGCCAACATCAATTTCGCCGCCTTCAGCAAGGCGACGGAACTGAAGAAGCGGCTGTGGTTCACGCTGGGCGCGCTGATCGTCTACCGGCTCGGTTCCTACATTCCGCTGCCGGGCATCGATCCGAACGTGCTGGCCGATGTCTTCCGGCAGAATGCGGGCGGCATCCTCGGCCTGTTCGACGTCTTCTCGGGCGGCGCCCTCGGGCGCATGACGATCTTCGCCCTGAACATCATGCCCTACATCTCGGCCTCGATCATCGTGCAGATCCTGACCACGGTCTCGCCGCATCTCGAGCAGCTGAAGAAGGAGGGCGAGAGCGGGCGCAAGAAGATCAACCAGTATACCCGCTATGGCACCGTCTTCCTCGCCGCGCTGCAGGCCTATGGCATCGCCGTCGGGCTGGAGGGCCTGCGCGGCTCGGGCGGCGGATCTCCGGTGCTGGAATCCGGCCTGTTCTTCCGCGCCACCACGGTGATCACGCTTGTCGGCGGCACCATGTTCCTGATGTGGCTCGGCGAACAAATCACGGCGCGCGGCGTGGGCAACGGCATCTCGCTGATCATCTTCGCCGGCATCGTGGCGGAACTGCCGCGCGCCCTGGTCGGCACCCTGGAGCTGGGGCGGACCGGCGCGCTCTCCACCGTATTCCTGCTCGCGCTGATCGTCATGGTCGTGGCGATCATCGCCTTCATCGTCTACATGGAGCGGGCGCAGCGGCGCATCCTTGTTCAGTACCCGAAACGCCAGGTCGGCAACCGCATGACCGGCGGCGAGAGTTCCCACCTGCCGCTCAAGCTGAACACGGCCGGCGTCATCCCGCCGATCTTCGCCTCCTCGCTGCTGCTGATGCCGATCACGGTGGCGAGCTTCAGCGCCGGGCAGGGCCCCGAGTGGCTCGGCATGATCACCGGGTGGCTGGCGCATGGGCAGCCGCTCTACATGATCCTGTATGCGGCGCTGATCATCTTCTTCTGCTTCTTCTACACCGCCATCGTCTTCAACCCCGACGATACGGCGGACAATCTGAAGAAGTATGGCGGCTTCGTGCCGGGCATCCGGCCAGGCAAGCGCACGGCGGAGTATCTCGACCATGTGCTGACCCGGCTCACGGTCATCGGCGCCGCCTACATCACCTTCATCTGTCTCATCCCCGAGTTCCTGATCTCGAACTTCGCAGTCCCCTTCTATTTCGGCGGCACCTCGCTGCTGATCGTGGTGACCGTGACGATGGATACGGTGGCCCAGGTCCAGTCGCATCTGATCGCGCATCAGTACGAGGGGCTGATCAAGAAGGCGAAGCTCAGGGGAAGTCGGAAATGAACCTGATCCTGCTGGGTCCGCCAGGGGCGGGGAAGGGCACGCAGGCACAGCTTCTGCAGGACCGGCGGGGGCTGGTGCAGCTTTCCACCGGCGACATGCTGCGGGCGGCGGTGAAGGCGGGGACGCCGGTCGGGCGTGCCGCCGATGCGGTCATGAAGCGCGGCGAACTGGTTTCCGACGAGATCGTCGTGGGAATAATTTCCGAGAGGATCGACCAGCCCGACTGCGCGCGCGGCTTCATCCTGGATGGTTTTCCGCGCACCCTGGCCCAGGCCGAGGCGCTGGACCGCATGCTCGCCGAAAAGAAGATGAAGCTCGATGCGGTGATCGAGATGAAGGTGGACGATGCGGCCCTGGTCGAGCGCATCACCGGCCGCTTTACCTGCGGTACCTGCGGCGCCGGCTACCACGACCGTTTCAAGCCGACGAAACAGCCCGGAATCTGCGACAATTGCGGCGGGCGGGAGTTCGTTCGGCGGGCCGACGACAAGGCGGAGACGGTCAAGTCGCGCCTCGCCGCCTACCATGGCCAGACCGCGCCGCTGCTGCCTTACTACCAGGCGCGCGGCCGGCTGCGGCAGGTGGACGGTATGGCGGACATGGCCGAGGTGACGAGACAGATCGAGGCGGTGCTGGACACCGTCTAGGAGTTGACGTGGAAAGAATATTTCCTATAATCGCGCGCCTCTGAGCGGGCGCCGCGATGGTGGGATTCGACGCATCCGGTTGACGAGGAGAGACGAGCGTGGCGCGTATTGCTGGCGTAAACATCCCGACGAACAAGCGCGTGGTCGTTGCCCTGACCTACATTCATGGCATCGGCCCGCATTTTGCGAAGCAGATCTGCGGCAAGGTCGGCATCCCGGAGGAGCGCCGGGTCAACCAGCTGACCGACGCGGAAGTCATCCAGATTCGCGAGATGATCGACCACGATTACCGCGTCGAGGGCGACCTCCGTCGCGAAGTGGCGATGAACGTCAAGCGGCTGATGGATCTCGGCTGCTATCGCGGGCTGCGCCATCGCAAGGGCCTGCCGGTGCATGGCCAGCGCACGCACACCAATGCCCGTACCCGCAAGGGTCCGGCGCGTCCGATCGCGGGCAAGAAGCAGGCGAAGTAACGCCGCGTCATTTGCGGGTTCGACGCGAGGCCGGCCTTTCGCCGGCTCGCGCTCATGGAAGACAACGGGATCAGATAGAGCCATGGCCAGGGATACAACCACGACCACTCGCGTCCGTCGCCGCGAGAAAAAGAACATCACCTCCGGCGTTGCGCATGTGAATGCGAGCTTCAACAACACCATGGTGACCATCACCGACGCGCAGGGCAACACCATCGCCTGGTCGTCGTCGGGGCTGCAGGGCTTCAAGGGCTCGCGCAAGTCGACGCCCTATGCGGCGCAGATGGCGGCGGAGGATGCGGGCCGCAAGGCGATGGAGCATGGCGTGCGCACCCTCGAGGTCGAGGTCAAGGGGCCGGGTGCCGGCCGCGAGTCGGCGCTGCGTGCCCTGCAGGCGGTCGGCTTCGCCATCACGTCGATCCGCGACGTGACGCCGATCCCGCACAATGGCTGCCGCCCGCCCAAGCGCCGGCGCGTCTGAAGAGTCTTCGAGTGGCGGCGACCGGCGCGAAATCGGTTCGCGTTCCGGCCGCGGCAATAGCCAAGGTTGGCACATCATCCTGGCGCGCAAGCGATGCCGCGCCGACCTGAGGAGCGAATGGCGTGATCGTCAATCAGAAAAACTGGACCCAGCTCATAAAGCCCAACAAGCTCAACGTGGATTCTGGCGACAATCCCGCCCGGCAGGCGACGTTCGTCGCCGAGCCGCTGGAGCGGGGCTTCGGCCTGACGCTCGGCAACGCGCTGCGCCGGGTCCTGCTGTCGTCGCTGCAGGGCTCCGCCGTCAGCTCGGTGCAGATCGAGGGCGTGCTGCACGAGTTCTCGTCGATTCCGGGCGTGCGCGAGGATGTCACCGACATCGTGCTCAACATCAAGTCGATGGCGGTCCGCATGCATGGCGATCAGCCCAAGCGCATCTCGCTGCGCGGCGAGGGGCCGGGCGAGATCAGGGCCTCGATGATCTCCGCCGGTCACGACGTGGAGATCATGGATCCAAACCTGGTCATCTGCACACTGGACGACGGCGCCAAGATCAACATGGAAATGACCGTGGAGAGCGGCAAGGGCTACGTGCCCGCCTCGGCCAACCGGCCGGAGGACGCTCCGATCGGCCTCATCCCGGTGGATGCCATCTTCAGCCCGGTGCGCAAGGTCTCCTACAAGGTCGAGAATACCCGCGAAGGGCAGATCCTCGACTATGACAAGCTCACCATGACGGTCGAGACCAACGGCACCATCAAGCCGGAGGACGCGGTCGCCTATGCCGCGCGCATCCTGCAGGACCAGCTCCAGCTCTTCATCAACTTCGAGGAGCCGAAGGAGGAGAGCAAGGGCGCGCTCAAGAGCGAGCCGGAGTTCAACCGCAACCTCCTGCGCAAGGTGGACGAGCTCGAACTCTCGGTGCGTTCCGCGAACTGCCTGAAGAACGACAATATCGTCTATATCGGCGACCTGATCCAGAAGACCGAGGCGGAGATGCTGCGCACGCCCAACTTCGGCCGCAAGTCGCTGAACGAGATCAAGGAGGTGCTGGCCCAGATGGGACTGCATCTCGGCATGGAAGTGCCCAATTGGCCGCCCGAGAATATCGAGGAACTGGCCAAGAAGCTTGAAGAGCCTTATTGATCGGGAGCACCTTGTCATGCGTCATCGCAATGCCGGTCGCAAGCTGAGCAAGACCACCTCTCAGCGGAATGCGCTCTTCGCCAACATGGCCGCGTCCCTGATCAAGCACGAACAGATCAAGACGACGCTGCCCAAGGCGAAGGAACTTCGTCCCTATGTCGAGCGCCTGATCACCCTGGGCAAGCGGGGGGGCTTGCATGCCCGCCGCCAGGCGCTGGCGATCCTTCCCGAGGCGGGGGCGGTGGACAAGCTGTTCACCTCGCTCAACGAGCGTTATGCCAACCGCAATGGCGGCTATACCCGCATCCTCAAGGCGGGGTTCCGCTATGGCGATGCGGCGCCGATGGCGGTGATCGAGCTGGTTGAACGCGATCCGGCGGCGAAAGGCCAGGATTCCGGCCAGCAGCCTGAGGAAGTGGCGGAAGAGGCGCAGGCATCCGCCTGATCCGCCGTTTGATTTCGGTCTTGGCGAGGGGCGGCGATTCGCTGCCCCTTTGCTTTTGTGGTCCGGTTTCCGATAATGGCCGGAACCCGAACCCCGAACGGGTCATGGATCCATGATGCGCCCCATCCTCCTGCTATTCGCCGCGGCGATGCTGCTGCCCGCTCCGCTGGCCGCCGATGCGAAGCGCCTGCCGAAGAACCAGCAGGAGATCCAGCTTTCCTTCGCGCCGCTGGTCCGGCAGGTGGCGCCGGGCGTCGTCAACATCTACACGCGCCGCGTGACCCAGCAGCAGGCGCGCTCGCCGATCTTCGACGACCCGGTTTTCCGCCGCTTCTTCGGGGACGGTCCGCTGCAGGGAGCCCCCCGCCAGCGCATCCAGCAGTCGCTCGGGTCGGGAGTGATCGTGGACCGGCGCGGACTGGTGGTGACCAACAACCATGTCATCGAGGGCGCGGAGGAGATTACCGTCGCCCTGCACGACCGGCGCGAGTTCGATGCGGAACTGGTGCTGGCCGATCCGCGCACCGATCTTGCCGTGCTGCGCATCGACCCGAAAGGCTCGAAGCTCACGGCACTCGATCTGATGGATTCCGACGATCTCGAGGTGGGCGACCTGGTGCTTGCGATCGGCAATCCCTTCGGCGTCGGCCAGACCGTGACCTCGGGCATCGTCTCCGCGCTGGGACGCACCATGGTCGGCACGTCCGACACGCAATCTTTCATCCAGACCGATGCGGCAATCAATCCGGGCAACTCCGGCGGCGCGCTCATCACCATGGACGGTCGGGTCGCCGGCATCAACACCGCGATCTTCTCGCGCACCGGCGGCTCGCACGGCATCGGCTTCGCCATCCCGGCCAACCTGGTGGCGTCCGTCCTGCACGCGGCGCAGGCGGGTCATGGGGTGCAGCGGCCGTGGCTCGGCGCCAGCGGCCAGTCGGTGACCAGCGAGCTGGCGCAGAGTCTGGGGCTCGAGCGTCCCGGCGGCGTGCTGGTGAACACCGTCGTGCGCGACAGCCCTGCTGCGCGCGCCGGCCTCAGGCCGGGCGATGTGGTGCTGGCGGTCAATGGCAAGGAAGTCTTCGATCCGCGCGGTCTCAAGTTCCGCATCGTGACCCGCAATATCGGCGAGACGGTGGCGCTCGACGTCTTCCGCAAGGGGACGCGCCGGCAGGTTTCGCTGCCATTGCTGGCGCCGCCGGAAAATCCGCCGCGCGAGCAGATCGAGCTTTCCGGCAACCAGCCGCTGGCTGGCGCGCTGGTGGCCAATCTTTCGCCGGCGCTGGCAGAGGAGCTTGGCCTCGATGAAGGCGCGAGCGGTGTCATCGTGCTCGACGTGGCGCGCGGCTCGCCGGCACAGCGCTTCCGCGTGCGTCCGGGCGATGTGATCCTGTCGGTAAATGGCGCGGACGTGGGGCGCACGCGCGACTTGCAGGTCATGCTGAATGGGGAGCCGGGCGCGCGCGGCTGGGCCATCCGGCTTGAGCGGCGCGGGCAGGTGATCACCCTCGCGGTTCGCTGATGGCGAACCTTTTCGAGGCGGCGGGGCTGGATCAGGGCGCGCCGAAGCCGCTGGCAGAGCGGCTGCGTCCGCAACGTCTCGCCGACGTGGTCGGCCAGGACCACCTGCTGAAGGGCGATGGGCCGATCGCGCGCATGCTGGCCGGCCGGCGCATGGCCTCCTGCATCCTCTGGGGTCCGCCCGGCACCGGCAAGACCACCATCGCCCGCCTGCTGGCGCGCGAGACGGGTCTGCATTTCGAGCAGCTTTCCGCCGTCTTCTCCGGTGTCGCCGACCTGCGCCGCGCCTTCGAGGCGGCGCGCGCACGCCGGCAGTCGGGGCAGGGCACGCTGCTCTTCGTCGACGAGATCCACCGCTTCAACAAGTCGCAACAGGACGGCTTCCTGCCCTATGTCGAGGATGGAACCGTTGTCCTGGTCGGCGCGACGACCGAGAATCCCTCATTCGAGCTGAATGCCGCGCTGCTCTCGCGCGCCCAGGTGCTGGTGCTGAAAAGGCTCGACGAGGCGGCGCTCGAGGTCCTGCTCGGGCGCGCCGAGGCGCTGGCCGGCCATGCGCTGCCGGTCTCGGCCGAGGCGCGGGTGGCACTCCTCGCCATGGCCGATGGCGACGGGCGCTACCTGCTGAACCTGGCCGAGGAGCTGCTTTCCCTGCAAGCGGGCTCGGCGCTCGGCGTGGCCGAACTGGCGCGGGTGGTGCAGAAGCGCGCGCCGCTCTACGACAAGGCCGACGAGGCGCATTACAACCTGATCAGCGCCCTGCACAAATCCCTGCGCGGCTCGGACTGCGACGCGGCGCTCTACTGGCTGGCGCGGATGCTGGCGGGTGGCGAACAGCCGCTCTACATCCTGCGGCGCCTGACGCGCTTCGCGGTCGAGGATATCGGCCTCGCGGATCCGAATGCGCTGCTGCAGGCGCTGGCGGCGAAGGACATGTACGATTTCCTGGGCTCGCCGGAAGGCGAGATCGCGCTGGTGCAATGCGTCGTCTATCTGGCCACGGCGCCGAAATCCAATGCCGCCTACAAGGCGGAGGGGGCGGCCCGGCGCGCGGCGCAGCGCACCGGCTCGCTGATGCCGCCGATGCATATCCTCAACGCGCCGACGCGGCTGATGAAGGATCTGGGTTACGGCAAGGGCTATGCCTACGACCACGATACGGAGGAAGGCTTCTCCGGTCAGAATTACTTCCCCGACGGGATGCCCCGCGAGGGTTACTACAATCCGACCGACCGGGGCTTCGAGCGCGAGGTCCGCAAGCGCCTGGACTATTGGGCGCGGCTGCGCGCGCGTGGGCAGGGCGAATAGCATGGACGGGACGGGCGAGGCACCGGCGCGCCGCAGGGTGGAACTGGTTCCCGTGGCGCCGGACGAGGCAGAGATGCGCCTCGACCGCTGGTTCCAGCGGCGGTTTCCCGGCCTTGGTCATGGTCGGCTGGAGAAGTTGCTGCGCACCGGCCAGGTACGGATAGACGGCGCCCGCGCCCGCGCCAACAGCCGGCTCGCCACCGGACAGGTGATCCGCGTGCCCCCGCTCGATCTTTCGCCACGGGCAATGCCGGCGGGTGCCGCGTCCGCGCCGGTTTCGGCCAAGGACGCGGCCATGCTCCAGGGCAGCGTGCTCCACCGCGACCCGCTGGTGCTGGTGCTGAACAAGCCGCCGGGCCTTGCCGTCCAGGGCGGCAGCGGCGTCGATCGGCATCTTGATGGCATGCTCGAGGCCCTGCGCTTCGAGGCCGAGGAGCGGCCCCGTCTGGTGCACCGGCTCGACCGCGATACCTCCGGCATTCTCGTTCTCGGCCGCACGCGCAAGGCAGCATCCGAGCTTGCCACCGCGTTCCGCGACCGCAGCGCGCGCAAGATCTATTGGGCGCTGGTGGCCGGCGTGCCCAGCCCGCGCCAGGGCAAGATCGATCTGCCGCTCGCCAAGGTTCTTGGGCCCGGTGGCGAGCGCATGATGGAGGATGACGAAGCGGGCAAGCGGGCGGTCACGCTCTATTCGGTGCTCGAAACGGCCGGCCGCCGGGCCGCGTGGCTCGCGCTCATGCCGCTCACCGGCCGCACGCACCAGCTTCGCGCCCACTGCGCCTTTCTCGGCACGCCGATCGTGGGCGACGGCAAGTATGGCGGCGAGCGCGCCTTCCTGACCGGCGCGGTCAGCCGCAAGCTGCATCTGCATGCCCGCGCCATCGACCTGCCCCACCCGGCCGGCGGACGGTTGCGGGTCAGCGCCCCGCTGCCGACGCATATGCGCCAGACCTGGAAGCTGCTCGAACTCGATCCCGAAGACAGCCGCGATCCTTTCGCCGAGTAAGCGCCGGCGATTTGCCCTCACCCAACCCTTTCCCGCGTTGGCGGAAGAGGGCTTTGTTTTTCTCCCTCGCCCACTTGTGGGAGAGGGCGGGGTGAGGGAGGGCCATGGTGAGGGCCGCTTGCTATCCGCGGCCGCGGTAGGAGGGCACGCCCTGATCGGGCAGCCACAATCCCTTCGGCGCCGGGCCGGTCTGGTAGAAGACATCGATCGGCATGCCGCCGCGCGGATACCAGTAGCCGCCGATGCGCAGCCATTTCGGTCGCAGGACCTTTTCCAGCCGAACGGCGATGGCGAGCGTGCAGTCCTCGTGGAAGGCGCCATGGTTCCGGAAGGAACCGAGAAAGAGCTTGAGCGACTTGCTTTCGACCAGTTTGCGCGCCGGGACGTAGTCGATCACCAGATGGGCGAAATCCGGCTGCCCGGTCACCGGACACAGGCTGGTGAATTCCGGCGCGGTGAAGCGCACGAGATAGAGCCGCCCCGGATGCGGGTTGGGCACCGTTTCCAGGACCGCACTTTCGGGGTCGGCAGGGAGCGCGGTGGCCGCGCCAAGCTGTCGGAGGGATTTCTTCATTCCGGCACGCTATGTCCGGACCGGGCAGGACGCAAGTCCGCGCCATTGTCGGCAGGCAGACCCTGTGCGAAAGTCCGGCCATGCCCCGCGAAAATGCCACACGTCTGGTGGTCTTCGACTGCGACGGAACGCTGGTCGACAGCCAGCATCATATCGTCGCGACGATGGAGGAGGCTTTCGCCGCCATTGGCCAGGCACCGCCTGCGCCGGCGCGGGTTCGCCACGTCATCGGCCTTTCGCTCGGCGAGGCCATCGCGCAGCTCTGGCCCGAGGGTGGCGCGGAGGATCTGGCGCGCGTCGAGGCGGCTTACCGCGCGGCTTTCTTCGCGCGCCGGCAGCGTCCGGACCATGACGAGCCGCTCTATCAAGGCGCACGCGAATGTATCGAACTTCTCGACGCGCGCGGCTACCTGCTTGGCATCGCCACCGGCAAGGCCAGGCGCGGACTGGATGCGACGCTTGGCCGGCACGGCCTGCTGGCGCGTTTCGTCACCCTGCAGACGGCAGACCGGGCGCCGGGGAAACCCGATCCCACCATGCTCGAATGGGCGATGCGGGAGGCGGGCGCGGAGCCGTCCACCACCCTGCTGATCGGCGATACGAGCTATGACATGGAGATGGCGCGAAACGCCCGGGTTACGGCGATCGGCGTCTCATGGGGCTATCACCCGCCGGAAGTCCTGGCGCGCTACGGCGCCCATGCGGTTCTCGACAGCTTCGATGCCCTTGCGCCGCTCGCGGACGATCTGCTGGGAGGCGCGCGGTGAGACTTGGCCTCCTGTTCAAGGTCGCGGCCGGCCTGCTCCTGCTGGTCATCGCCGGCGCCGCGCTCTGGCTGGCGCTGCTCGACGTGACTGCCTATCGCCCGCGACTGGCGGCGCTGGTCGAGGCGGAGACGGGGCGCCGACTCGATCTGCGGGGCGAGATCGACCTTCGCCTGCTGCCCGCGCCGGCCCTCGTCGTCAAGGATGTCGCTTTTCAGAATGCGGCCTGGGGTTCGAGGCCGGAAATGGCCCGCCTCGGAGAACTGGCGGCGTCCGTGCAGCTTATGCCGCTGCTGTTCGGCGGCGATGTAGTCATCACGCTGATCTCGGTGCGCGATCTCGATTTGCTGCTGGAGACGGACGGCAAGGGGCGCGCCAACTGGGTCATCGGCGGGGCGCCGGCACCGGCGGCGGGCGAGGCTTCGGGCGATGGCGGACGCGAGGTCCGCATTCCGGCACTGGAGCGGCTGGAGCTGGAGAATGTCCATCTCACCTATCGGGATGGGGCGAGCGGCGAGGTGACGCGCTTCGACGTCAGGCGATTGCGGGCGGAGTTGCGGCAGGGCGCGCGCATGGCAGTGACGGCGGAGGCCGCCTATCGCGAGGCGCCGATCAGGCTTGAGGCGAGCCTCGGTCCGCTGCCGCTGCTGATGCAGGCCGACACGCCTTATCCGCTGGAGGCGGAATTCACGCTGGCGGGCCTGCGTGGCAAGATCGCCGGGACGGTGCGGGACGCGCACCTATCCCCAAGGCTCGATCTGCGTATCGAGGCGGAGAGCGACGATCTGGCGACACTTGAAGATCTGGCCGGGGTGGCGCTTCCGGGCGGCCGCCCCTTCCGGCTGGCCGCATCGCTCACCGGCGATATCCGGCGCGAGGTCAGGCTTGGCGGGATCGACCTGCGCCTTGGATCGAGCAGCCTGGCGGGCGACATCGCCCTGCGGCTCGACGGCAAGCGGCCGGTCGTCGCGGCGAAAATTTCCGCGCCACGCATCGACCTTGCCGATCTGCGCCCCTCCGGCAGCGCGGCTCCTCCGGCCGGGGCGGGGTCGCGCCAGGCAAGACAGCTTTTCCCCGACGATCCCCTCCCCCTGGAGGGGCTGTCCGCTCTCGATGGCGAGGTGATGCTGACGGTGGCCGAGCTGCGCGGCGAGGGTCTGGCACTTGCCGATCTTGCCCTGACGGCGAAGCTTGCCGACCGGCGGCTGGTTGTGTCACCGCTGTCCTTCCGCATGCATGAGGGGCGGATCGAGGGGCGCGTGGCGCTGGATGGTCGTCCCGCCAAACCGGCTATGGCCATGGAGCTGCGCGGCCAGCAGGTCGATCTCGGCCAGGCGGCGCGGCAGGCGCTGCAGAAGGACGTGATGGAGGGCCGCGCGGATTTCCGCGTCGATCTCAAGGGCTCGGGCCAGACGGTGCGCCAGATCCTTTCGACGCTCGGCGGAGATACGGAAGTCGTGGTCGGCCAGGGCCGCATCAGGAACCGCTGGCTCGAACTGGTGAGCAGCGATCTGGTTCGCCTCGTCACGCCCTGGAGCAGCAAGGACGACAGCCGCCTCAACTGCTTCGTCAGCCGCTTCCAGGTGAATGGCGGCGTCATGTCCTCGCGCGTGTTGCTTGGCGATACGGAGCGGGCGAGCCTGCTTGGCGAGGGCACGATCGATCTCGGTCGCGAGCGCATCGACATGCGCTTCACGCCGCGTCCGAAGGAGGTGAGCCTGATGAGCCTTGCCACGCCGATACTGGTCAGCGGCTGGCTTGGCGAGCCAGCCTATCGTCCCGATGCCGTGGCGGTGGCGCGCGGCGTTGCCGGGGCGGTCGGAGGCATCGCCCTGGGCGGCGGGCTGCTTGGCGGCCTGGTCGGCGCGATCACCGGGACTTCGGGCGCCAGCGCGGCCGAAGCCAATCCCTGCCTCGCCGCCCTTGCGCGAGCCGGCGCAGGCAGCGCACCGGCCGGCCGGCCGCAGCCGGCGCAGCAACCGCGCGAGGCAAACCCGCTGGATAGCGTGCGCGAGGGCCTGCGCAATCTCTTTGCGCCCGGGCGCTGAAGGCGGGACGGGAAGGGGAGATGCGCCGCTTCTATCGCACCGCCAGCGCCGGCCCCTGCGCCGGAGGTTTCGGGGTCTTTCTCGACGACAGACCCGTGCCGACGCCGGCCAAGGCCGCGCTCGTGCTGCCGAGCGCCGCGCTCGCCGAGGCGATCGCCGGGGAGTGGCAGGCCCAGCAGGAGAAGGTCGAGCCCGCGCGCATGCCGCTGATGCAGGTGGCGGCGACCGCCATCGACCGGGTCGCCAGCCAGCGGGCGGAGGTGGTCCGCGACACCGCGGCCTATGGGGGAACCGACCTGCTCTGCTACCGCGCCGACTTTCCGCCTGAACTCGTCATCCGTCAGCAGCAGGCCTGGGACCCGCCGCTCGCCTGGCTCCTCCGTCGCCACGACGTGGCGCTGAAGGTAACGGAGGGGGTGCGCGCGGTGGCGCAGGAGGAAGCGGCGCTGCGCCGGCTCCGCCAGGTCGTCGAGGCGCAGGACGACATGCGACTGACCGCGCTCGGCCTGCTGACCGCCTCCCTCGGTTCGCTGGTGCTGGCGCTCGCCGTGCTCGACGGGGAAATGGACTGGCAGGCTGCCTTCGCCGCCGCCACGCTCGACGAGAGCTTTCAGGCCGAACGCTGGGGCGAGGATATGGAGGCTGTGCGGCGGAGGGAGAATTTGCGACGGGATGTAGAGGCTTATGCGCGTTTTCTCGCGCTGGTTGGAAAGTCCTGATCGTTCGGGCCCCTGCTCTAGCCACGCCGGGGGATTGATGCTATGCGAAAGCCCGGGCCGGGGGGCCGGGGCCAGTTCCGCCAAGCCGGAGAACGGAGCACATGCACGACATCATCAGGCAACTCGACGAAAAGCGCGCGGCGGCCCGCCTGGGCGGCGGGCAGAAGCGCATCGACGCGCAGCACGCCAAGGGCAAGCTCACCGCGCGCGAGCGCATCGAACTGCTGCTCGACCCCGATTCCTTCGAGGAATGGGACATGTTCAAGGAGCACCGCTGCACCGACTTCGGCATGGAGATGCAGACCGTGCCGGGCGACGGCGTGGTGACCGGCTACGGCACCATCAACGGCCGCCTGGTGTTCCTCTTCAGCCAGGACTTCACGGTGTTCGGCGGCGCGCTGTCGGAAGCGCACGCCGAGAAGATCTGCAAGGTGATGGACCACGCCATGAAGGCCGGCGCGCCAGTGATCGGCCTGAACGACTCGGGCGGCGCGCGCATCCAGGAGGGCGTCGCCTCGCTCGGCGGCTACGCCGACGTGTTCCAGCGCAACGTGCTGGCCTCCGGCGTGGTGCCGCAGATATCGATGATCATGGGGCCCTGCGCCGGCGGCGCGGTGTACAGCCCGGCCATGACCGACTTCATCTTCATGGTGAAGGATTCGTCCTACATGT
>JAHCJR010000083.1 GCA_026126165.1 Alphaproteobacteria bacterium
CAACATCCTTTTGCAGGTGATGGATCACGGCAAGCTCACCGACCATAACGGCAAGACGGTGGATTTCCGCAACGTGATCCTGATCATGACCACCAATGCCGGCGCCAGCGAACTGGCCCGCAACGCCATCGGCTTCGGCCGCGAGGGCCGCGAGGGCGAGGACGAGGAGGCGATCAAGCGGCTCTTCACGCCGGAGTTCCGCAACCGGCTGGATGCGATCGTGAGCTTCGCGCCGCTCGGGCCCGAGATCGTCTCGCGCGTGGTGGACAAGTTCGTCCTCCAGCTCGAGGCGCAGCTTTCCGACCGGCAGGTGACCTTCTCGCTGACCGACGAGGCCCGCGCCTGGCTCGCCCGGAAAGGCTACGACCGGCTCTATGGCGCGCGCCCGCTGGCCCGCGTCATCCAGGAGCATATCAAGAAGCCGCTGGCCGACGAGTTGCTGTTCGGCAAGCTGGTGAAGGGCGGGCATGTCACCGTGCGTCTGGAGGGCGACGGTCTTGCCTTCGATATCGAGCCGAACGAGCCACCGTCCGTGGCGCCCGGCAACGGCGAGAAGAAGCCCGAATACGTGAACTGACGCGGCCCGCAACCGGACCGGGGCGGCGTCTAGCCGATCCTTGCGCGGATGCGTTCGGCAAGCTGGCCGATCGCCTTCATGTCGCCGGGGCGCGGTGTCCAGTTGAGGCTGGCGCCGTCGTTCATCCGCCGCGGCACGACATGGATATGGAAATGCGGCACCGATTGTGCCGCCGCGCGGCCGTTCGCCTGCAAGAGATTGAGGCCTTCCGGCGCGAGCTCGTCCCGGACGGCGCGCGCTACCCGGGCGAGGCTCAGTGCCACTTCCGCGAGCAGGGCGGGGGGCAGGTCGAAAAGATCGGGATGATGCGGCTTGGCGATCACCAGGCAATGGCCGTCATTGAGCGGATTGATGTCCATGAAGGCGAGCGTTGCGTCATTTTCGAATAGTTTGAAGCTGGGAATTGCGCCTTCCACGATCTTGCAGAAGATGCAGTCAGGGTCGCGTTTCATGGCAGTCCTCGTCAGGTTCGCGCCCGGCATCCTAGACCGTCGAGAGTGCTGGCAAAAGTCATCGCCTGCCGGCATGCTAGCGCCGCGCGTGCACGGGGGCGTGGCGAAGATGAAGGTTGGGATCGGGGCGCTCTGCCGAAGCCTGGGTCTGTCCATTGGCATGGCCTGTCTGCTTGCCGGCCCGGCATCGGCGCAGGACTATCCGACGCGCCCGATCCGGCTCGTGGTGCCGCATGCGGAGGGGAGTGTCGTCGACGGGCTGATGCGCATTCTCGCGCCGCGCCTGGCCGATGGGCTCGGCCAGACGGTCGGTCTGGAGAACCGGACCGGACGTGGTGGGGCGGAAGCTGCGGAGAGCGTGGCTCGCGCCGGCGCGGATGGCCATACGCTGATGATCGCCGGGACCAGCTCGCACGCGATCGCGCCCGCGACGCGCCAGCGCCTCGGCTATCACCCGGTACGGGACTTCACCGCCATCGGACAGATCGGCGCCGCGCCCATGCTTCTCCTTGCGACGCCGGCCCTGCCCGTGCGCAGCGTCGCTGAACTGATCGACTATGCCCGCGCGCATCCCTACGCGGTCAGCTTCGCCTCGTCGGGGCGCACCGGCCTTGCGCATCTCGCCGCCGAACAGTTTCGCCTGATCGCCGGCATCAATCTGCAGCCGGTCGCCTACAAGTCCCTTGCGCTCGCCCTGCCGGACCTCATGACCGGTCAGGTCTCGCTGATCTTCGAAGGCGTTGTGCCCGGGCTCGCTCACGCGCGAAGCGGGGCGTTGCGCCCGCTTGCCGTCACCTCGGAACAGCCGACACCGCTCGCCCCCGGCGTCCCCGCCATCGCCGAAGCCGCGCTGCCGAATTTCGCGGTGGTCAAATGGATCGGCCTGGTCGGTCCGGCCGGACTGCCGGACAAGGTGCGCGACAGACTTCAGGGTGAGCTCAATCGCGCATTGCGCGCCGAGGATGTCCGCCAGCGCTTCCACGATCTGGGCATGGAGGTGCGCGCCGACGGATCGGATGCGTTCGACCTGCTGATCCGGCGGGAGTTCTGGCGCTGGAGCAAGGTGGCGGGCAAGGCGGGGATCGGCGCCGAATAGGCGTTTCAGTCGGTCTCGCGCCGGAATGGCGCATGGCTTGCGTAGTAGCCGATTTCTTCCGCCACATGTTCGCGCTCGCGCACGAGATAGCGCTCGATTGCCTCTCTCAGGCGTGGATCGGCGATCCAGTGCGCCGAATAGGTCGGGGTCGGCAGATAGCCGCGGGCCAGTTTGTGCTCGCCCTGCGCCCCGGCCTCGACGCGTGTCAGCCCCCGCGCCAGGGCATACTCGATCGCCTGGTAGTAGCAGAGCTCGAAATGCAGGCAGGGATGATGCTCGATGCAGCCCCAGTAGCGGCCATAGAGCGTGTCCGTGCCGCGCAGATTGAGCGCGCCGGCGATGATGCGGCCGGCGCGGCGGGCCAGAATCAGCACGCAGTGTTCCGGCATGCGTTCATGCAGAAGGCTGAAGAAACGCCGGTTGAGATAGGGGCGCCCCCATTTGCGACTGCCGGTATCCATGTAGAAGGCGAACATGGCGTCCCAATGGGCTTCGGTCAGTTCCCTTCCCTCGCGGACCTCGATGACGATTCCGGCTTCCGTCACTTCGCGCCGCTCGCGCCGCACCTGCTTACGCTTGCGCGAGGCGAGATCGGCGAGGAAATCCTCGAAGGTCGCATAGCCCCGGTTCTCGAAATGAAACTGCTCGCCGGTGCGCTGCAGGAACCCGGCCGCGCCAAGCCGGCGCCATTCCTCCTCCGTGCAGAAGGTTAGATGGAGCGAGGACACGCCAAGGCGTTCGGCTGCCTGGACCAGTCCGGCCATCAGCGCAGAGCGTGCCGCCTCGTCCGTCTCCTCGCGCAGGAGCAGCCGCCGGCCGGGCACCGGCGTGAAAGGGACGGCAATCTGGAGCTTCGGATAGTAGCGCCCTCCGGCCCGCTCGTAGGCGTCCGCCCAGCCATGATCGAAGACATACTCGCCATAGGAATGGGTTTTGGCATACATCGGCGCGACGCCAAGCAGGCGGCCGGCGCCATCGCGCAGCGCCGCATGCTGCGGCAGCCAGCCGGTTTCCGCCGCCGCCGCGCCGCTTTCCTCGAGCGCGTCGAGAAAGGCATGGGTGAGGAACGGGTTGTCGGCGCCGGCACAGGCATCCCATTGCGTCTCCGCAATCTCGGCAATGCGCCGATGCAGCGTGAGCTGATACTCGGCCTCGCGTACGGTCACGGCAACCAGAACTCGAAGATCGGATTGTCGGCATGCGCCTTGGCGCGCGCCCAGACTTCCGGCGAGCGCACCGTCCAGGTCAGGACCGGCAGACCGCGCGCGCGTGCGCGTTCGGTCAGCGGTTGGGGCAGGTGGGTAACGTCGAAGGCGATGAAGTGTGGATCGCCAAAACCCGCATCGAGCGCCTGTTTCAGCGCCGCCCTCTGCGCGTCATCCAGGGATTTCATTTCCTCCGGCACGGTGGCGATCTGCCCGCGCACGGCATCGGGAAGATTGCGGCGCAGCCAGTCGACGACGCCGGGGCTGAAGGATTGCAGGGCGAAGGGACCGGCATAGTCGGCAAGATCGCGCGCGACCGCCTGCTCCAGCGGACCGACCGGAGCATCGCCATAATTCTTGATCTCGACGACGAGGGGCGCGCGGCCATCGACGAAATTCAGGACCTGGCGAAAAGCGGGCGGCCGTTCGCTGGTGCCGAGCAGCGGCAGCGCGCCGAGTTCGGCGGCGGTGAGCTGGTCGGCCAATCCCTCGCGACCGGTCAGCCGGTCAAGTTTGGCATCGTGGAATACCATGGCGATGCCATCGCGGCTCAGCCGCACATCCAGCTCGATGGCGTAGCCCTTGTCGATGGCGGCGGCAAAAGCGGCGATGGAGTTCTCCGGGATGCCGGTTTTCTCCAGGTGATGCAGGCCGCGATGGGCGACGGGGATTTGGGTGAGCCAGGCGGGGGCGGGCATTGGAGACTCCGGTCAGGGCAATAGGCGGAAGACGCCATCGAGTTCGACGGCGATGGAAAAGGGAAGGGCAGGTGCCGCCACCGCGGCACGGGCATGCGGGCTGCCTGGAAAAAGCGCGCCGAGCAGGTCGGAGGCGCCGTCCAGCACCAGATGCTGATCGGTGAAGCCGGGCGCGGAATTGACCAGGCCGAAGAGCTTGAGGCAGGGACCGACCCGGTCGGCGCCCCCGGCGGCCGCCACCGCATGCGCGAGCAGGTTGAGCGCGGTCAGCCGTGCCGCCTGCTGTCCCTCTTCAAGGGTAAGATCCCGGCCGAGCTTGCCGCGATGGCGGATCTCCTTGTCCCAGGTCGGTCCCATGCCGGAGACCCATATCTGACCGCCGACGACGACCGCGCCGACATAGGTCGCGACCGGCTGGAAAGGCGGCGGCAGCTCGATGCCGAGCTGGCGAAGTCGCGCGCCAAGTCCGCCACTCACCCCGCGACCTCAAAGATGGCATCGATCTCGACGGCGACATTGCGCGGCAGGGCATTCACGCCGACGGCGAAGCGGGCATGCTTGCCCTTCTCTCCGAACACCTGGACCATCAGGTCGGAGGCGCCGTTGATCACGAAGGGCTGCTGCTCGAATCCGTCCACGCAATTGACGAAGCCGCCGAGCTTGACACAGCGCGCGATCCGGTCGAGATCGCCGACTGCGGCGCGGGCCTGGGCGATGAGGTTGAGCCCCACCAGATGCGCCGCCGCCTTGGCCTGCTCCACGTCGTAATCCTTGCCGACCTTGCCCACGTACTTCAACTCGCCGTTCCAGAACGGAATCTGCCCCGCGATGAAGAGCATGCGCCCGCTCTGCACGAAAGGCACGTAGTTCGCCGCCGGGGCGGCGGCGTTCGGCAACTCGATCTTCAGTTCCTTCAGACGCGCGTCAATCCGTCCGGCCATCGTTTCACCCTTTCCTTGTTCTGCTGTGTCAGCCGCCGGGGCGGCCGCCGGCACCGCTTTCGATGCGGATGCCGACATTCTTCGTCTGGATATAGTTCAGTAACGCCTCCTGGCCTTTCTCGCGGCCATAGCCGGAGCGTCGGGTGCCACCGAAGGGTGTCTCGATCCCTCCGGCGAACCATTCGTTGACGAAGACCTGGCCCGCCACCAGCCGTTCCGCACTCCAATGGGCGAGGCGGAGATCGCGTGTATAGACACCGGCGCAAAGACCGTAATCGGTCCCGTTGGCCAGCGCGATCGCCTCCTCGGGTTCGTCGAAGGGCTGCACCGCCAGCACGGGTCCGAAGACCTCTTCCCGGGCGATCTGCATGTCCGGACGGACGCCGACGAAGATCGTCGGCTGCATGAAGTGTCCGGCCCGGTCCACGCGACGGCCGCCGGTCGCCGCCTCGGCGCCGGCCTGCTGGGCGGCAAGGCAATGACCTTCCACCTTGTCGAGCTGTGCCGCCGAAATGACCGGGCCGAGATCGCAACCCTCGATGCCCGGCCCGATGGAGAGCGCGCCGGCCCGGCGCACGATCCGGTCGACCATTTCGTCATGCACCGAACGGTGCACCAGAAGCCGCGATTGCGCCGAGCAGACCTGGCCCGCATGGCTGAAAATGCCGATGGCGCTCGACGCGGCGGCCTGGTCGAGATCGGCATCGGGAAAGACGATGCCCGCGGACTTGCCGCCGAGCTCCATCACGCAGGGCAGGACACGGCGCGACGCCGCGCGCAGGATGCTCTGCCCGGTCCCGACCGAACCGGTGAAGACGATGTGGTCGATATCGTCATGCCCGACGAGGCTCGCGCCGCAATCATGCCCGTAACCGCAGATCAGGTTGAAGGCGCCCTCGGGCACGCCGGCCCTTCGGCATGCTTCGGCGATGAAGGTGCAGGAGAGGGGCGAGAGTTCCGGGCTCTTGAGGACGACCGTATTGCCGGTGGCGAGTGCGCAGGCGACCGAGCGGGCGGCGATCTGCAACGGGAAATTCCACGGCACGATCTGTGCCGACACGCCAAAGGGCGCCGGAATGGTGTAATCGACATAACCGGCGCCGAGCGGGATCATGCGGCCCTCGATCTTGTCGGTCGCGCCGCCGTAATAGGTGAAATAGCGCGCGGCAGCCATCGCCTCGTTGCGCCCGCCGGCCAGCGTCTTGCCGTTGTCGAGGCATTCCGCGAGCGCGATTTCCTCGGCCATCGCTTCCATGTGGCGGGCGATCTCGAGCAGCATCCGCCCGCGCGCCATCGGCCGCATGTCGATCAGCGTGCGGGCGTTGAAGCAGGCCCGCGCCGCCGCCACCGCCCGGTCGACTTCCGCCTCGCTGGCGCGCGCGACCTCCGCAATGACCTGCCCGGTTGCCGGGTTCTCGACCGGGATACGCGCGCCGTTCGCACCATCGACCCAGACACCGCCGATGAAATTCTGCCAGTAGTCTTTGATCCCTGCCGTCATCGACTGAATATCCCCAACCGTGAAATCAAGCGCCCGAGCGCAGCCTGGCGACGATCCTCTGCACGATGACCGCCGGGCTGGCGGTAATGTCCACCGTGATCGCCTCCCGCGGCTCTTCGAGCGCGGCGAACTGGCTGGCCAGCAGGCTGACCGGCATGTAGCTGTGCTGGCGTCGCGCGATGCGCGCCCGGATCAGGTCCTCGGCGCCGCGCAGATAGACCAGCCGGACGCGATCATGGTCGATGCCGAGGGTGCGCCGGTAGCTTTCCCGCAGCGCCGAACAGGCGAGCACCACGGCACGGCTCTCCGCCTGCCAGCGGCGAATCTCCCCGGCCAGCGCGGCGAGCCATGGCGCGCGGTCGATGTCGTCCAGTGCCTCGCCGCGGCGCATCTTCTCGATATTGACGGCGGGATGGTAGATGTCGCCTTCGGCGAACTCTGCCTGCAGGGTCGCCGCCAGCGCCTGGCCGATGGTGGTCTTGCCGGCCCCGCTCACGCCCATGAGGACGACGATCATGGCCGGGCGGTCCAGTCATGGTGGAACTTGCCCGGCCGGTCGAGCCTGGCGAAGCCATGCGCGCCGAAATGGTCGCGCTGCGCCTCGATCATGTTGGCCCATAGCCTTCCGGTGCGCAGTCCATCCAGATAGGCGAGGGCGGAGGCATGGGCTGGTAGCGGCACACCATGTAGTGCACCGAGTGCCACGGTCCGGCGCAAGCCTTCCTCGGCCGGGCGCAGGATCGGAACGATGGCCGGGGCCAGCGCCAGATTGTCCGTCGGCCCGGCGGTCAGCGCCTCCGCCATCGGTTCGAGCAGGCGCGAGCGGATGATGCAGCCGCCCTGCCAGATGCGCGCGAGGAGCGCGAGGTCGATGTTCCAGCCACGGGCCTCGCTTGCGGCATGGATCACCGCGAAGCCCTGGGCATAGGCGGCGATGCTGCCGGCAAGCAGCCCCTGGCCGAGGAAGGCGAGCGCCTCTTCGCGCGCGCCGTCATAGGCGCGCCGCGGATGACCGAGCGCGGCTTCTGCCCGCAACCGGTCGGGGCGCAGCGCCGAGAGGCAGCGCGCGTGCACGGCTTCGGCAATGGTCGGCGCGGGGCAGCCATATTCGAGCGCGGCGGCGGCGGACCACTGGCCGGTTCCCTTCTGGCTCGCCTTGTCCACGATCAGTTCGAGCAGCGGCCGGCCGCTCTCCGGATCGCGCGCGGCAAGGGCATCGATGCTCACTTCCATCAGGAATGAATCCATCCAGCCCCGGGCCCATTCCTCGAAAGCCGCGCGTACGCTGCCCTGCGCATAACCCAGCAAATGGTGGGCGGCATGCGCGGTCTCGGCGATGAGCTGCATCAGCGCGTATTCGATGCCGTTATGCAGGGTCTTGACGAAATGGCCGGCTCCGTCCGGACCGACATGGGCGAAGCAGGGGCGCCCACCCGCGCGCGCCGCGATATCGGCGAGCATCGGTCCGATCCGCGCGTAGGCCGGCGCGCCACCTCCACCCATGAGCGAGGGGCCGTTGCGCGCGCCGCGCTCGCCCCCGGAGATGCCAAGGCCGGCGAAGTGCAGCCCGTGCCCGCGCATGCCGGCAGCGCGGCGAATCGTGTCCTGATAATGCGAATTGCCGCCATCGACGACGATGTCGCCCGGCTCCAGAAGCGGGGCCAGCAGCGCCAGTTCCTCGTCCACCGCCGCGCCGGCAGGGATCAGCAGCAGCAGCACCCGCGGACGCGCCAGCACCGCCACCAGTCCGGCCCGGTCGGGTGCCGCGATGGCGGGGGTGCTGCAGGCGGCGGAGCGTTCCGCAAGCGTGCGTGCCGCAGCGGGGTCGCGGTCCAGTCCGGCCACATGATAGCCATGATCCGCGAAGTTGAGCGCCAGATTCCGGCCCATTACGCCGAGACCGACCACGCCGAGATCCGCCGCCATATTCCTGCCTTCTCCTTGCGGCGTCATCTTAGCCAGCGCCGGTGCCGGGGCAATGTTCGTTTTGCTGGCGGGCGCCGTCCGCAGGATGGCCGCGCCAGGATTGGCCACACGGTGCTATCGTCGAATCGACTGGGGTGAAGGAGCAATGAAACCGATGGATCGGCCGTTCCTGCGACAGGAAGCGCTACCCACTCTCGATCTGGCGCGGCTCGCCGACTGGCTGGTCGGCGCCGGCCTGCAGGGCGGCCAGGTCGCCGACGTCCTGGGCGAGTTCTGCCGCCGGCTCAATTCTGCCGGTCTGCGCCTCGCCCGCGCGCATGTTTCGATGTCGACGCTGCACCCCCTTGTCCGTGCCTATGGCTATACCTGGTCGCGGAGCAGCGGATCGGTGGAGGCGAGCGAGTTCGAACACAGCGACGAGGTGAGCGAGGCCTGGCGGCGAAGTCCGTTCAATCACATGATCGAAACCACGACCACCCGCATGCGCCGCCGCCTGACCGGTCCCGATGCGCTGCTCGATTATCCGGTGCTGGCCGAGTTCCGCGCGCAAGGCGTCACCGACTGGTACGCTGCAATCTTCGATTTCGGATTCCGTGTCGACGACCGCTCCGCCAGTGCCCTGGGACTGGTCTGCTCCTTCTCCACCGACCGGGAGGGCGGCTTTTCCGAAACGGACCTCACGTTCCTCGAGACGATCCTGCCGATGCTGGCGCTGGCCATCAAGAGCATCGTGAGCATCCAGATCTCGCGCAGCCTGCTCGCCACCTATCTGGGCCGCGACGCGGCGGAGCGCGTGTTTCTTGGCCAGGTCAGGCGCGGCTCCGTGCTCAGCACCGACGCGGTTCTGCTCTTCGCCGACCTGCAGGGCTTCACCACGCTTGCCGATGCCATGCCGACGACCGAGCTGGTCGGCATGCTCGACGATTACCTCGATGCGATGACGCGGCCGGTGGAGGCCCGGGGCGGGCAGGTGCTGAAATTCATGGGCGATGGCGTTCTGGCGGTCTTCGCGCTCGAAGCGGAGGGACGGGCAGCGACCTGCCGGACCGCGCTGGAGGCGGCGGTTGCCGCCCAGCAGGAAGTGGCGCGCCTGAACCACAGCCGGGCCGCTGCCGGCCAGCCCAGCCTCGTGCTCGATCTGGCGCTGCATGTGGGCGAGGTGCTGTATGGCAACGTCGGCAGCGCGACGCGGCTCGATTTCACGGTCATCGGCCCGGCGGTCAACGAGGCGTCGCGGATCGAGGCGCTCTGCAAGGAACTGGGCCGCCCCGTGCTGGTTTCGGAGGAGTTCGCCGCGATCGCACTGGACTGTCGCGACCGGCTGGTCTCGCTCGGGCGCCATCGGCTGCGCGGCGTGTCGGGTGAGAGGGAGCTGTTCGGCCTCGCGCCGGAAGGCGGGACACCTTGAGCTTTGGTGCCACGCCGGCGGATGAGGGTTTCTTCCTGCCGCCCGATTGGGGCCCGCATGAGCGGAGCTGGCTGTGCTGGCCGCATCGGCGCGACCTCTGGGGCGAGGAACTCATGGCGGCCAAGGTTGCTTTCGCCGAACTTGCGCGGACCATCCGCCGCTTCGAACCGGTCGGCGTTCTTGCGCGGCCGGTGGAGGCGACGGAAGCCCGGCTCGCCTGCGGCCCCGGCATCGAGATCCGGCAGATGGACTACGAGGATGCATGGCTGCGCGACAATGGCCCTGCCTTTCTGGTCGATATGCAGGGTCATGTAGCCGGGGTGCATTGGCATCTCGCCGGCACGCCGGGTCGCCTTGCGCGCGAGCGCGGCCGCGACGAGCAGGTGGGGCCGCGCCTGCTCGACAGTCTCGGCCTGCATCGGTTTCCCGCGCCCCTGGAACTTGCCGGTGGTGCCTTTCATGCCGATGGTCTCGGCACCCTGCTCGCCAGCGAGGAAGGACTGTTCGGGGGCGGGCGCAACCCGGAACTGACCCGTCAGGAAGTGGAAGCGCTGCTCGCCACCTATCTGGGCGTGCGGCGCATCGTCTGGCTGGGGGCGGATTTCGTCGGCCCGGGTTCGGAGGGGCAGATCGACCGGCTGTGCCGCTTCGCGGGTGCCGGCCGGGTCCTGCTGCAGGGCAGCCGGGGGGCGAACGATCCGAATCGCGATGTGGTGGAGGATGGGCTCGCACGGTTGCAAGCCGCGCGCGATGCACGCGGTCGCGATCTCGAAGTGATGGTTTTGCCGGCGCCGCGCCGGCTGCCCGGCGGGCTGTCTTATACGGCGCTGTGCCTGGCGAATGGCGCGGTCCTGGTGCCGGCCTTCGACGATCCGGCGGACGAGACCGCGCAGGCCATGATCGCACGGGCCTTCCCCGGACGCGAGATCGTGCCCGTGGCCGCCGCCATGCTGTCGGCGGCAGGCGGCAGCCTGCGCCGCATCACCCTGGAGCAGCCCAGAGCCATCGGCCAGTAGGCCCCGATGGTTTAGGCCGGCGCCCTGGCGTGCCGTTTCTGGCGGTACATGTCGGCGTCCGCCGCCGCGACAAGGGCGGCCCGGTCCACCGGGCCGTCGTAGCAGGCGATGCCCGCGCTGGCGGCAAGGGCGATCTCCTGGCCGGCGAAGCGGAACGGCGTCCGGCGCAAGGTGCGTGCAATGGCGTCGATGCGCTGGCGCCCCTGCTCGCATCCGGCGCGCACCAGCAGCACCGCGAACTCATCGCCATGCAGACGCGCCGCGAGGTCGGAGGTGCGGATGCTCGATTGCAGCAGCCGCGCCACGTGGCGTAGCGCCGCATCGCCGGCGGCATGCCCATGCCGGTCGTTGATCTGCTTGAAATTGTCGAGATCGAGATAGGCGAGCACGCCCGTCTCGCCATGGCGCGCGGCGCGCGCCAGGGTGCGGGCCAGGAAATCCTCGAAGGCGCGCCGGTTCGCCAGGCCGGTCGTCTCGTCCGTCATCGACAGGGCTTCCAGTTCGGCAATGCGCCGCTTCTGTTCGAGAAGCTGCCGCTCGGCGTTGGTCGCGTAGGCAAGCAGCCGTTCGATCAGAAGGCGGCTGTCGCCCTGTTCATCGTCGATGCGCGGCCGGGCGCTCGCACCCATGCGCTGCAGGCGGCTGGCGAAGCCGGCGAAGATGTTCGGAATGGCCACGCCCATGGGCTGGGCGCTCGCGATCGGCGGACTCATGTCGGTAACCCCCAAGCTTGCCCCGCCGCCCCTGGTCCGGGCGGGACGCAGGAACTCGGAGCAAGAGGCGTGCCGGCCCTAACTCATTGAAAAGATTAAGGCCAGCAGCGTCGGCGGCGGCAAGAGATGCCGGCCGGCGGCAGCTCCTGCCGGGCATGAAGGTCAGACGAGCGGGTTTGGCGCCGGCCGCCCGCCAAGCATCGCCGCAAGATTGTCGAGCGCGCAGAAGCCCATCGCATCCCGCGTCTCGACCGTGGCGCTGCCCAGATGGGGCAGCAGGAACACATTGTCGAGCTTGGCATAGCCGGGATGGATATTGGGTTCGCCCGCGAAGACATCGAGGCCGGCGGCGAAGAGCTTGCCCGACTTGAGGGCGGCGATCAGCGCCTCGTCGTCGACGATGTCGCCGCGCGCCGTGTTGACCACCACCGCGCCGTCGGGGAGGCGCGCGATACGCTCGGCATTGAGGAAGTTGCGGCTCTCCGGCGTCGATGGGCAATGAAGAGAGAGGAACGGGCTCGCCTCCAGCAGCGACTCCGCCGTCGCGTGGTAGCTCGCGCCTTCCTCCTGTTCGGCGGCGAGGCGGGAGCGGTTGTGATAATGGATCTCCATGCCGAAGGCACGGGCCCGCCTGGCGAGGGCACGGCCAATGCGGCCCATGCCGACGATGCCCAGTACCTTGCCGCCGATCTGCGGGCCGAGGAGCATGGTCGTGTACCAGCCCTTCCACTGACCGGCGCGCACCATCCGCTCGCCCTCGGAGGCGCGCCGCGAGGCGCCGAGCAGCAGCAGCATGGCGATGTCGGCCACGGCCTCGTTCAGCACTTCGGGCGTATGGCTGACCCTGATCCCGCGCGCCCGGCAGGCTTCGAGGTCGATATGTTCGAAGCCGACCGAGAAGGTCGCGATGGCGCGGACGGAAGCGGGCAGCGCCTTGACCAGTTCCGGCGTGATCTTTTCGCTGGAGCAGATCAGCAGCCCCTCGCACCCCTCCGCCCGCTTCGCCAGGTCGGCGCCGATGAGCCGGTCGTCGGGATTGAGAATGGCGTTGAATTCACGGCTCGCCCGCGCCTCGACCGCAGGGGGCAGCTTGCGCGTGACCAGTATGGTCGGTCTGGTAGTCATCGATCCTCCCTTGCGTCCGCCATCCGGCTTGTTTCGTCCTTCTTAGCGGCCCGGCCCGGGGCCGGCAAGCCTCTCCGCCCGGCATATGCGTCTCGCATTCCGCTGCCGGTGCGATAATATGTCCGCCTGCCTGTCTGTACCGGATTGGACCGCTCCGCATGCACCCCCCGCGTCTGCTTTTCGCCCCGGTCGTCCTGCTCGCCATCGCCAGCCCGGCCAGCAGCCAGGACATTTCTCTCGCGCCGCATCGGGCGGTCTATGAAATGGGCCTGCATCGCAGCGGCGGCCCCGGATCGGTGGTCGCGGTGAGCGGCCGGCTGGTGATGGAATTTACCGATACCTGCGATGGCTATACGCTCAACCAGCGTATCCGTACCGAAATGACCAACAGCGACGGCGATACCGTCGCCAGCGACTTCACCATCTCTTCCTGGGAACGGCGCGACGGCCGGCGCTTCCGCTTCGCGCTCAAGCACGACCTGACCGGCGAGGAGACGGAAGAGCATGTCGGCAATGCCGAGATCGTTCCGGGCAAGCCGGGCAAGGCGGTGCTCAGCAAGCCGGAGCCTTCCACCGTCAACCTGCCGGCGGGGATCGTCTTTCCGACCGAACATCTGGTGCGGCTGATCCGGGCGGCACGCGAGGGACGCAGCCATCTCTCGACCCGCATCTTCGACGGATCGGGCGAGGACGGGCTGTTCGAGACCGGCGCCCATATCGGGCGTGAACTTGCCGATGACAGCGCCGGTTCGGAGTTGCTGAAGCCGCTCAAGGGCGTGCGCTCCTGGCCGGTCCGCATCGCCTACTTCCCGCTGCCCGAGGGCGCGGAGACGCCGCGTTACGAGGTGCAGTTTCGCATGTACGACAACGGCATCGGCGGCGATCTCATCCTCGACTATCACGACTTTGCAATGAAGGGGACCATGACCCTTCTGGAGTTGCTGCCGCAGCCGAAATGCTGACTGCCTGATCCCGGCGCAACCCTCACCCAACCACTTGATCCGCTTCGCGGCTCAAGCCCACATTCGTGGCTTAGGGCTTCTTCTTCTCCCTCTCCCGCTTGCGGGAGAGGGCGGGGTGAGGGCTCTTACAGCACGAAGTCGGACGCCTGCAGCTCGAGCGTGGCCTGGCCCTGCAGCAGGGCGATGGGGGTCGCCGTGCCGGGGAAGAGATAAAGGACGAGGTCGCGGCCCTGCGCCTCCCAGTGGAGCCCGTCATTCGCGGTGAGTTCCTCGAAGGTCAGGTTCTCGCCCAGGGTGAGGCGGACAAGGTCGCGCAGGTCGAGCCGGTCGCCCTGGGCGCGGCTGAAATCGGTGATCTGGTCCGGCGCATCGCCTTCGATGACGAAGGTATCGGCGCCGGTGCCGCCGGTCATGGTATCGGCGCCCGCGCCACCTTCCAGCCGGTCGTGGCCGGCGTCGCCGGTCAGCCGGTCCGCGCCGCCCGCGCCCACCAACGTATCGTTGCCCGCGCCGCCCAGGATGGTGTCGGCGCCGGTGCCCGAAACATCCATGAAATCATCGCCG
>JAHCJR010000084.1 GCA_026126165.1 Alphaproteobacteria bacterium
CGGTGCTGGCCGGCAAGGCGATGCCGGGCAGGGTGGTGGTGGTGCGCTTCGGCGAACGCGAAATCGGACGGGTGACGGCGGACCAGCGAGGCGAGTGGGTGCTGGTGCCCGACCTGCCGCTCCCCTCGGGTGCCCAGGAACTGACCGCCCTTGGCCTGATCCAGGGCCGCGCCGAGCCGGTGCCGGGCCTGGAGGCGGTGGCGCTGGTCGTGCCGAAATGCGCGCCGGGCGAACCCGATCCCGGCGAGACCGCCGTGGCGGTGCTCGCGCCCCGGCAGGGCGCCAGCCGTTTGCTTCAGCCGCCGATCCCCGAAGGGGACGTCAGCGCCGCGAAGGGGCTCAATCTCGATACGGTCGATTACAACGATGCCGGCCTGCTCATCCTCTCCGGGCGGGCCATCCCGCGCACGACGGTGCAGATCTACCTGAACAACCAGCCGCTCGGCACGGCGGTCGCCGACGAACGCGGCCGCTGGACCCTGACGCCCAGGGATCTGGTCGATCCGGGCATCTACACGCTGCGCGTCGATCAGGTGCAGGAGGCGGGGAAGGTGGCCGCGCGGGTCGAGGTGCCTTTCAGCCATGCCAGGCCCGAGGAACTGCGCCGCGATGGCGGGCGCATCATCGTCCAGCCCGGCAATTCGCTCTGGCGCATCGCGCGGCGGACCTACGGCGAGGGCGAGCTTTATACCGTCATCTACCGCGCCAACCGCGAACAGATCCGCGATCCCGACCTGATCTATCCGGGCCAGATCTTCGACATTCCGGAAGCGCCGGTGACGCCCGAGCCACCGCCGGCTTCGCGCTGAAGGGCGCGCAGGCACTCAGCCGGCGCGAATTTCCCGGGCCAGATCCAGATAGGGCGCGGCCTCCAGGGCAAGACGCACCGCTTCCGCCATGACGCAGGCCGCGCCGGTGCTCCGCGCCTCGCCGCTGGCGAGCAGTCCGAGGCGATGGCGGCCGGAGACGACGAAGCGGGCATCACCTCCGCCTTCGCGCCAGGCGGCCAGTTCGAGCAGCCGGCGGCGCCGGGCCGGTGCCTCGCCGGTAAAGGGGACGACGCCGAGATCGCCGAGCAGGCGGATCCGCGCGGTCCCCCGTTCGGTCAGGTCGGCCCGCCCGTCGAACCGGGTCTCGCGCCAGTGGAAATGAAATCGCAGGGGATAGCGGGCGGCGAAGCCGTCGATACGGCTTTGGGCATCGGCCAGCCGGCCGGCAAGATCGCCCGTCGGCCATTGCGCGTCCATCTCTCCGTCCCCCAATCTCTCGATGGCGATAATCCGCACGCCGGGCTTAACAGGGGGTAAACTGCGACCGCCAGGCAAGCCATCGCACGATCCCCCCGACCGGTCCGAACCCATGCGTTCCCTCAAGCCCTCCGAGCGCGCCGACGGCGCGAAATCCGATTTCGGCGAACGGCCCTTCGCCACGCTCATGACGCTCGCCCGTCATCTCTGGCCCGATGGCAGGACCGATCTGAAGGCGCGGGTCCTGCTCGCGCTCGGGCTGCTGGCACTGGCCAAGCTTTGCAACGTCTCGGTGCCGTATTTCTACAAGCAGGCGGTGGATGGAATCTCGGGCGCGGAAGCCGCCTGGCTGCTGATGCCCGCCATCCCGATCCTCGCCTATGGCGGCGCGCGGGTTCTGGCACAGGCATTCGGCGAGCTGCGCGATGCCGTCTTTGCCCGCGTCGGCCAGCATGCGGTGCGCGAACTGGCACTCACCACTTTCCGCCACCTGCATGCGCTCTCTCTCCGCTTCCATCTGGAGCGGCAGACCGGCGGCATCACCCGCGCCATCGAACGCGGGACCGCCGGCATCAACTTCCTGCTGAGCTTCATGCTCTTCAACATCCTGCCGACCCTGCTCGAGATCGGCCTGGTGTGCGGCATCCTGGCCCACTTCTATGGCTTCGACTTCGCGGCAGTCACTTTCATCACTATCGCCTTCTACATCGTCTACACCTTCGCCATCACCGAGTGGCGCATCAAATACCGCCGCGAAATGAATCTGCGCGAACAGGAGGCATCGACAAGGGCCATCGACAGCCTGCTCAACTTCGAGACGGTGAAGTATTTCGGCAACGAGGCACACGAGGCACGCCGCTATGATGCCTCGCTCGAACGATATCAGCGCGCCGCCGTGATCAGCCAGCAGACACTCAGCCTGCTCAATATCGGCCAGGGCCTGATCATCGCCTTGGGTCTCGTCGCGGTGATGCTGCTTGCCGCGCGCGGGGTCCAGGCCGGGGAACTCACGATCGGCGATTTCGTGCTGCTCAATACCTATCTGGTCCAGCTCTACATGCCGCTCAACTTTCTGGGCATGGTCTATCGCGAGATCAAGCAGAGCCTCACCGACATGGAGCGGATGTTCGGCCTGCTGGCCGAGCGCGAGGAAGTGCGCGACGCGCCGGATGCGCGGCCCCTTGCCGTGACGCGGGGCGAGATCGAATTCGATCGGGTGGATTTCAGCTACGATGCCCGCCGCGCGATCCTGCACGGCGTGAGCTTCCGCGTCGGCGCCGGCGCCAAGGTGGCGATCGTCGGCCCCTCGGGTTCCGGCAAATCGACCATTTCGCGGCTTCTCTTCCGCTTTTACGACGTCACCGGCGGGCGCATCCTGATCGACGGCCAGGATCTCCGGTCGCTGACCCAATCCTCGCTGCGCGCCGCCATCGGCATCGTTCCCCAGGACACGGTCCTGTTCAACGACACCATTCTCTACAACATCCGCTACGGCAGGCCGGATGCGAGCGAGGAGGAGGTCCGCGAGGCGGCGCGGCTGGCGCAGATCGACGGCTTCGTCTCGCAGCTCCCCGACGGCTACCGGACCATGGTGGGCGAGCGCGGGCTCAAGCTCTCGGGCGGCGAGAAGCAGCGCGTCGCCATTGCCCGCACGATTCTCAAGGGACCGCGCATCCTGCTCTTCGACGAGGCGACCTCGGCGCTCGACTCCCACACGGAAAAGGAGATCCAGGCGGCACTCTCCCAGGTCGCGGCCAACCGGACGACCTTGATCATCGCGCACCGACTTTCGACCATCGTCGATGCGGACGAGATCATCGTGCTCGAAGGCGGGCGGATCGTCGAGCGCGGCCGGCATGGCGAACTGCTGGCCAGGGGCGGGAAGTATGCAGGCATGTGGGCGCGCCAGCAGGAGGCGGAGGCGGGGCAGGCCCGGGCGGCGGCCCAGGCATCGCCCTCGCCGCCCGGCAACGCGCCCGCGGCCTCGTGATCGGGAGTTGAGCCGGTCCGGCCTCCGCGCGGGGTGCATTTCCGGACCTGTCTCCCTATATTAGGCCGGCTACTGCAATGTACGAGGAGCGGATCCGTCCATGGACCCGATGCGCAAGATTCTGGTGCCCATCCATCGCGAGGGCTGGCGTTTCATCGCCATATTTGCCGTCGTCACGCTGGTTCTGTTCCAGTTTTCGGACTTTCTCGGCTGGGTCGGCGTGATCCTCACGCTCTGGTGCGTCTATTTCTTCCGCGACCCGCCGCGTATCGTGCCGACCCGGCCGGGCCTGATCGTCAGCCCGGGGGATGGCGTGGTGCAGATGATCGAGCGCGCCGTGCCGCCGCCAGAACTCGAAATGGGTACCGATCCGCGCCCGCGCATCTCGATCTTCCTCAACGTCTTCAACGTTCACGTGAACCGGGTGCCGGCGGATGGCAAGGTGGTGAAAGCCGCTTACCGGCCGGGCAAGTTCTTCAATGCCGCCCTCGACAAGGCCTCGGAGATGAACGAGCGGCAATCGGTGCGTCTCGCACTCGACGACGGCCGCGAGATCGCTTTCGTCCAGATCGCGGGCCTGGTGGCGCGCCGCATCGTCTGCGATTTGGTGGAAGGGCAGCGCACGCGCGCCGGCGAGCGTTTCGGGCTGATCCGATTCGGCAGCCGCTGCGACGTCTATCTGGACGAGGGCATGGCGCCGCTGGTGGCGGTCGGGCAGAGCGTGCTGGGCGGCGAGACGGTGATCGCCGACGCGCTCTCCAACGAGCCGCCGCGCCAGGGCGAAGAGAGGTGAGGCGGCGGGGGAGAAGGGGCATGTTCGGTCCGGCCGGATCGCGTTTCCGCGGGCTTCCGATCCGAAGCCTGATCCCCAACAGCCTCACCGTGCTCGCGCTTTGCGCCGGCCTTACCTCGATGCGGTTTGCCCTGCAGGGTCATTTCCAGACGGCGGTGACGCTGATTCTGGTCGCGGCCGTGATCGACGGGCTGGACGGGCGCATGGCGCGCCTGCTCAAGGGGACGTCGCGCTTCGGCGCGGAACTGGATTCGCTCTCGGACTTCGTCTGTTTCGGCGTCGCGCCCGCCTTCCTGCTCTATCAATGGAGCCTGTCCGACATGGGCGGCCTCGGCTGGATGGCGGTGGTGACCTATGCGGTCTGCTGCGCGCTGCGGCTGGCGCGCTTCAACACCATGGTGGACGATCATTCCCGGCCGGCCTGGACCGCGCATTTCTTCACCGGCGTCTCCTCGCCGGCGGCGGCGGGCCTCGCCATGCTCTTCATCATCCTGAGCTTCGAGGCCGGCGACACGCTCTGGCGTCTCGCTCCGCTCAATGCGCTCTGGCTCATCTTCGTCGCTGCGCTGATGGTGAGCCGTCTGCCAAGCTATTCCTTCAAGAAACTCCGCATCCGCCGCGAGGCTGGGCTCCTCATCCTGCTTGGCGTGGCGCTGACGGCGGGCCTGCTCATCAGCTTTCCCTGGTACACGCTCGTCGGTTTCGGCGTCCTGTATCTGCTGAGCCTGCCGCTCGCTTACCGGTCCTACATCCGCCATCAGGAGCGCGACCGCGCGCTGATGGAAGAAGATGCGCCCCCGCCGCAGGCGCCGGCCGTCGAAGGCGAGGCGGCCACGCGCCACCTGCATTGACGAACCGGGCGCCGCTCGCGCCTATTCTGCCGGCTGCGGTTTGGGCTGCCGGCGCAGAATGCGGCGGGACAGCCGCCTGACGCCGAAGCCGAAATTCTCCCCCAGCACCAGCAGCGATGGCGTGATCACCAGGGTCAGCACCGTGGCGAAGCCGAGACCGAAGGCGATGGCGGTGGAAATCTGTACCCACCATTGCGTCGCCGGCGCGCCGATCGAAATTTCCTGCCCGAAGAAATCCACATTGACGCGGAAGACCATGGGCAGGAGACCCAGCACCGAAACGATCGCGGTAAGGAAGACCGGGCGAAGGCGCTGCACGCCCGTCCGCACCGCCGCTTCGATCGGCGGCAGGCCGCGCTGGCGCAACTCGGCATAGGCGTCGATCAGCACGATATTATTGTTCACCACGATGCCGGCCAGCGCGATGATGCCGATGCCGGTCATGACGATGCCGAAAGTCTGACCCGTCACGATCAGGCCCAGAACGACGCCGATGGTGGAGAGCACCACCGAGGTCAGGATCAGGAAAGCGTGGTAGAAGCTGTTGAATTGCGTCACCAGCACGATCGCCATCAGGAACATCGCGAGCAGGAACGCCTTGCCGAGGAAGTCGGCGGCCTTCTGCTGCTCCTCGTCCTTGCCGCGGAAGCGCCAGTCGATGCGCGGATCGAGGCCGGCTTCGCTCTGCAGCCATTGCCTGAGTTCGCGCACCTTGTCGTCCGGCAGGACGCCGTCCTCGACATTGGCCCGCACCAGCATGACCCGACGCCCGTCGAAGCGGTTGATCGAGCCCACCTTCTGCTGCGGCGTGCGGGTGATGAAATTGGAGATCGGAACCAGGCCCTTCGGTGTCTCGACGCGGAGGTTGTCGATCTGCGAAATGCCGCGCTCGTCCACGGGGAAGCGGACGCGGATATCCACTTCCTCGTCCACGCCGTCGGGCCGATACTCGCCGACCTTGATGCCGGTGGTCACGAGCTGCACCACGGCGCCGACGGAGGCGACATCGGTGCCGAACCGCCCCGCCTGGGCCCGGTCGACCTTGACCTGCCATTCGATACCCGGCTGCGGGCGCGTATCCTCCACGTCGATCAGTCCTTCCGTCGCGTCGAAGCGGGCGCGCACCCGGGCGACAGCTTCGGGCAGCAGATCGGGGAAGTGGCTGGCAAGCTGGATCTGCACGGCCTTGCCGGTCGGCGGGCCGGCCTCGGGGATGCGCGTCTCGACCGAGATGCCCGCCAGGTCCGCGGTCTTCTCGCGCAGCTGGCGCAGGATCTCCTTGGCCGGCGGCCGGGACTTCCAGTCCTCGAACTCCATGCGGATGACGCCGATCGTGTCCTCGGTTTCCTCCGAGCCCTGGGTGCGGCCGCCGGTGCGCGTATAGACCGTGCGGATGCCGCGATGGCCGATCACGCGCTGCTCCACCTCGCGCACGAGCGCGTCCTTCTCCTGGATCGAAAGGTTGCCGCGCGCATGGACATAGATCAGCGCCTGCGGCGGATCGACGTCGGGGAAGAATTCGACGCCGTTGCCATGGGTCGCGTAATAGCCCTGCACGCCGACCAGGATCAGGATCGTGGCGATCGTCACCTTGGCCGGGTGGCGGACCAGCAGCGAGAGAACGCGCGCGTAGGAGCCAAGGAAGCCACCCAGCTCGCGGAGGTCGCCACGCTCCGCCACCTCGACCTCGCGTGCGCTGGCGGCATCGGCCGCGGCCGGCTTGCCGAAATAGGACCCGAGCACGGTGACGAAGATCAGCGCCACGATCAGCGAGGCGGTGAGCGTGATCACCTGGGTGAGCGGCAGGTATTTCATGAACTCGCCGACGACGCCCGGCCAGAAAAGCAGCGGCATGAAGGCGCAGGCCTGGGTGGCGATGGAGGCAATGATCGGCCATGACATGCGGCTGGCCGCCATGGCATAGGCCTCGCGCTTGGGGATGCCTTCGGTCATGCGGCGTTCGGCATATTCCGTGACGACGATGGCACCATCCACAACGTTGCCGGCGGCGAGAATCAGGCTGAACAGCACGACGATGTTCACCGTCAGCCCCATGCCGGCCAGAACCAGGATGCCCATGAGGAACGAGGCGGGGATGGCGATGCCGACCAGCGCGCCGGAGCGCAGGCCGAGCGAGGCCACCACCACGATCATGACCATGACGATGGCCGAGAGCAGGTTGTTGCCGAGATCGCTCAGCATGTCGCGGATGTCCTTCGAGGCATCCTGGGTGTAGGTCACCTCCACACCCTCCGGCCAGCGCGCTTTCTCAAGCTCGACCGTGCGCTGCACGTCCTCGATGGTGAGGATGACGTTCTCGCCGATCCGCTTCTTGATCTCGAGCGCTATGGCCGGCTGGCCGTTCAGCCGCGCGAAGGATGTCGGATCCTTGAAGGTGCTGCGGATGGTGGTTATGTCGCCGAGCGTCACCACGCCTTCCGCCGAGACCTTGATCGGCAGGTCGAGCACGTCCCGCGCCGTCTCGAACAGGCCCGGCACCTTGACCGAGAAGCGGCCCTGTCCGGTGTCGATGGCGCCGGCCGCCACCAGGCGGTTGTTCAGGGTGACGGCGTTTATCAGTTCGGTCTGCGAGACGCGGTAATTCTCGAGCTTCTTCGGATCGACGACGACCTCGAGCAGCTCCTCGCGCTTGCCCACGAGCTGCGCCTCGAGCACGCCGGGCAGCCCTTCGAGCCGGTCCTTCAGGTCGCGGGCGAGCCGCGTCAGGGTGCGTTCCGGCAGGTTGCCGGACAGGGTGACGATAAGAACGGGGAAGAGGCCGACATTGACCGACTGCACCACCGGCTCCTCGGCATCGCCGGGCAGGTCCTTCTTGCCCTGATCGACCTTGTCGCGCACATCGCGCAGGGCCTTGTCCGCGTCGAAGCCGGCCTCGAATTCGAGAATGATCGAGGCCTGGCCCTCCACGGTGGTGGCGCGCATCTCCTTCAGCCCCTCGACCGTCTTGAGCTTGGTCTCCAGCGGGCGGACGAGCAGGCGCTCGCCATCTTCCGGCGAGATTCCCTCGAGGGTTACGGAGACATAGATGATCGGAATGTCGATGTCGGGCTGCGATTCCTTCGGAATCTGCTGATAGGCGATCGTGCCGGCGACCAGAATCATCACCAGCGCGGCGAGCACTGTGCGGGAACGGTCGAGAGCCGCGTAGATGATGGCTTGCATGATATTTACCTGTATGCCCCGGGTATTGCTCCGCCGGTCAGCTTTCCGGCTGGCCGACGGGAACCGCCTTCACGGTCTGGCCTTCCTTGACGAAATCCTGGCCGACCACGATGACGCGGATGCGCTCGGGCAGGCCGGACAGCCAGACGCCGTCCAGCCCCTCCGAGAGAATTTCCGCCTCGCGGAACTGGACCCGTCCGCTTTCATCCACGATCCGCAGTCCCACCTGGCCCTTGTCGTTGAGGGTCAGTGCCTGCGGCGAGAGGCGGTGGGCCATCACCGACTGCACCGGCAGGCGCATTTCTGCGGTGATGCCATCGCGCAGCGTGCCATCGCGGTTCGGCACCTCCAGCTCGACGCGGAAGGTGCGCGTCGCCGGTTCGGCGGTGGTGGCGATGAAACGGATTTTGCCTTTCACCTCCTCGCCAGTGGCGAGCAGCGCGCGGCCCTCGTTGCCGAGCCTCACCTCGGAGATGTCCCGTTCGGAGACCTGGCCGATGACGAGGAAAGGATCGCGCGCCACCAGGGTAGCCAATGGATCGCCGACCTTGAGGAAGGCGCCGATCTCCGCCGCGCGCTCCTCCACCACCGCGTCGAATGGCGCGACGATCTCGGTCTTGGAGATTTCCATTTCCATGCGCGCCACCATGGCGCGCGCCGCATCGTAGAGCGCCTCGTTTTCCTTGAGGCGATTGGCGGGACGGTAGCCCTTGGCGGCCAGTTCCTGACCGGCGCGCAACTCGACCTCGCGCAGGCGCATCATCGCCTTTGCTTCTTCCAGCCGCTCCTTGCGGTCATCCAGGGCAAGGCGGGCGATGACCTGGCCCTTCTTGACCACGCTGCCCTTGGGCGCCGGCAGTTCGACGACGCGCGCCTGCACTTCCGACTTGATCTCGACCTTGCGTTCCACCGCCGTGCGTCCGCGCACGACGATCTCCCGCTCGCGCCGTTCCGCTTTCGAGTCGAGGACGCGCACGGCGATGACGGCGTCTTCGCGCGCGGCGGCCACGCCGGCGGCGGGCTGGGCCGGGCCATCCTCGCCGCCGCGGCCATCGGCGCCGACGATATTGAAGGTGAGCGCCACATAGGCGCCGAGGCCGATGGCGAACAGGCCGGCGATGAGATACGAGCGGTTCATGACGATACTCCCGGTCCGGTTCGTTCAGTCGGCGGCGGCCGAGCCAGGCGCGCGGCCCAGCAGTGCCGCGCCCTCGATCACATGCCGGCGCTCCTCGAGGAAAGTCACCTCGGCCTCCAGAACGGCGATGCCGTAGGCGATGACGAAGCGGTCGCCTGCGGCGCGCGTCTCTTCCTTTGCCTGCTCGCGCAGTTCGGCCAGAAGGCTACGCGTCTCCGTCAGGCGGCCGTCGATCAGTCCGGCGATCTGGCGCGGCGAGAGCAGGTCGGCGAAGAGGATCGTCGCGAGGAAGTCGGAGCGGATGCGGTCATGGCCCGGCGGGCGGCCGAGCGCGTCGATGAAGGCCAGCCGGCCGGCGGGTGTGATGCGGTAGACCTTCTTGTCCGGACGCTTGTCCTGCGGCTCTTCCTTGCAGGTGACGAGCCCCTCCTCGGTGAGCCGCGAGAGCGCCGGATAGATCGACCCGAAGCTCGCATCGTAGAAATGGCTGAGGCCGCTCTGGAACGCCTTCTTGATCTCGTAGCCGGAGGCTTCCGAGCGCGTGAGCAGGCCAAGGCACAGCGTGCGGACGTCCATCGTCGGGGCCCCCGTAATGACGAATACATCGCATTCTATATTGGCTCGATATATGACGAGTCAACATTTGGATTCCGCCGCGCCGGCGAATTCCCGGTTCCCGGGCGAATTACGTAGCGTCAACCAGCCACTTAGCTAAATTGTTGAGACGCATGGAAAAATTAGCTTCGGCGATGGCCCGGCGCGTGCCGGCATGGCTATAATCGGCGACGAAACGGGCGCAAGACCCTTGGGAGGAAAGATGTCGACGCAGCTTCGCTATACCCTGCCGGTGGACCAGACGGAATGGACCGTCAATGGCGAGACCTCGACCACGCTGGTCTGGGAATACGAGGATGGCCGGGATGCCCTCCTCAATCTGTACGACAAGGGCAAGAAGCAGCAGTGGGACGCCAGCGACCGCATCGACTGGTCGCTCGATCTCGATCCGGAGAATCCCATGCTGATGCCCGACCAGGCGGTGCCGATCTTTGGCTCGCCGGTCTGGGAGAAGCTGACCGACAAGGAGAAGGTCCAGGTCCGCCGGCATGGCCAGGCCTGGCAGATCTCGCAGTTCCTGCATGGGGAGCAGGGGGCGCTCGTCTGCACCGCGAAGATCGTGCAGCAGGTGCCGGACATGGACGCGAAGTTCTATGCCGCGACCCAGGTGATCGACGAGGCGCGCCATGTCGAAGCCTATTCGCGCCTGTTGCACGAGAAGTTCGAGCTGGCCTATCCGATCAACCCGCATCTGAAGGCGCTGCTCGACAACATCATCTCCGACAGCCGCTGGGACTTCACCTATCTCGGCATGCAGATCCTGATCGAGGGGCTGGCGCTCGCCGCCTTCCAGCGCATCCGCGACGTGTCGCAGAACCGCCTGGCGGCCTCGGTCAATGCCTATGTCATGCAGGACGAGGCGCGCCACGTCGCCTTCGGCCGGCTGGCGCTGCGCGACTATTATCCGCACCTCACCGAGCACGAGCGGGCCGAGCGCGAGGAATTCGTGGTCGAGGCCTGCTACCTGATGCGCGACCGCCTGCTCGCCGAGGAGGTCTGGGGCGCGGTCGGCCTTCCGGTCAAGGAATGCCTGGAATATTCCCGCGATTCCGATGCGATGCGGCATTTCCGCGGCCGCCTGTTCAGCCGCATCGTGCCGACGGTGAAGGATATCGGTCTCTGGGGCAAGCGCGTGCGCGATGCCTACGAGAAGATGGGCGTGCTCGACCTCGCCGCGCTCGACAGCCAGGCGATGCTCGACCAGGACGCCAAAGTCGCCGACCAGTTCGATATCGAGACCCGCATGGCGCAGGCGCGGTAGACCGCGCCGGACTGCCGGACAATCCTTGGAGACGCCGGAGCAAAGCCAGTTCCGCCCCGTCCTGTCATCCTGCACTCGTTTCGTGATTGCGGGAGTGGACGATGAACGTGGAGATGCTGGCCGCCCTGACGGGCTTCGCTTTCGTCATGTCGATTTCGCCCGGGCCGGGCAACTTCCTGCTGCTGGCCTCGGGCGCGAATTTCGGCTTCCGGCGCTCGCTGCCGCTGCTGCTCGGCATTTCCAGCGGGTTTCTGACCATTCTCTTCTGTGTCGGGCTCGGCCTCGGCGCGCTGCTGCAGCGCCATCCGGAGCTGCACTTCTTCCTCCGCCTCGGTTGCGGGCTCTATGTGCTCTGGCTCGCGCTCCGCATCGCGCGCAGCCGCTCGGCCGGCGCCGCCGCGGACCCCGAAGCGGCGCGGCCGATCACGTTCATCGAGGCGGCGCTGCTGCAGATCGTCAATCCCAAGGCCTGGGCGGTCTCGCTGATCGTGACCGTCAGCTACACCCGCCCCGAACAGTTCATGGCGAGCCTGCTGCTGCTCATCGCCGTCTTCGCCATGGTCAACCTGCCCTCGCTCGGCGTCTGGGTCGTGTCGGGCAGCGCGCTGCGCGGCATGCTGGCCAAGGGGCGGCGCATCGTCGTCTTCAACGTCACCATGGCCCTGCTCCTCGTCGCCTCGATGGCACCGGCGCTCCTCGCATCGGGCTGAGAGCGGCTGCGATCAGCCGGAATGTTCCGGCGCACTGGCGTAGAGGGCAGCCCCGGGGGCTGCGAGCTGTGCCTGGTAGCGCTCGATCTGGGCGAGGATGTCGGCGATCAGTTCATCCCGCGAGAGACCCATCACATCGTAGCCGCGCCGGCCGTCGCTGAAGAAGGTGCGGGCCTCGAAGCGCGACTGGTCCCGCGCGGCATCGAGGGTCGAGAAGACCGGAAGCCGCCGTCTCGCCGCGGCGATGCCGTAGATGAAGTCCCGCACGCCTTCCGCCGGCGCGACCAGGCTGACCGCGCCGCTCTCCTCGTCGGTTTCGATGCGGGCGGCGCGGCCGCGCCTGGCCAGTTCGTCGGCGACCGATTGCAGCGCCGGGCGCGCGATCTCCGCCATGAAGCGTCGCACGTCGTTCTCGCGCGGGGTGCGCAGCATCAGGCCGAGGCGGCGCTGCCAGGGCAGGCCGATCGCGGCGGCGGCCGCGCTCGGCGGCGCGCTCGTCGTGCTCGCGAGGTCTGCCTGCATGCCGCGATAGAGGCCCCAGCAGAGGGCGAGCATGACGAAGGCGAAGGGAAGGGCGCTGGCGATGGTCACGGTCTGCAAGGCGGAGAGTCCGCCTGCCAGCAGCAGGACCGCCGCGACCACGCCTTCCAGCACGCACCAGAAGACGCGTTGCGGCGCCCAGGTCTCGGTCTCGCCGCCGGCCGCGATGGTATCGACCACGAGCGAACCCGAATCGGAAGAGGTGATGAAGAAGACGCTGACCAGCGCCACCGCGATGGTCGAGGTGATGGCGCTGAGCGGCAGATACTCCAGAAACCGGAACAGGGCGACCGACATGTCGGCGGCGACCGCCTTTGCCAGTTCGCCGCCCGCCACCTGCGTGTCGATATGGATGGCCGCATTGCCGAACACCGTCATCCACAGGAACGTGAATCCGACCGGTATGAAGAGCACCGCCACCACGAACTCGCGTACCGTCCGCCCGCGCGAGATGCGCGCGATGAACATGCCGACGAAGGGCGACCAGGAAATCCACCATGCCCAGTAGAAAAGGGTCCAGCTATCGATCCAGCTTCTCGGCTCGTAGGCATAGATGTTGAACGTCTTGAGCAGGAACTTGTCCAGGTAGAGGCCGATATTCTGCACGAAGGTCTTGAGCAGCAGCGATGTCGGTCCGGCCAGCAGCACGAAGAGCATGAGCAGCACCGCCAGAATCAGGTTCAGTTCGCTGAGGCGCCGCACGCCGCGATCGAGGCCGGTGACGACCGATAGCGTGGCGATGGCGGTGATGAGCGCGATCAGGCCGACCTGCATCGTCGGCGAGACGGGCAGGCCGACAAGGTATTCAAGGCCGGAATTGATCTGCAGGACGCCGAAGCCGAGCGAGGTCGCGATGCCGAAGACGGTGCCGACGATGGCGAATATGTCGACTGCGTGTCCGATCCAGCCATTGATGCGGTCCTTGAGGAACGGGTAGAGGCCCGAGCGGATGGTGAGCGGCAGGTTGTAGCGGTAGCCGAAATAGGCGAGCGACAGTCCGACCACGGCATAGATCGCCCAGGCATGGATGCCCCAGTGGAAGAACGTCACCAGCATGGCTTCGCGCTGCGCGGCGATGGATCGCGGCGGCGCCTCCGGGGGCGAGGCGAAGTGGGTCATCGGTTCGCCGACGGCGAAGAACATCAGCCCGATCCCCATGCCCGCCGCAAAGAGCATGGCGATCCATGTCAGATAGGGGAAATCCGGCTCCGCATCGTCCGGACCGAGCCGCAGCCGGCCGAAGCGGCTGAAGCCCACCGCCAGCATGGCGACGAGGAAGATCGCCACGGCGAGGATGTAGAACCAGCCAAAGCCGCGCAGCACCTCCGATTGCAGAAGCCCGAAGGCCCGCGCCGCGCGTTCCGGCGCCAGGACCCCAAGCGCGACGAAAGCAATGATGATCGCGGCCGACGTGCCGAATACGGGATAGTTGAGTTTCAGCCTTTCCATCGAGGCGCCCCTGGCGATCACGGCTGACGCCACGATCCTAAATGTCAGCGTCGGGGTTTTCCAGCTACACATTGTAATTCGATGTCCAGGCATTGCCGCTGCCGGTCCGGGGCCCTAGATTGTCGGCCATGAATCCGGAATCCGACTTCGCAAGGCGGCCATCCCGGCGGCGGCTGCTCGTCATGGCGGGCGGTGCCGCCGTCGGGCTGGCTGCCGCGCGCCTGCTGGCGGGGCCGGCGCAGGCCGCGCCGGAGGAGGCGCGCCGTCTGCTCGAGCGCCTGACGCAGGGCAAGGCCAAGCCCGGACGGATCCGGCTGGGCGTGGCCGAGATCGTCGAGAAT
>JAHCJR010000085.1 GCA_026126165.1 Alphaproteobacteria bacterium
ATAATACTGCGTGGCGCGACGTCCCACCGGCATGTTGTTGAGCCGCGTGAAAGCGATGGAGACCGGCTGCACCGCGAGCGGCCGCTCGCCGATGCGCCGCTCCGCCAGCGAGAAGAAGGCGCTCTTGTAGGGCAGCACGCGCAGCCCGTCGCCGGAGGTGCCCTCGGCGAACAGGATCAGGCAGTCGCGCTGCTCCAGCCGCACCACCATTTCGTCGCGATGGTCG
This sequence comes from Alphaproteobacteria bacterium, assembly GCA_026126165.1. Lineage (GTDB taxonomy): Bacteria > Pseudomonadota > Alphaproteobacteria > Ferrovibrionales > Ferrovibrionaceae > JAHCJQ01. The sequence continues at coordinate 227 of JAHCJR010000085.1, forward strand.
ATGGTCTTGCGCGCCCGCCGCTCGATGAAGACCGTGCGCTGGCATTTCGCCAGCAGGCCGAAGAGCGGCCAGCCCGAGACCTCGTGCTTGGCGATGAACGATGCCTTCAGCACCGAGCCGAGCACCGGAATGTCCATCCACGAGACGTGGTTGGAGGCGAACAGGACCGGGCCCTCGGTGAGCGGGGTGCCGCGCGTCTCGACCCGGATCCTGAGCAGGAAGCAGGCACCACGGTGAAAGAGCCTCGGCAGCGAACGGGCCAGCGGCGAGCCCGCCTTGAGCAGCAGGATCTGCACCGGCAGCAGCAGGGCGATCCATAGCGCAGCGCCGAGCGCCGCCAGGAGACGGCGGAGCGGGAACATGGCGTTCAGTCTTTCCTGCCCTTCTCCGGGGCGCCCACCGGCAGGCCATACAGTTCCAGGCGATGATCGACCAGCCGGTAGCCGAGCCGGCGCGCCACCTCCTGCTGCAGCCGCTCGATCGCCTCGTCATGGAACTCGATCACCTTGCCCGTCTGCAGGTCGATCAGGTGATCGTGATGATCTTCCGACGCTTCCTCGTAGCGGGCGCGGCCGTCGCGGAAATCGTGGCGGTTGAGGATGCCCGCCTCCTCGAACATGCGCACGGTCCGGTAGACCGTGGCGATGGAGATGCGCGGGTCGATCCTGTGCGCCCGGCGGTGCAGTTCCTCGACATCCGGATGATCGTTCGATTCCGAGAGCACGCGCGCGATGACGCGCCGCTGCTCGGTCATGCGCATGCCCTTCTCGACGCAAAGCTGTTCCAGCCGGTGCGGCATCGTGGATCGCGTCAAGGCGCCCCCATCCTCAACGACCCGTCCGGGCGACCGGACCCTCGTCCGCACCCGGAACGGAATGGTAACGCCGGCAGCCGCCCGGCCGCCAACGGGAATCGACGCCCGGCCGCATGCCGGACCGGACCCCGACGGTGCAACAAACCAGCAGAGGCGATATCCGTCAATAACTTGCTTCGCCGCAGGCCAGGACTATCGGCGGCCCTTCGAGCGGCTGGTCCCGAGGCCGATCTTCTTGGCCAGGTCGCGCCGCTGCAGGGCGTAATTCGGCGCCACCATCGGATAGTCGGGCGGCAGGCCCCAGCGCTCGCGATACTGTTCCGGGGTCATCGAATAGGCGGTCATGAGGTGGCGCTTCAGCATTTTCAGCTTCTTGCCGTCCTCGAGACAGACGATGTATTCCGGTGTCACCGACTTCTTCACCGGAACCGCCGGCTGCGGCCTGTCGGGCTGCGTCTCCGCCTCGCCGACACTGCGCAGGGTGGCGAAGACCTGGCGGATCAGTTGCGGCAATTCGCTGGAATCGACCCGATTGTTCGAGACATGGGAGGAGACGATTTCAGTCGTCAGCGCCAGTATCTCGTTACGATCCAAATCTTCAGCCATTGGAACCGACCTCCGGTTGACCGGATCGGGTTATAAGGACTGAATCATGCGCTTGGCAACAGTAAATGAAAATCCACCACGAATATTTGATCAGTTCGGTGCCACGACTGGAATCCCCGCAGTTTTACTGGGATTCTTCGACCTGTAGTTCACGGCGCATGACCAGGGCGTCCACCGGGCCCCCGGGCCGGGCATAGTAGCCACGCCGCCGCCCGGCCGGCAGGAAGCCCGCCTCGCGGTAGAATGCCACCGCACCCCCATCGTCCTCCGCCACTTCGAGCAGGCAATGACCGGCGCCACGGGCGCGGGCCGACGCGAGGCCGGCTTCGAGCAGAAGCCGCCCGATGCCCTGGCGGCGCGCCTCCGGCAGGGTGGCGACCAGCAGGATCTCCGCCGTCCCGCCGGCCTCCTGCACCAGCACGAACCCGACCGGGCCGCCATCGCGCAGGGCCAGATGGCCGGCGATGCCGGGCTGGGCAAGGAGCGAGGCCAGCAACTCGCCGCTCCAGGGCTCGGCGAAGCAGCGCGCGCTCATCGCCGCGATGAGCGCGGCATCCGCCGGTCCGGCCAGCCGGATCGCCGGCATCCTCATGCCGTCCCCGGCAGCTTGGCGTCCGGCGCGCGCAGATAGAGCGGCTCCGGCGCCGCGCCGGCGGGCGGCAATGGCCGTGCCAGCGCGCGAAACGCGACCTGGCGCGCATCGATGCGCCCGTCCCCCGGCGCCAGCCGCGCCCTGTCGCTCCCAAGCAGGGCCAGCAGGAGCGGCGCGCCCGAACCGGCGAGCACCAGAGGCCCCGCCGGCAGGCGGCCGGCGGCCACGCCCAGCGGCAGCAGCGCGGCCTCGTCCACCGGCCGCATGGCCGCATCGAAGCCCTGCACGTAGACTTCGCCGCGCCGGGCATCGATTGCGGCCACGCGCAGGTTCGCTTCCGCCAGCTCCTGCGGAATGCCGGCGGCCAGCGCCTCCAGGGTGGAGATGCCGACAAGCGGCAGGCGCAGCGCCACCGCCATGCCGCGCGCGGCCGCCAGCGCGATACGGATGCCCGTGAAGGTTCCCGGGCCGATGGTGACCGCCAGCGCGTCGAGCGCGGCGAAACCAAGACCGGCCTCGGCCATGACCGCCTGGACCAGCGGCATCAGCGCTTCCGCCTGGCCGCGCGCCTCCTCGCGCCGGCCATGGGCGAGCAGGCGCGGCCCGTCCAGCACGGCGACGGAGCAGCCATCGAGGGCGCTGTCCATGGCGAGCAGTTTCATCGCCCGTCCAACATGCTAGTCTCCGCCGCCACAACGCCGGACGGAGCCCCGCGCGCGCCATGCTGCTGATCGAGATCGCCAGACCGGCCTTCGATGTCGAGACCGAGATCGCCTATGCCACGGCGGCGAATTTCACCGGCGCGCCGGTCTATCGCCGGCCCGCCTGCTATCTCAACCCGGAGGCGGCGGACCGGCTCGCGCGTGCCATCGCCATCGCCGGCGCCCAGGGCCTGCGCCTCAGGATCTTCGATGCCTTCCGGCCGAGCGAGGCGCAATGGCGGCTCTGGAACCATAGCCCCGATCCGGACTTCCTCGCCGATCCGCGCCGCGGCTCGCCCCATTCGCGCGGCGCCGCCATCGACCTGACACTGGTGGATGCGACGGGCCTGGCGCTCGATATGGGCACGCCCTTCGATGCCTTCACGCCGCTCTCCCACCATGGCCGCACCGACATTCCCGTTGCCGCGCAGCGCAACCGCGCGCTGCTGCTCGGCATCATGACCGCCGCCGGCTGGGACTTCTATGGCAAGGAATGGTGGCATTACCAGCTTTTCAATCCGCGTCGCTTTCCGCTGCTGTCCGACAGCGCGGCCGCCACCGCCATGATGTGAGCGCCGACACATTTCCTTCGCGAATCCGGTGCAGGATGGGCGCATGATCCGCAACGTGCTCTTCCTCTGCACCGGCAATTCGGCGCGCTCCATCCTGGCCGAGGCGTTGCTCAGCCGGCTTGGCGCCGGCCGCTTCCGCGCCTACAGCGCCGGCAGCAGGCCCGCCGGCCGCGTGCATCCGCTGGCGCTCGAACTGCTCGCCGCCCTCGGCCATCCGATCGGCGAACTGCGCTCCAAGCATTGGGAGGAGTTCGCCGGACCGGACGCGCCGGAACTGCATTTCATCTTCACGGTCTGCGATCACGCCGCCTCCGAAGCCTGTCCGGTCTGGCCGGGCCGCCCGGCAAGCGCTCATTGGGGGATCGCCGATCCGGCGGCGGTCGCCGGCGACCCGGCCCGGTGCAGGCGCGCCTTCGAGAAGGCACACGCGGAACTGACCGATCGGATTGGCGCCTTTCTCCGCCTCGACATCGAGCGCATGTCGGCGCAACGGCTGGCCGCGGAACTCGCGCGCATCGGCCGGGAAGGACTGGTCCTGCCGGACTGACGCGATCAAAGGATCCGGCAGGCCTCGTCGAAGGCGAGCCGCGGGCCCCTGGGGCGCAGCTTCGTCCGGTCGCCGTAGCCGAGATTGCAAAGAAAGTTCGAGCGGACCTTCCCGTCCGGGAAGAACGCGGCATCGACCTTGGCGTTGTCGAAGCCCGACATGGGGCCGCAATCGAGACCGAGCGCGCGCGCCGCGACGATCAGGTAGGCGCCCTGCAGGCTGCCATTGCGGAACGCTGTGGTCTCGGCGGCACGCGGGTCCTTGAACCAGTTGCTTGCGTCCGGATTGTGGGGAAAGAGCTTCGGCAGGTGACGGGCGAAGTCGAGATCGTAGCCGATCACCGCCACCACCGGCGCCGCCATGGTCTTTGCCAGGTTGCCGGCCGAGAGCGCCGGGGCGAGCCTTTCCTTGGCCTCCCGCGATTTCAGGAACAGGACGCGCGCCGGCGAGCAGTTGGCGGAGGTCGGCCCCATGCGATAGAGCTCGTGGAGCGCCTGCAAGGTCACGTCGCTCACCGGCTTGTCGAGCCAGGCATTGTGCGTGCGCGCCTGCCGGAAGATCAGGTCCATTCCGCTGTCGCTCAGGATATTGCTCAAGGGGGCACCTCCTCGACGGTCGCCGAAATCCGTTGATCGGCAGCCGGTTTCGACTAAACATGAACCACAACCCGTGCATTTGGGCAACCGCAAGGTCAGCAGGTCAATTGTTTCCCCTACGCCCGATCGTCCTGACGGCGCTGGCTGTCGCCGCGGCGCCGATCGCCCAAGGCGCGCTCGCCGCCGACTGGGCCTCGGTCATCACCTATAACCGCGTCGGCGGCGATGGCGATGGCACCAGCAGCATCCGCCTCGAGCAGTTCGAGGCGCATCTGGCGGAGATCCAGCGCGGCGGCTACCACGTCATGGCCCTGGCCGAACTGGTGCGCGCGCTGCGCGCCCGCCAGGACCTGCCGGAGCGCACCATCGCCATCACCATCGACGATTCGCACGCCTCGGTTCATGCCGAGGCCTGGCCGCGCCTGCGCAAGGCCGGACTGCCCTTCACCGTCTTCGTCGCCACCGACATCATCGACCGGGCAGCACCCGGCTATCTCACCTGGGCGCAACTGCGCGAGATGGCGGGGGCCGGCGTCGGGATCGGCAATCTCAGCGCCTCCTACCCGCACCTGCCCTATCAGGAGCCGGCGCGCGTGCGCGCCGAGATCGCCCAGGCCAGCGCCCGCATCCGGGAGGAGACCGGCGCGGCGCCGGTGCTGTTTGCCTATCCCTACGGCGAATGGTCGCGCGAGGTCCGCGCCGAGGTCGCGGCCCAGGGCTTCCTCGCCGCCTTCGGACAGCATTCGGGCATCGTGCATTCGGGCGAGGACTGGTTCACGCTGCCGCGCTTCGCGATGAGCGAATCGCTCGGCTCCATCGGCCGCTTCCGCCTGGCCGCCACCGCGCTGCCGCTGCGCGTCAGCGACCTGACACCCGCGCATCCGATGATCGAGAGCAACCCGCCGGCGATCGGCTTCACCGTCCATGGACCGGCGGAGGGGATCGACCGGCTGGCCTGCTTCGCCTCCAGCCAGTCGGCGCCGGCCCGCATCGAGCGGCTCGGCGAACGCCGCATCGAGGTGCGGCTCGCCCAGCCTTTCCCGCCCGGGCGTACCCGCGTCAACTGCACCATGCCCGGGCCCGAGGGCCGCTGGCACTGGCTTGGCCTGATGTTCCTGCAACCGACGGAGAGATGACCCATGTACCGCGCCAACCCGATGAAGACCAAGCTCAGGGCCGGCCAGGCGGTGGTCGGCTGCTGGCTGCAGACCACCTCCTCCGACGTGGCGGAGGTGCTCGGCCGGGCCGGCTTCGACTTCCTGCTGATCGACCATGAGCACGGCCAGGGCACCATCCCGCAGGCGATCGACCAGCTCCGCGCCATGAAGGGCACGGAGACGGCGAGCCTGATGCGCGTGCCCTGGAACGATCTGGCCTACATCAAGCGCGCGCTCGATGCCGGGGTCGAGGGCATCATGGTGCCGATGATCGAGAATGCCGAGCAGGCGCGCGCCGCCGTCGGCGCCTGCCTCTATCCGCCGCGCGGCATGCGCGGCGCCGCCGGCACGGCGCGCGGATCGGGCTATGGCTATGACGGCGCCGCCTACTGGAAGGGGATCGACGACAACGTGCTGGTGGTGCTGCAGATTGAAAGCGCGGTCGCCTCGAAGAACATTCCCGAGATCGCCGCCGTGCCGGGCATCGACGTGCTCTTCATCGGGCCGCGCGACCTGTCGGGCTCGATCGGCAAGCTCGGCCAGTTCAACGATCCGGAGGTGAAAGACCTGCTCAAGCGCACCGAGGAACGGGCGCTGGCTTCCGGCAAGTGGGTCGCCACCGTGGCCGGCAGCGCGGCGGAAGCCCGGGCGCTGATCGACCGCGGCTACAGGATCGTGGTGCCGGCGAGCGAGGTCAGCCTGCTCAAGTCCGGCGCGGCGGACCTGCTGAAGACGGTGCGCGGCTGAGACAGGGCGGCTTCGGGCGGTGCGCCTCAGACGGCGCGCACCTCGGTCACTTCCGGAACGTAATGGCGCAGCATGTTCTCGATGCCGTGCTTGAGCGTCGCGGTCGAGGACGGGCAGCCCGAGCAGGAGCCCTGCATATGCAACGAGACGATGCCTTCGGCGTAGCCCATGAAGATGATGTCGCCGCCATCCTGCGCCACCGCCGGACGCACGCGGGTATCGAGCAGTTCCTTGATCTGCGCCACGACCTCGGCGTCTTCCGGCGCGAACTCCTCGTCCTGCACCTTTTCGCCCGATGCGATCACCGGCTGGCCCGAGGAGAAATGCTCCATCACGGCGCCGAGGATCGAGGGCTTGAGGTGATGCCACTCGACGCCTTCCGCCTTGGTGACGGTGACGAAGTCGGAGCCGAGGAAGACGCGCATCACGCCGTCGATGGCGAACAGCCGTTCCGCCAGCGGCGAACGGACCGCCTCCTCGGGGGTGGCGAAATCGGCGGTGCCGTTCTCCATGACGTCGCGGCCCGGCAGAAACTTGAGCGTCGCGGGGTTGGGCGTCGGCTCGGTCTGGATGAACATGTCGTGATACTCCGGCTCGCGTATTGAAAAGAGATTTTCACCCCTAACATGGGTAAAGTCGCGAAAGAGATCAAGCCGGACCCCCTCCATGTCGCAAGCCGCGCTGCAACTCGTTGACGGCAATGGCCATTTGGCGCCGGAGCCGCGCCTGGCCTGGGGCCAGAGCCGGACCGCCGCCTGGCTGATCGAGCATGACGGACAGGCCTTCCCGGGCGGCGAACTGTTCGAGCGGCTCTGCCTCGAGCTGGTGGCGGAGGGCGTGCCGCTGCTGCGCGCCTCCTGCGGCCTGCTCGCCATGCATCCGCAGACTTTCGCGCGCAACCTGCTCTGGAAACGCGGCGAGCGCGGGCGCGAATTCAGCCGCGCCTATGGCATCCAGAACACCGAAGCCTACCGCAACTCGCCGGTCTATCTGATCCATCAGGGCGCGGCGGCGGTGCGCCGCCGGCTCGACTTGCCGGACGCGCTGCTCGATTTCGCCATCCTGCAGGAACTCAAGGAAATCGGCGCCAGCGACTATGTCTGCATGCCGGTGCGTTTCACCAACGGCCACACCAATTATGTCTCCTGGTCGACCGACCGGCCGGGCGGCTTTTCCACCCAGCATCTGGCCCTGCTCTGGGACCTGCTGCCGCTGATAGCGCTGCGCTTCGAGATCGAGTCCGGCCATGTCGCGACCCGCGACCTGCTCAACACCTATCTCGGGCGCAATGCGGCGGCGCAGGTTCTGGCCGGCATCATGCGCCAGGGGCAGGGCTCGCGCCTCGACGCCGTCATCTGGTATTGCGACCTGCGCGGCTTCACCGCCATGGCCGACCGCGAGCCGCCGGAAAAGGTGATCGCCACCCTTGACCAGTATTTCGACTGCATGGTGGCGGCGGTGCATGGCCATGGCGGCGAGGTCCTGAAGTTCGTCGGCGATGGCATGCTGGCGATCTTTCCGCTCAGTTCCGGCATGGAACGCGACGTGGCCGGGCGCGCGCTCGCCGCGTCCAGCGATGCCTTCCGCGAACTCGAACAACTGAACGCCCGGCGCCTGGCGAACAGGGACATGCCGCTGCGCGTCGGCATCGCGCTGCATCGGGGCATCGTCACCTATGGCAATATCGGTGGCGGCGACCGGCTCGACTTCACCGTGATCGGCCATGCGGTGAACGAGGTCTGCCGGGTCGAGGATCTCTGCCCGAAACTCGGCCGCCCTCTGCTCGCCACCGCCGCCTTCCACGAACTGGCGCCCGATGCCGGCCTCGAGTCGGTCGGCGTGCACGCGCTGCGCGGCGTGAAGGAACCGGCGGAGCTTTTCGCCTGGCCCTATACAGGCGATATCTGAAGCGCCTCAGGTCAGCGCGTCGATCTGCTCGTTGGACAGGTTGCCCGGCACCACCGTGATCGGCACGCGCATCGAGCCGGACATCTGGCCGGCCAGCGCGCTCACCAGCGGCCCCGGTCCTTCGCCGCCCGAGGCGGCGCCGAGAACGAGGATGCGGATCGAGGGATCTTCGCTGATCAGCCCGAGCAGTTCGTCGCGCTTGCGTCCTTCGCGGATCACCAGTTCGCAATTGATGCCGCTCTCGGCATGCACCTGGGAGGCGAGCTGCTGCATGAGCTGCTCCGCCTGCTCGCGCGCCTCCTCCTGCATCAGGTTGGCCACCGACATCCATTGCTGGCCGTCGGGCGCGGGCGGTTCGATGACATGCAGCAGGATGACGTTGCCGCCGACCTTGCGCGCGCGTTGGGTGGCGAAGCGCAGCGCGGTGCGGCATTCCGGGGTCTGGTCGACCACGACGAGGAATTTGGTGCGACGGTTCTGTTCGTTCATGCCAGCCTATCCTGCCACCCCGCCCGCCGGGCGGCAAGCGAGGCACCCCGCGTTCGTTTTAGGCATTCATTTCAGCAGGATGTTGGTGATTTCGCGAAGCTGGGTGCGCGCCCGCAGCAGATAGAAGCCCTGCGCCGCCAGATGGCTCGGCCGCAAGATGGAATCGGGCCGTGCATTGACTACCACCAGCGGGTCCATGACCGCCGCCTCACGGAAGGAATAGAGCATCTGCGCCCAGGTTGCCTGAAGCTGGCGCTCGCGGATGATGTTCTCGAAATCGTGCTCAAGTTCGCGCAGGATCAGGAAATAGGCGTAAGCCTGACCCTTGATCGAGTAGAAGACGTCGTCCGAACGAAAGTCGATCCAGTCGCCGCTATGCAGCGTGATCTGCGAATCGAGTGCCGCCGATGCGGAGCCGAGGTCGAGCGCGATGCGGTCGAGGGTCGCGAGCAGGTTGTCGGCGCGCCGCTCGAAGATCGCCTGCCCGTCGGCGAGCCGGCGGTTGTAGCTGATCAGCGCGCGGCGCGCGGCGCGATACTGCTGCTCGGAGGTTGCTGTCGGCGCGAACGACGTGGCGAAGTCGAAATACCACTTCGTTCCGGAATATTGCAGCAGGCCGGAGGCTTCCTGCAGGTCCTTGTCGGTCTGGCTGGAGCCGCGCACCCGGCCGATCTGGTCGGAAAGCTCGAAGGCGAAGCGGGCAAGCGCCGAGATGATTCCCTGCTGGAAGTTCGGCATGTTGTCGAGAGCGGCGCCCGGCAGGAAGAAGGGGTCGTTGGCGATCCAGCGATGCTCGTCCACCTCGCGCGCGATCAGCTCGGCGGCGAGCGCCACCGCGCGGCTGCCCTGGCGCGGCACGTCCCGCACCTCGAGCGCGAAGTCGGGATCGTCGTCGATCTTGTGCAGCCAGGCCATGCCGAGCGGATAGTAGAGCAGCAGCGCCGCCGCGACGGCGTACAGGACCGGACGCAACAGCCGCCGGCGCGGAGGCGGTGCCGCCTCCGGCTCGTCCTTGAGTTCGGGCGGCAAATCGGCGAGCGGGTCGCGGTCGGCATTGTCGGACATGCTGTTCATCGGCGGGCCCCCGGATCGGTCGGCTTGACATTTCACCTATGTGGGGAGCGGGGCGGGCGCAATCAATCGCCCCGTCCCGCCCGCCATCAGGCTTTGAGGAAGCCGACGATCTCCATGGCCTGGCGCACGATCGGCTCGGCCAGCGCGTTGGCCCGTTCGGCGCCCTCGCGCAGCACCTTGTCGACATGCGAAGTGTCGCGAACGAGGCGCTGCATCTCCTCGCCGATCGGGCCGAGGCTCGCCACCGCGAGGTCGGTGAGCTGCGCCTTGAAGTCCGAGAACTGCGCGCCGGCGAACCTTGCGAGCGCCTGTTCCCTGCCCATGTCGGCAAGGGCGGCATAGATGCCGAGCAGGTTGTCGGCCTCGGGCCGCTTCTCCAGCTCCGCGATGCTGTCGGGCAGCGGGTGCGGATCGGTGCGCGCCTTGCGGATCTTGTCGGCGATCAGATCCGGCCCGTCGGTCAGGTTGATGCGCGAATAGTCCGAGGGCTCCGATTTCGACATCTTCTTCGAGCCGTCGCGCAAGCTCATCACCCGCGTCGCCTCGCCCAGGATCTGCGGCTCAGGCAGCGGAAAGAACTCGACGCCGAAATCGTTGTTGAATTTTTGCGCGATGTCGCGGGTCAGCTCGAGATGCTGCTTCTGATCCTCGCCGACCGGAACATGGGTCGCCTTGTAGGCGAGGATGTCGGCCGCCATCAGGTTCGGATAGGCATAGAGGCCGACGGAGGCGTTCTCGCGCTGCTTACCGGCCTTCTCCTTGAACTGCGTCATGCGGTTGAGCCATCCGAGCCGCGCCACGCAGTTGAAGATCCAGGCAAGCTGCGCATGGGCGAAGACCTGGCTCTGGTTGAACACGATGCAGTTGCGCGGATCGATGCCGGCTGCCAGCAGGCCCGCCGTCACCATCCTGGTGTTGGACGTCAGCTCCTTCGGATCCTGCCAGACCGTGATCGCATGCATGTCGACCATGCAGAAGATGCAGTCGAAATCCTTCTGCAGGCGGACCCAGTTGCGGATCGCGCCGAGATAGTTGCCGAGATGCAGGTTACCGGTCGGCTGGACGCCGGAGAAGATGCGGTTCTTCAAGGAAAGCTCCATCGCTTTGGACACGGCCCGGGGCGGAATGCCGAGAGCCGCCGCCGAAACAAGGCGGTGGCCGCGCGGGCGGCGCTTTATCGCCCAGCCCCCGCCGCCGGTCAACCGCGCCGGCCGAAGGACTGGCGCAGTTCCGCGATGCGCGCCGCACCGGTCAGGAGGCAGGCGGCGCCATAGACCGCGATGCCGGCAAGCACCAGCAGCGCGAGAGCGAGGGCACGCCCCGCCGTGCCCTGACCGAACAGCGGCGCCAGCGCCTCGCGCAGCAGGACGAGCGCCGCCACCATTGCCAGGCAGGAGAGCAGGATGCGCGGGGCACGGGCGCGAAGGCGCGCGTCCGGCCGCCAGTGCCCGCGCCGCAGCAGCGTGCGCCCGAGCAGCGCGGCCTGCAGCCAGGCAGAGATCGAGATGGCAAGCGCGAGGCCGACATGGGCGAGCGGCCACATCAGGACGAGCGAAAAGGCGATACCCGTGCCGACGGCAACCAGCGCGATGCGTACCGGCGTGGTGGTATCCTGCCGGGCATGAAAGCCGGCGGTGAGCGGGCGCATCATGACGAAGGCCGGCAGGCCGATGGCATAGGCGACCAGCGCCTGACCCGTGGCCAGCGTCGCCTCCGGCCCGAAAGCCCCGCGCTCGAACAGCACACCGATCAGGGTGAAGGGAATGCTGAGCAGCGCTGCCGCGGCCGGCAGGGTGAGCAGGAGGCCCAGTTCCAGCGCCCGGTTCTGCAGTTCCGACGCCCGCTCCACCCGCCCCGCGGCGATCTCGCGCACCAGGGCCGGCAGCAGCGCCGTGCCGAGCGCCACGCCGATGACGCCCATGGGAAGCTGGTTGAGACGGTCGGCATAGAAGAGATACGAGATCGCCCCCGAGGGCAGCAGCGAGGCAAGGATCAGGTTGACGAAGAGCGCGATCTGCGTCGCCCCGGCGCCGATCGCCGCCGGCAGGGCGAGCGCGAGCAGGCGGCGGACCGGCTGCGTGAGCCGCGGCAGGCGAAGCGAGAGGTCGTAGCCGGCGCGCCGACAGGCGAGGATCAACCAGACGAACTGCAAGATGCCCGAAACCGTCACCGCCATTGCGAGCGCATGCGCCATGCTCGGTGCAAGCCGGCCGCCCAGAAGGACGGCCGCGATCAGGCAGAGATTGAACAGAAGCTGCGTCGCGGCGACGACCGCGAAGCGGCCGAGGGAATTGAGCACGCCGCTCAGCAGCGAGACCAGGCTGATGAGCAGCAGATAGGGGAAGGTGATGCGCGAGAGCTCGACCGCGAGCGCATATTTCTCCGGCTGGGAAAGAAAGCCCGGCGCCAGCACGAGAACCGCGTAGGGCATGCCGGCAAGAAAAAGCCCGACGACGACGACCAGCACGAAGAGCAGCGCCGCCAGCGCCTGCTCGGCGAAGTCGCGCCCGCCCGCATCCCCGCCTCGTGCCCGGCTCTCGCCGAAGAGGGGCACGAAGGCGGCATTGAACGCGCCCTCGGCGAACAGCCGGCGGAACAGGTTGGGAAGCTGGAGTGCCACGAAGAAAGCGTCCGCGCGCAGGCCGGCGCCGAGGCCCGCTGCGATCAGGATGTCGCGGAGAAAGCCCAGCAACCGGCTCGCCATGGTGAAGCCGCCGATGGTGACGACGGAACGGACGAGGCTCATGCCGCCAAGTGCTTAGCCGGTTTCGCGCTCCGGCGAAAGGATCAGGATGCCATGCGCCCCGGCAGCCGCTCGATGCGCGCCAGCAGGCCGGCGAGATCCTCCGGCAGCGCGGGCGCCGGCCCCGGCCGCCCGGTTTCGCCGCCGGATCCCGCGGCCGACCCGTCGTCCTCGGGCGCGGCCGCTTCCGCCACCGGTAACGCGCAGGCCCGGCGAATGGCGCGGCGCAGCCGGGCGAGGTCGATCGGCTTGGAAACGTAGTCGTTCATGCCGGCTTCGATATAGATCTCACGGTCGCCTTCCATGGCATTGGCGGTCAGCGCGACGATGGGAATGGCGTTGAGCGGCGGGGGGAGGGCGCGGATCAGGCGGGTAGCCGCGATCCCGTCCAGTTCGGGCATCTGCACATCCATCAGCACCAGATCGAACTCGCCGCCGCGCAGGGCGAGGATCGCTTCCTTGCCATTGGCCACAATCCGCACCCGGTGGCCGTCGCGCTCCAGCATGCTGGCGATCACAACCTGATTGACCCGGTTATCCTCCGCCACCAGCACGTTGATCGGCGGTGCCTTCTCGCTCTCCGCCGGCGCGCGGGTCCGTTCAGGCCGCGCTGCCGGACGGCCGGGGCGCAGCCGCGCGGTGAACCAGAACTCGCTGCCCTCGCCCGGCCGGCTGGTGAGGCCGATGCTGCCTTGCATCAGCTCGGCGAGCTGGCGGCAAATGGCGAGCCCGAGACCGGTGCCACCGAAGCGGCGCGCCGTGGAATCGTCCGCCTGGGTGAAGCTCGCGAACAGCCGCTTCTGTACGTCCTCGGGGATGCCGATGCCGGTATCGCGCACCGAGAAGCGCAGCAGCAGCTCCCCGCCGGCGTCGGGCTCGCGCTCGATCCGTAGCGTGACCGAGCCGCGCTCGGTGAACTTCACCGCGTTGCCGACCAGGTTGAGCAGGATCTGCTTGAGCCGGCTCGGATCGCCGAGCAGCCATTCCGGCAGGCGCGGCTCGAGCTCGGTGCGCAGCAGCACGCCCTTGTCGGCGGCGCGCGACTCAAAGAGCGCGGTGACGCTGTCCACCACGTCGGCCAGGGCGAAGTCGATCTGCTCGAGCGTCATCCGGCCGGCCTCGAGCTTGGAGAAATCCAGGATGTCGTCGATGATCGCCAACAGCGCATCGGCCGACTGCCGGGCCACGTCGACGAGCCGGCGCTGGCGGCCGTCGAGGGGCGAATCGACGAGCAGGTCGAGCATGCCGAGAACGCCGTTCATGGGCGTGCGGATCTCG
>JAHCJR010000086.1 GCA_026126165.1 Alphaproteobacteria bacterium
CCGGCAGCGGCGCCTGCACCAGTTTCAGCCGCGCCACCGCCCGATAGCCGTAGAATGTGTTGATGCGTTCCAGCACCAGCGGCGCCAGATGCTGCAACTCCGGCGCGAAGCCAGGCGCGACGCGGACGGTGAGGGTGGCGGGTCCCTGGCGGTCGGGAAAGGCAAGCTTCTCCGGACAGGAGACCCGCGCCAGCGTCTCGCCGACGATTTCCGGCCAGCGGGTCAGGGCATCGCCCTGGGCGAAGCCGCGCCGGCGGAAGGCCGGCCGGGCGATGCGCTGCACCAACCGCGCGATGCTGCGTGGTCCCGGGGGGGAACTGCGCTCCGTCATGCCGGCATTATGCCGGGCTGGCCGCCCCCGCGGCGAGTGATATCTTCGCCGCGATGTCGAACCCGGCCGCTGCTCAACTCCTCGCCTGGTATGCGCGTGCCCGCCGCGACCTGCCCTGGCGCGCCCGGCCCGGGCGGCGGGCCGACCCCTACCGGGTCTGGCTCAGCGAAATCATGCTCCAGCAGACCACGGTCGCCGCCGCCCAGCCGTATTTCCTGCGTTTCATCCAGCGTTGGCCGGACATCGCCGCGCTTGCCGCCGCGCCGCTCGATGAGGTGCTGAAGGACTGGGCCGGCCTTGGCTACTATGCCCGGGCACGCAACCTGCACGCCTGCGCGCGCGCGGTGGCGGCGAGACATGGCGGCCACCTCCCGGATACGGAAGCGGCCTTGCGCGAGCTGCCGGGCATTGGTCCCTACACGGCGGCGGCGATCGCGGCCATTGCCTTCGGCCGCAAGGCGACGCCGGTGGACGGCAACATCGAGCGGGTCGTCGTCCGCCTCTTCGCCATCGAGACCCCGCTACCGGGCGCCAAGGCCGAGATCCGGCGCCGGGCGGAGGCGATCACGCCCGAGATGGAGGCAGGGGATTTCGCGCAGGCGATGATGGATCTCGGCGCCACTGTCTGCCTGCCACGCGCCCCGCTTTGCGAACGCTGTCCCCTTGCCGGCGGATGCGCGGGACGGGCGGCGGGCATCGCCCCGTCCCTGCCGCGCAAGGCCGCCAGGAAGGAGCGTCCGCGCCGGCACGGCGTCGCCTTCGTGCTGCGCCGCGCCGATGGCGCGATCTTGCTGCGCCGACGCGCGCCGCAAGGGCTGCTCGGCGGCATGACCGAGGTACCCTCGACCGACTGGCGGGCGGAACCATGGACAATGGAAGATGCGCTTCGCGAGGCACCTGCCCCGGCCGAATGGCGGGTGCTGCCGGAGCCGGTCGAACACACATTCACCCATTTCCATCTGTCCCTCACTGTATTGAGGGCCGATGGCGAGACGGCACGGGACGGGATCTTCTGGCGCCGGCCGGAGGAACTGGCCGACGAGGCGCTGCCCTCGGTCATGCGCAAGGTCTGCCGGCGCGCGCTCGGCTGACCTGACGCTCAGCTCAGGCTGGCGCGCAGCTTCTGGCGCAGCAGGTCGATCGGGATGCGCCGGCCATCGGCCTCGAAATGCCAGAAGGTCCAGCCGTTGCATGCCGGGGCGCCCTGGACATGCGCGCCGATCTTGTGGATCGAACCGGTGGCGTCGGTGCAGACCAGGCTGCCATCGGCCCGCACGCGGGCGCGATGGCGGCCGGACGGGTCGGTCAGCACCTGGCCCGGCGAAAGCAGGCCCCGTTCCACCACCCAGCCGAAGGGAATGCGCGGCTCCTGGCGTTTCGAGCGTGTCGTCTCCAGCAGGTCGGGCCCGAGCGGGGTCACCTGCGCCAGGCGCCGGCGGGCGATCTCGACATAGCGCTCCTCGCGCTCGATGCCGATGAAGGCGCGGCCCAGCCTTCGCGCCACGGCGCCGGTGGTGCCCGAACCGAAGAAAGGATCGAGCAGCACCTGTCCCGGCTCCGAGGCGGCGAGGATCACGCGGTAGAGCAGCGCCTCGGGCTTCTGCGTGGCGTGCGCCTTCTGACCGTCGGACTTGAGCCGCTCATGGCCGGAGCAGATCGGGATCAGCCAGTCGGAGCGCATCTGCAGGTCGTCGTTCAGCGCCTTCATCGCCTCGTAGTTGAAGGTGTAGCGCTTCTGCTGGCGCGACTTCGAACACCAGAGCATGGTCTCGTGGGCGTTGGTGAAACGCTTGCCGCGGAAGTTCGGCATCGGGTTCGCCTTGCGCCAGATGATGTCGTTCAGGATCCAGAAGCCGAGATCCTGGAGGACGGTGCCGACGCGGTAGATGTTGTGGTAGGAACCGATCACCCAGAGCGTGCCGTCGTCCTTGAGCAGCCGACGCGCCTCGGTCAGCCAGCGGCGGGTAAAATCGTCATAGGCGGTGAAATCGCCGAAACGGTCCCACTCGTCATCGACCGCGTCGACCTTGGAATTGTCCGGCCGGTAGAGCTCGCCCTGAAGCTGCAGGTTGTAGGGCGGGTCGGCGAATATCATGTCGACCGAGCGTTCCGGCAGCTTGGCCATCTCGGCGATGCAGTCGCCGATCAGGATTTCGTTGAGCGGCAGCATTGACCCCCCTCGGGTGCGCGTCGGCGCACACCATGAGTCAAGTGCCGAGTCGCGTCAATATTATTTTGGATTCAATAGGTTAGCGATTCCTTTCAGGCGACTCACAGGCGCAAAACCTAGTCGGTGTTCGGGCGTCGGACCCAACCTGTTGAGAGCTTCGAGATGTTCGGCCGTCCCGTACCCCATGTGCCGTTCGAAGCCATAACCGGGGTGGGACCGGGCAATGTCGGCCATCAGGCGGTCGCGCGTGACCTTGGCGAGGATCGACGCGGCGGCGATGCAAAGAGACCGGCGGTCCCCTTGCACGATGGCCTCGGCCGGGCAGGGCAGGCTTTCAGGGAGGCGGTTGCCATCGACGAGGGCGAAGGCGGGCGTGAGGGGAAGAGCTGCCACCGCCCGGCGCATGGCGAGCATCGTGGCGCCGAGGATGTTGAACTCCTCGATCTCCCGCACGCTGGCAAGGCCGATGCCATGCGCTGCCGTTTCCAGGATCGTGGCAAACAGGGTTTCGCGCCGCCCCGGGGAGAGCGATTTCGAATCGTCGATTCCCGCCGGCAGCCTCGCCGGATCCAGGATCACCGCGGCGGCCACCACCGGGCCGGCGAGCGGACCCCGCCCGGCCTCGTCGATGCCGCAGACGGGCGCCGGACGGTTTCGCTCCAGCTCCAGGGTCGGCGCACGCCGCGCCGGGCCATCCCGCCTTGAGCTTCTTCCTGCCATGACTGGATTTGTGGTCTTATGCCCGAGGCGATGCAAGAAGGAGTTGCGGCATGTCGGCCAACGCGGGCGCCGATGAAGGGCGCATCAAGACGCGCGAAGAAGGCGCGCTGCTGCTCATCAAGATCGACCGGCCGAAGAAGCTCAACGGCTTTTCGCCGAAGATGCTCGAGGAGCTGGCGGAGGCATTTGGCGTTCTGGAGACGAGCGGCAACGTGCGCTGCGGACTGCTCTATGCGGAGGGCGAGCATTTCACGGCCGGCCTCGAACTCGACAAGGTGGCGCGCCATCTGGCGGAAAAGGGCGAACTCTGGCCCCCGGGCAGCATCGATCCCTTCTCGCTCCGGCCGCCCATGCGCAGCAAGCCGCTGGTGGCGGCGGTCAAGGGCATCTGCTTCACCATCGGCATCGAACTCATGCTGGCGGCCGATCTCGTGGTCGCTGCCGAGGATTGCCGGTTCGCCCAGCTCGAGGTGCGGCGCGGCATCATGCCAACCGGTGGGGCCACGATCCGCATGGTGGAGCGGGCCGGCTGGGGCAATGCCATGCGCTGGCTGCTGACCGGCGAGGAATTCGACGCGGCCACCGCGCTTCGGCTGGGTTTCGTGCAGGAAGTCGTGCCCAAGGGCCTGGAGATGCAGCGTGCGCGCGAACTTGCCCATACGATCGCGCAGCAGGCGCCGCTTGCCGTCGCGGCGACCTTGCGCAATGCCCGCCTCGCCCTGATGCGAGGCCAGGAAGCCGGCGTGGCGGAGTTCAACGCGTTGCAGCAGCGCCTGCTGCGCTCGGACGATGCGGCGGAAGGAGTGCGCTCCTTCATCGAGCGCCGCGGCGCCAACTTCACCGGCAATTGACGATTCGGACCGTTCAGGCCGGCGGGCGCGGCGCGGCGATGATGATCGCGGCGCCGGCGAGGCAGACCGTGGCGCCGATCACGTCCCAACGGTCCGGCCGCATCCCTTCGACCAGCCAGAGCCAGGCGAGGGAGGCTGCGATATAGACGCCGCCATAGGCGGCATAGGCGCGGCCGGCGGCCATGCTGTCCACCAGCGTGAGAAGCCAGGCGAACAGCGCGAGCGAGGCCAGACCCGGCAGCAGCCACAGCGCAGAACGGTCGAGCCTGAGCCAGGCCCAGAAGGCGAAGCAGCCGGCGATCTCGGCCAGGGCGGCGCCGGCATAGGCGAAAGTCGTGCGCATGCATCCTCGCGATCCGGATCGCGATTGGGCCGCGAATCGGCGTCGCTTGCAACGGTCGATTGGACCCCGGGCGGACATCCCCGGGGTGGCGGAGAAGTTTGCCTTGGCGGCGTCGCTGACATAGTCTGCGCCCGAGGGGCTAGGCAACATTGAGGCAGCAGACGCCATGAGATGCCCCGTCGATGCCAGGAACGACCGCCGGGTGCTTTGCGTCTTTCCGCGCTACACCCCATCGTTCGGCACCTTCCAGCATGCCTACCGGTTGATGGGCCGGGTGCGCGCCTTCATGCCGCCCCAAGGTATCCTGCTCATCGCCGCCTACCTGCCCGCGCGCTGGCAGGTCCGCTTCGTCGACGAGAATATCCGTTCCGCCCGGCCGGCGGATTTCGCCTGGGCGGAAATCGTGCTGGTCAGCGGCATGCACGTGCAGCAGGAGGCGATGCGCGACATCGCGCGCCGCGCCCGCGAAGGAGGTTGCGTCAGCGTGCTGGGCGGCCCCTCCGTCTCGGCCTGTGCGGAGCTCTATCCCGATTTCGATTACCTGCATGTGGGAGAGCTTGGCGATGCGACGGACGAGCTGGTGGCGCGGCTCGATGCCGATGTGACGGCGCCCGCGCAACAGGTGCGATTCGAGACCCTGCGCCGGGTCGATCTGTGCGACTTCCCCGTTCCGGCTTATCACCTGATCGAGCGCGGCCGCTACATGCTGGGCTCGGTTCAGTTCTCGAGCGGCTGCCCCTATCGCTGCGAATTCTGCGATATTCCTGCCCTCTATGGCCGCCAGCCGCGGCTCAAGCGGCCCGAACAGGTGCTGGCGGAACTCGATGCGCTGCTCGAGCGGGGGCCGTTTGGCAGCGTGTATTTCGTCGACGACAATTTCATCGCGAACCGCAAGGCGGCGCGCGAGCTTCTGCCCCATCTTGTCGACTGGCAAAAGCGTCGCGGCTATCCGATCCAGTTCTCCTGCGAGGCGACGCTCAACATAGCGCGGCTGCCCGATCTTCTCGCGCAGATGCGGGAAGCCTATTTCTGCACGGTCTTCTGCGGCATCGAGACGCCGGAGCTGGGTGCGCTCGATGCCATGTCGAAGGAACACAACCTCGCCGTTCCCCTGCTCGAAGGGGTGCGCATCCTCAACGAGCATGGGATGGAGGTGGTCTCGGGCATCATTCTCGGGCTCGATACCGACACCTCCGCGACCGCGCGCCGGATCGTCGAATTCATCGACCAGTCCCGCATCCCGCTGCTCACCATAAACATCCTGCAGGCACTGCCGCGCACCCCGCTCTGGGACCGCCTCGCCGTCGCCTCGCGCCTGGTCGAGGAGGAGGGAACGCGCGGCTCGAATGTCGTCTTCCTGCGCCCGCACGAAGAGGTGCTGTCGGACTGGCTGCGCTGCATCCGCCATGCCTACCGGCCGGGTGCGGTCTATGCACGCTTTGCCTGGAATGCCCGCACCACCTATCGCAGGCGCATCGACCCGCCGCTCAGCCGTGCGCGGCTTTCGGCGTCCAATATCCGCCGCGGCCTTGTCTGCCTCTTCAACATCTTCCTCAGGGTCGGCATCCTCTCCGACTATCGCCGGACTTTCTGGCGGATGGCGCTGCCCAATCTGCTGCGGGGACGCATCGAGGACCTGATCCAGATCAGCCTCGTATCCCATCACCTGATCACCTACGCGCGCGAATGCGAGGCAGGCGAGCAGTCGGCTTCCAACTATGCGACCCGGCCTCTTCCGCGCTCAGAGCAGGCTGAGCTGGCCGTCCGCTGAGGGTCTGCGGAAGGCTGTCGTGTCCAGCGCGAGGCTTCGCCCATCGAGGCCGAGACGACGTTTGGCAAGGCGGAAACGCTGGCCGATCAGTTCGGCGAAAGCGCCCTCGCCGGTCTGGCGCTTGCCGAAGCGCGCATCGTAGTCCCTGCCCCCTCTCGTCTGGCGCACCAGATCCATGACGCGCGCGGCGCGGTCGGGGAAATTGGCGGAAAGCCATTCGCGGAAGAGATCGCCGATCTCAAGCGGCAGTCGGAGCAGCACGTAGCCGGCCTCGCTCGCGCCGGCGGCGGCTGCTGCTTCCAGAACCCTCTCCATCTCCCAGTCGTTGATCGCCGGAATGACGGGCGCGAACAGCACGCTCGCCGGAATGCCGGCTCCCCGCAGGGCTGCGATCGCCTCAAGACGCCGCTCGGGCGTCGAGGCGCGCGGCTCCATGACGCGGGCAAGCCTGCGATCCAGCGTGGTGACGGACAGCGTAACCTTCACCAGGTTGCGCTTCGCCATTGAGGCGAGGATGTCGATGTCGCGGGTGACGAGGGCCGATTTCGTGACGATGCCGACCGGGTGGCCGCATTCGTCCAGAACTTCGAGGATCTGCCGCATGATCCTCTGGTCGCGCTCGATCGGCTGGTAGGGATCGGTGTTGGTGCCGATGGCAATAGTCGCCGGGCGGTAGGAGGGACGTGCCAGTTCATTCCTCAAAAGGCGGGCTGCATCCGGCTTCATGAACAGCCGGCTCTCGAAATCGAGGCCGGGCGAGAGACCGAGAAAGGCATGGGTCGGCCGGGCGAAGCAGTAGATGCAGCCATGCTCGCAGCCGCGGTAGGGATTGATCGAGCGGTCGAAGGGGACGTCGGGCGACTGGTTCTTCGTGATGACCGTTTTCGTGCGGTCGGCTGTTACCGTGGTGGCGAGCCGGGGCGGGTCCATGTCGAGGCTGTTCCAGCCATCGTCGAGGATCTCCCGACGCTCCTGCTCGAAGCGGCCGCTCCGGTTGGACATGCTGCCCCGGCCGCGTCGCGCCATGGCACCCGGCATGAGCTGCCCGATGCCGCCCTCGGCCGGCTTCCTCAAAGCACCCCGTTCGGTCTCCCTGCCCATCGCCCGCTTCCTCCAGCTCGCTTGAGGATAGCGGGAATGATGGAACAAATAAAGAACAAACCTCAGAGCTTGCGCAGAATGCCGAGGATTTCGGACGGTTCCAGGCGCTTCGTGTAGTCGATGTCGAGATGGGCATGGCGGATCGTGCCGGACCGGTCGATGACATAGGTGGCCGGGATCGGCAGCTCGAACTTGCCGGTGCCGTTGCGCTCGCCGAGATCGAGGCCATTGGCAAGATAGATCTTCGCCAGTTCGTCCGGCAGGCGGAAGACGATCCGGAATTGCCGGGCGAGCTGGTTGTCATGATCGCTGAGAACGTCGAAGGAGAGACCGTTCTTCTCGTGTGCGCTCAGCGAGCCGTCGGGCTTTTGCGGGGAAACAGCGACCAGTTCGGCGCCGGCTCCGCGAATATCGCCAAGCACCCCCTGCAGGGCGCGCAGTTCAAGATTGCAATAGGGGCACCAGGCGCCGCGATAGAAACTGAGGACCACCGGCCCGCGCGCCAGAAGCCGGCGCAGTTCCACGACTTCGCCGCGATGGTTGGGCAAGGCGAAGTCAGGCGCCTGCGCGCCAACCTGCAGGGCGCCAGCGCGCAGGCCAGACTCGGCCAATTCCTTCTGCGCGCGATCGAACACCACCTGCCGCGCGGGATCGCGCTTGGCGCGCCCGGCGCGCTCGGTCTCGGCAAGCTGTTCGCGAAGGCTCTGCGTGGTCTGCATTCCGGGATTCCTCTCCGCTCGCGCCAGGCTGGCGATAATGTGATCACGGGAAGATAGGGTGGCGCGCGCGAGCCGACAAAACACAATCAGGCGAGCATGCCTCCGCCGCCGGCCATGGGCCGCTGGTTGCGGGTGGAGGGGCGAAATGGCAGTCTCCGGCGATGTCCATGAGCAGCGCCGCGAACGCCCCCATCGTCTTCACCGCCAGCGACCTCGACCGGGTTTCCGCCCTGCGCAAGGACCGGGACTGGCTCGCCCGGCATCTGATCGACCGGCAGAGCCGATTTCTGCCGCTCAGGGAACTCAAGGTGCTGATCAGGCCGGGCCGCGAACCCTCGATCGACTGGCGTGGCGCCGGCGAGGTGGTCGAGGCGCTGGCCGAGGGGGCCAGCACGGTGCTGCTGGGCCTCCGGGATGGCGTCGCTCATTTCGCCGTGGACGTGACCGGGCAGGCGGTCGCTGCCGACGGCTGGGGCAAGTTCATCGACGTGCGGACCATCGCGCCCCAGGTCACGGCGGCGGAGAGTGCCATTCTGGCACAGGCACGATCCCTCGTGGACTGGCACGCGCGGCACCGTTTCTGCGCGGTCTGCGGCAGCCCGAGCCAGCTCGCCGATGGTGGCTATGTGCGTCGCTGCCGCAACGAAACCTGCGGAGCGGAACACTTCCCGCGCACCGATCCGGTGGTGATCATGATGGTGCTGCGCGGCGAACAATGCCTTCTCGGCCGCCAGCCGCGCTTCATGCCCGGCATGTATTCGGCGCTGGCCGGTTTCGTCGAGCCGGGCGAGAGCATCGAGGAGGCGGTGCGCCGCGAGGTCATGGAGGAAGTCGGCATCCGTGCCGGCGTGGTCCGCTATGTCGCGTCCCAGCCATGGCCGTTTCCCTCCTCGCTCATGATCGGCTGCTTCGCCGAGGCGCTGGACGGGGCAATCACCATCGACGCCGAGGAACTGGACGAGGCGCGCTGGTTCGCGAAGTCGGAAATTCCGGCCATGCTGGAACGCAGCACCACCATGGAGCAGCCGCGCATGCCCCCGCCGCTCTCGCTCGCGCACCAGCTCGCGCTGGCCTGGCTCGAAGGCCGGTAACGCTCCTTTGCGTCTGTGGTGCGCTTAGGCGAGGGTGGGCAGACGGCTCAGGCGTTGCCGCGGAAGTCGGAGCGCGGATAGACGCCGAGGATCTTCAGCTTGGTGGAGAAGAACTGCAACTCTTCCAGCGCGCGCTCGACATGCTTGTCGGCCGGGTGCCCTTCGATCTCGGCATAGAACTGCGTCGCGGTGAAGCTGTTGTCGGTCATGTAGCTTTCGAGCTTGACCATGTTCACGCCGTTGGTGGCGAAGCCGCCCATCGCCTTGTAGAGGGCGGCGGGCACGTTGCGCACCTGGAAGACGAAGCTGGTCATGGCATGACCCGCCTTCGGGTCAGGTTCGTTCGGCCGGCGGGCCATCACCACGAAGCGCGTGGTGTTGCCCATCACGTCCTCGATATGACTGCGCAGCACCTTCAGTCCGTAGATCTCGGCGGCGAGCGGCGGGGCGATGGCGGCTTCCGCCGGATCGTTGCGCGCAGCCACGTCCTTGGCGGCGCCGGCCGTATCCTCGTGCACGATCGCCTCGAGGCCGAGATCGCGGATGAAGTTCTTGCACTGCGCCAGCGCCTGGACGTGGCTGAACACGCGCTTGAGGCTCTCGATGCTGGCGCCTTCGGGCGCCATGAGTTGATAGCGCACGCGCAGGAACTGCTCGCCGATGATGAAAAGACCAGATTCCGGCAGCAGGCGATGGATGTCGGCCACCCGCCCGGCGACGGAATTCTCGATCGGGATCATGCCATAGGAGGCGCGCCCCTCGCGCACCGCGGCAAAGGCGTCCTCGAAGGTGCGGCAGGGCATGGCCTCGAAATCGGGGAATACCTGGGCGCACATGATATGGGAATTGGCCCCCGGCATGCCCTGGAAGGCGACGATATGCGCCGGATCTCGCGCCGGCTTGGCTTCAGGCTGGCTCATGACGCCCCAGAATTTCGCGGATTCGCTCAAGGTCGGCCGGAGTATCGACACCGAGCGGAACCGTGTCAACGAGCGCCGCGTCGATGCGCATGCCATGCTCGAGGGCGCGCAGTTGCTCGAGGCGCTCGCGCCGCTCCAGCACGCCTTGCGGCAGGCCGACGAAGCGGCGCAGCGCGTCCCGCCGATAGGCGTAGATGCCGATATGATGATAAAGCGGGCCTGGTCCGGAGGGGACGGTGGCACGGCTGAAATAGAGCGCCCGTCCGATCCGCCGCCCGGCCGCCAGACCCAGCGCGGCCTTGACCACGTTCGGATCGTTCCGCTCGCGCTCCTCGGCGATCTCCGCCACCAGGGTCGCGATATCGACCGCCGGGTCGGCGAGCGGTTCCAGAACGGCACGGATCACGCCGGGATCGATCGCCGGGAGATCGCCCTGGAGATTGACCACGATGTCGAAACGTCGCGCCGGATCGAAAGTCTCGATGGCTGCATGGACGCGGTCGGAGCCGGAGGGCAGGGCCGGGTCGGTCAGCATCGCCTCGCCGCCGGCCTGGCGCACCGCATCGGCGATGGCCCGGTCGCCGGCCGCGACCAGCACCGGGCCGATCCCCGCCGCCACCGCCCGGCGCCAGACATGCACGATCATCGGTTCGCCGCCGATATCGGCGAGCGGCTTGTCGGGCAGGCGCGTCGCGGCAAGGCGCGCCGGAATGGCGATCACGGGACGGAAAGGGTCTGGCACCGGGAGCGATCCCCGCCTGGCGAAGGGACATGGGTTGCGGCAATCGGTCGCAGCCTCGATGCGCCGATTTCCGCCAGTTATACGGGTTGCGTTCGGCCGGCGAAAGCCGATAATCTCCGCCGCGCCGCAGGCCCTCCGTCCATGGAGCGCCGGCGTTCCTATCGCATCGGGTGTCACGGCATGGATAGCTTCGAACTGAACAAGATCGCCGGCGCAGTCCTTTTCTGCATGCTGGTGATCGTCGGGTTGCACAACCTGGGCAATATCCTGGTGGCACCCAAGAAGCTGGCCGAAAATGCCTACAAGGTCGAGGTGCCCGAGACCGAAGGGGCCGCCACCGCCACGGCGGCGGCCGAGCCCGCGAAGCCGATCGCCGAACTGCTGGCCGCCGCCGACGCCAAGCGCGGCGAAGTGCAGTTCCGCAAGTGTGCGACCTGCCATACGCCCGACAAGGGCGGCGCCAACCGGGTCGGTCCCAACCTGTGGGACATCGTCGGCAACAAGATGGCCCATATCGACGGCTTCGCCTATTCGAACAACCTGGCCGGCAAGGGCGGGACCTGGGGCTACGAGGAGCTGAGCGCCTTCATCGCCAATCCGCGCGCCTTCATTCCCGGCACCAAGATGGCTTTCGCCGGCATCCGCAAGCCGGAGGAGCGCGCCGACCTGCTCGCCTATCTCCGCACGCTGAGCGACAGCCCGAAGCCGCTGCCCGGCAACTGAGGCCGGCGGCATGACGCCGGCGGAACTCGACCGGCTGGCAGCGTTCGCGGGCGAACTGGCGGACGCGGCCGGCGTCGCCATCCGCCCGTATTTCCGCCAGCCGATCGCCATCGACGACAAGGCCGACAATTCGCCGGTCACCATCGCCGACCGCAAGGCGGAGCAGGCGATCCGCGCGCTGATCAAGGCGCGCCACCCCGATCATGGCATCATCGGCGAGGAGTTCGGCGAGGAAGGCGCGGACCGCCCGCTCGTCTGGGTGCTGGACCCGATCGATGGCACCCGTTCCTTCATTGCCGGGATGCCGCTGTTCGGCTGCCTGGTCGCGCTGCTGGAGAATGGCCGGCCGGTGATCGGCGTGATCGACCAGCCGGTCAGCGGCGAGCGCTGGCTCGGTGTCTCGGGCAGGCCCGCGACCTTCAACGGCCGGCCGATCCGCACGCGCGCGCTTACCGATCTTGCCGCGGCGACGCTCTTCACCACCACGACCGAGACCTACGGGCCGCGCGATCTGGAACGCTTCCGCGCCCTGCGCCGCGCCGTCAAGCTCACCCGCTACAGCGCCGACTGCTACGCCTTCGGGCTGCTCGCCATGGGCTTCGTCGATATCGTCGTCGAGGCCGGCCACAAGGTCTACGACTACGCGGCGCTGGTGCCGGTTGTCGAGAATGCGGGTGGCGTGATCACCGACTGGCAGGGAAGGCCGCTCGGACTAGGCAGCGACGGGCGCGTGCTGGCCGCCGGCAATGCCGCCCTGCACGGCGCCGCGCTCGCCCTGCTCGCCGCCTGAGAGCGGCGGTTTCGCGCCGGCGCCGCTCGGCTTGACCGGACTTGTATGGGCGTTACTCTCAGTGCGTCTGGGTAAAGGAAAGGGAGCGATATGCGCCTGGCCCGGCTTGTCACCGGCCTGCTTGCCGGATTCTGCGCCCTCGTGCCGGCACTCCTGGCGGCGGAAAGCCCGAAAGTGCGTGTGCTGCACGCCATCGCCCATCATGGCGAGCCGCGCTATGGCAAGGACGCGATCCATCTCGACCATGTGCGCCCCGACGCGCCGAAGGGCGGGGAGTTGCGCCTGCAGGATACCGGCGGTTTCGACAGCTTCAATCCCTTCATCGTCCGCGGCAACCCCGCGCCCGGCCTCGGCCTGATCTACGAGACCCTGATGGAGAGCCCGCCGGGCGAAAGCCTGGTCTCCTATGGCCTGATCGCGGAAAGCGTGGAACTGCCCGACGATCACACCTGGGTCGCCTTCAACCTTCGCCCGGAGGCCCGCTTTCACGACGGCAAGCCGGTCACGGCGGATGACGTGGTCTGGACCTTCGAGACCCTGAAGGCGCATGGCAGGCCCTTTCACAGACTCTATTACGCCAACGTGGCAAAGGCCGAGGCGATCGGCCCGCACAAGGTGAAGTTCACTTTCCAGGGCGACAAGAGCCTGGAACTGCCGATCATCATCGGCCAGCTTCCGGTCCTGCCCAAGCACTACTGGGCGAGCCGCGAGTTCGACCGGACCACGCTCGAACCGCCGACGGGCTCCGGCGCCTATCGCATTCGCGAGTTCGAGGCCAACCGTTTCATCGTCTACGAGCGGGTGCCCGATCACTGGTCGCGCGATCTCATGCTCAATCGCGGCCGCTACAATTTCGACCGCGTCCGCTACGACAGCTATCGGGACACCACCGTCATCCTGGAGGCGTTCAAGGCCGGAGAGTATGACTTCCGCCTCGAGCATTCCTCGCGCGACTGGGCCACGGGCTACGATTTTCCGGCCATGCGCGCCGGTCATGTGCTGCGCGAGGAGGTGAAGCACGGGCGCCCGACTGGCATGCAGGCGTTCGTCTTCAACACGCGCCGCGCGCGCTTCCAGGACCCGAAGGTCCGCGAGGCATTCGCCTATGCCTTCGATTTCGAATGGACCAACCGGAATCTTTTCTACGGCTTCAACTCGCGCACGAAGAGCTACTATTCAAATTCCGACTTCGCCGCGCGCGGGCTGCCCTCCGAGGCGGAACTGAAACTGCTTGGGCCGCACCGCGACCGGATCCCGCCCGAGGTCTTCATAAAGGAATATGCGCCGCCATCGACCGATGGTTCGGGCAACATCCGCGAGAATCTGCGCATCGCCACGCGGCTGCTCACCGAGGCGGGCTGGCGGGTGCAGCAGGGCGTGCTGGTCAATGGCGCGGGCGAGCGGATGGAACTCGAAGTGCTGCTGGTGCAGCCGGAATTCGAGCGCATCGTGGCCCCGTACATCCGCAACCTGGAGCGGCTCGGCGTGCGCGCGCGCATCCGCGTCGTCGATACCGCGCAGTACCAGAACCGGGTGCGCGACTACGATTTCGACATGGTGATCGGGAGCTGGCCGCAATCGGAATGGCCGGGCAACGAGCAGCGGGACTTCTGGGGCTCGGCTGCCGCCGACCGGCCGGCGGGGCGCAACCTGATCGGCATCCGCAACCCGGTGGTCGACGATCTGGTGGAGAAGATCGCCGCCGCGCCCGACCGCGACGGTCTGATCGCCGCGACACGGGCGCTCGACCG
>JAHCJR010000087.1 GCA_026126165.1 Alphaproteobacteria bacterium
GCGCGCCGCCGCCCGGGCCGGCGATGCCGGTGACCGAGACGGCGAGGTCCACGGGTGCATGCCCGAGCGCGCCTTCTGCCATGGCGCGCGCCACCTCCTCGCTGACCGCGCCATGCCGGGCGATCAGCGCTTCCGGCACGCCGAGCAGTTCGGTCTTGGCCGCGTTCGAGTAGGTGACGAAACTCCGTTCCACGACGTCGGAAGATCCGGCGATCTCGGTCAGAAGCGCGGCGATCAGCCCGCCGGTGCAGCTTTCCGCGGTGGCGATGCGCAGCCCCTTCGCGCGCGCGCGCGCCAGAATGGCGGCGGCGCGCTCCAGGAGGGCGGCATCGAACGTCATGGCAGACGGACCGTGGCAGTGGCGAGCGCGGCGATGCCCTCGCCCCGCCCGGTGAAGCCGAGCCGTTCGGTGGTTGTCGCCTTGACCGAGACCCGGTCGGCGTCGATGCCGAGGATGGCGGCCAGGCGCGCCTGCATGGCGGCGCGGTGCGGGCCGATCTTCGGCCGCTCGCAGACGATGGTGACGTCCACATGGGCGATGATGCCGCCGCGCGCCGCGACCAGCGATGCGGCATGGGCGAGGAAGCGATCCGAACTGGCCCCCTTCCATTTCAGATCGGAAGGCGGAAAGTGCTGGCCGATATCGCCCTCGGCGATGGCGCCGAGTACGGCGTCGGTGAGCGCGTGCAGCGCGACGTCCGCGTCGGAATGTCCGGCGAGGCCGCGTTCATGCGGCACCTCGATGCCGCAGAGCATGAGCTTGCGATCGCTCCCGCCGAAGGCATGCACGTCGTAGCCGCTGCCGGTGCGCGTGTCGCAAAGCCTCTGCAGCAGCAGCCGCTCGGCGCGGGCAAGATCGGCGGGATTGGTCACTTTCAGGTTCTCCTCTTCGCCGGCGACAAGGGCGACGGCAAGGCCGGCCCGTTCCGCCACCGCCGCATCGTCGGTCAGTTCCGTTCCGCCCGCCTGCCGGTGCGAAGCGAGGATGTCGGCGAAGCGGAAGGTCTGGGGTGTCTGCGCCCGCCACAGGCCGGTTCGGTCCGGACCGGCCTTGGCCTGGCCCTGCACGTCCTTCTTCAGCGTATCGGCCATCGGCACCGCGGCGATGGCGCCGGGATGGGTCGCGAGGGCGGCGATGGTCGCCGAGATGACGGCCGGCGAGACCAGCGGCCTTGCCCCGTCATGGATCAGCACGATATCGGGGGAAAGCGGTGTCAGGCTCTCGAGGCCGAGGCGGACCGATTCCTGGCGGCTCGCCCCGCCCGGCACCGGTTCAAGCAGGTCGAGGCCGGCCACGGCTTCGTCGTAAAGGTCGCGGTCGTCGGGATGGATGACGACACGGACCCGGTCGATCGCCTCGTGACGGAGAAATGCTTGCAGCGTGTGGCGCAGGATCGGCCGCCCGAGGAGCGGCAGATACTGTTTTGGAATCTCGCCGCCGATGCGCGTTCCCCGCCCGGCGGCGACAATGAGTGCGATACTGGTCATGGCCGCGACCCTAGCCTTCGGCGCAAGGGCGGACAACGCCCGGCAAGGCCATGGCGCGGGTCCGTCGATCACAGTCGCGAAATCATCCGGATGCGAGGATATTGCATCGCAGCAATTTTCATGCTTACATGCCCACCAATTGAGCAGGAAAGGCATTTGCCTAAAAAATGATCAGAACAGTCAGGCCAATCGAGGTCGGGCCGGTCCGGATCGAGGATCCGGTGATCCTCGCCCCCATGTCGGGCGTGACGGACATGCCGTTCCGCCGGCTGGTCAAGCGGGCCGGGGCCGGCCTCGTCGTGTCGGAGATGATCGCTTCGGAGGCGATGATCCGCGAGACAAGGCAGTCGATCCTCATGGCAAAGAATGCCCCGGAGGAGTTTCCGATGTCGGTCCAGCTCGCCGGCTGCGAGCCGCGCGTGATGGCGGAAGCGGCGAAGCTCAACGAGGATCGCGGCGCGGCCATCATCGACATCAACATGGGCTGCCCGGTCAAGAAGGTCGTAAACGGCGAGGCCGGTTCGGCCCTGATGCGCGATCTCGATCATGCGCGGCGCATCCTGGAGGCGGTGGTGGGCGCGGTCTCGCTGCCGGTCACGCTGAAGATGCGCACCGGCTGGGACCATGCAAACCGCAACGCCCCGGAACTGGCGCGCATCGCCGAGGATGTCGGCATCCGCATGCTGACCGTGCATGGCCGCACGCGCTGCCAGCTCTACAACGGCCATGCCGACTGGAAGTTCGTCGCGCGGGTGAAGGAAGCGGTCCGCCTGCCGGTGATCGTGAACGGCGACATCGACTGTTTCGAGGCAGTGGAGCGGGCTCTGGAGGAATCCGGTGCCGACGGCGTAATGATCGGTCGCGGCTGCTATGGCCGGCCGTGGTTCCCGGCGCAGGTGATGCACTATCTGCGCACCGGCGAGCGGCTGCCCGACCCGCCGCTCGCCACGCAGCTCGCGCTGGTGCTCGAACATTACGGCATGATGCTCGATCATTACGGTCCGGCGCAGGGCTCGCGCATCGCCCGCAAGCACCTCGCCTGGTACACGAAGGGTCTGCCGGGCTCGGCGGATTACCGCGCCCGCATCATGCGGATCGAGGATCATCGCGCGGTGCCGGAC
This sequence comes from Alphaproteobacteria bacterium, assembly GCA_026126165.1. Lineage (GTDB taxonomy): Bacteria > Pseudomonadota > Alphaproteobacteria > Ferrovibrionales > Ferrovibrionaceae > JAHCJQ01. The sequence goes on from JAHCJR010000087.1 coordinate 2,610, forward strand.
GAGGTCCGGCGTTTCTACGAACCACTTCTCGAGCGACGGGCGGCCTGACATGACCGCGCTCGCCGCCCCGCCGCAATTCCGGCTCGATGGAACGGCGATCCTGGCGGCGCTTGCGGACCCGGTCATCGTCGTGTCCGCGGACGGACAGATCTGCTACGCCAATCCGGCGGCGGAGCAGTTCTTCGCCTCGGGCGCCAGCGTGCTGCTGCGCATGAAGCTCGACGATCTCGTGCCGTTCGGCTCGCCGCTTCTCACGCTGGTCGCGCAGGTGCAGCGCGACGACGCGCCCGTCTCGGAACATTCGGTCGATGTTTCCACACCGCGCATCGGCTCGCATCTGGTGAATATCCAGGTCTCGCCGCTCGTCGAAACGCCGGGCACGGTGGTCGTGCATCTGGAGGAGCGAACCATCGCGCACAAGATGGACCGCCAGCTCACGCATCGCGGCGCCGCGCGTTCGGTCATGGCGATGGCGGCGGTGCTGGCGCACGAAGTGAAGAACCCGCTTTCCGGCATTCGCGGCGCGGCGCAGCTTCTCGAAATCAATGCCCCGCCGCAGGACCGGGAGCTGACGCGACTGATTTGCGACGAGACCGACCGCATCTGCGCCCTGGTCGACCGTATGGAAGTCTTCTCCGACAAGCGGCCGCTCGCGCTCGGGCCGGTCAACATCCACCAGGTGCTCGAGCATGTGCGAAAAGTGGCGCAGAACGGTTTTGCCCGGCATGTGCGCTTCACAGAGCGCTACGACCCGTCGCTGCCGCCGGTGCTCGGCAACCGCGACCAGCTCGTCCAGGTCTTCCTCAACCTGGTCAAGAACGCCGCCGAGGCCGTGCCGGAGCAGGGTGGCGAGATCCTGCTCACGACGGCCTACCGGCATGGCGTTCGCCTCGCGGTTCCCGGCTCCAACGAGCGGCTGCACCTGCCGCTCGAAGTCTGCGTGCAGGACAATGGTCCCGGTGTGCCCGAGGACCTGCGCCAGCACATGTTCGATGCCTTCGTCACCACCAAGCCGAACGGCAGCGGCCTCGGCCTGGCGCTGGTGGCGAAGATCATCGGCGATCACGGCGGCATCATCGAATGTGAGTCGGCGGCCAGGCGCACCGTTTTCCGGGTGCTTCTCTCGCTGCACGACAGTCCGGAACGCGACACGGGGAAAGGCTGATGGCCAAGGGCGTCATATTGATCGCGGACGACGATCGCGGCATCCGCACCGTGCTCGACCAGGCTTTGGGGCGCGCCGGCTATCAGGTGCGCAGCAGCGGCAACGCGGCGACACTCTGGCGCTGGGTGTCGGAGGGCGAAGGCGATCTGGTGATCACCGACGTGGTCATGCCGGACGAGAACGGCCTCGATCTGCTACCCCGCATCAAGAAGATCCGGCCCGACCTGCCGATCGTGGTGATGAGCGCGCAGAACACGCTGCTCACCGCGGTCAAGGCGGCGGAGCGCGGCGCCTACGAATACCTGCCGAAGCCGTTCGATCTCAAGGAACTGCTGCGCGTGGTCGAGCGGGCCCTCGCGGTCCCGAAGGGCACGCGCCGCGCGGCGGAACCGGCGGGCCACGAGCAGGAAAAGCTGCCGCTGATCGGCCGCTCGCAGGCAATGCAGGAAATCTACCGCGTGCTTGCGCGGCTAATGGCCACCGATCTCACCGTAATGATCTCCGGCGAGAGCGGCACCGGCAAGGAACTGGTGGCGCGGGCGCTGCATGACTATGGCAAGCGCAAGAACGGGCCTTTCGTCGCCATCAACATGGCGGCGATACCGCGCGAGCTGATCGAGTCGGAGCTGTTCGGCCACGAGAAAGGCGCCTTCACCGGCGCCAACCAGCGCTCCGTCGGCCGCTTCGAGCAGGCGGAGGGAGGCACGCTGTTCCTCGACGAGATCGGCGACATGCCGCTGGAAGCGCAGACGCGCCTGCTGCGGGTCCTGCAACAGGGCGAGTATACGACCGTCGGGGGTCGGACGCCGATCCGCTCCAACGTGCGCATCATCGCCGCCACCAACCGCGACCTGCGCCAGCAGATCAACCAGGGCCTCTTCCGCGAGGACCTGTTCTATCGTCTCAACGTGGTGCCGATCCGCCTGCCGCCGCTGCGCGAGCGTTCGGAAGACATTCCCGACCTCGTGCGTCATTTCCTGGCCCAGGCGGTGAGCGAGGGGCTACCACCCAAGACCATCGCCGGCGATGCCATGGACCGGCTGAAAGGCTATCGCTGGCCGGGCAATGTCCGCGAACTCGAGAATCTGGTGCGCCGCCTCGCCGCGCTCTATGCCCAGGACGTGATCGGCGTCGAGGTGATCGAGCTGGAACTGGCCGAACCGGCGCCCGGTCCCGGCGAAGGCGGCACGGGGGAGGGGGAAAGCATCAGTTCGACCATCGAGCGCCAGCTCACCCGTTATTTCGACGCCCATGGTGGCGGCCTGCCGCCGAACGGGCTCTACGACCGTGTCCTGCGCGAGGTCGAGCGGCCGCTGATCTCGCTCAGCCTGTCGGCCACGCGCGGCAACCAGATCCGCGCCGCCTCGCTACTTGGCCTGAACCGGAATACGCTCCGCAAAAAGATCCGCGATCTTGATATCCAGGTCGTCCGCGGTCTCAAGTGAATGCGGCGAGCGGCTGGTGTAAATTTGCCACATCGCCCTGTCTGATGTAGCATCCGCGACACAGTTTCGCGAATCGCCCGAGGCGATGGATGCCGATGGATTCGAGCACGACCGGTCGCCTTCTCTATACCCGCTTCCGGCGGTGGGCGCGCAATGTCGGACTGGCGCGCAAGCTCACGGCCGGGTTGGCGGTGGCGGCGCTCGTTTCCGGCGGCGCCACGTATCTGGCGCTGACCGGAACCAATCCGCTTGGGCCCAATCCGCACCTCGTCCGCATCCTGCTCGCCGCGGACGTTGTCTTCCTGATCGCCCTTTTCGCCATCGTCGTGCGTGGCCTGGTCAAGTTGTGGCTGGAGCAGCGCAGCGGCGCGGCCGGCTCGCGGCTGCATCTGCGGATCATGGGTCTGTTCGCCGGCGTGGCCGCCGTGCCGGCCATCATCATGGCGGTCTTCTCCGCGCTGTTCTTCAATCTCGGCCTCGAAACCTGGTTTTCCGAACCGATCTCGACCGCGGTGAACGAGTCGGTGCAGGTGGCGGAGTCCTATATTGGCGAGCACCGCAAGACCATCCAGGGCGATGCGCTCTCCATGGCCGCCGATCTCAATCGCAACGCGGCCGAGCTTTCGCGCAACCCGGCGCTGCTCGATTCCGTGGTCAATACGCTGGGCCGGTTGCGCTCTCTCTCCGAGGTCATGGTCTTCGATGCTTCGGGACAGATCCTGGCGCGATCGGGCTTCGCTTTCCTCATGGAACTGGAGAAGGTGCCGGACTGGGCCATGGAGCGGGCGATCAACGGCGAGGTGGTGATCCTGACCTCGGAATACGAGGACCGCGTACGAGCTCTTGTCCGCCTCGACAATCTGGTGGGCGTCTTTCTCTATGTCGGCCGCATTGTCGAGCCGCGGGTCATCGAGCATCTGGAGCGGACCCGGCAGGCAGCGCGGGAATATCGCCAGCTCGAGGTGGCGCGCACGGGGCTCGAAGTCACCTTTGCCGTGATTTTCAGTGTCGTCGCCCTGCTGGTCCTGCTCGCCACTGTGGCCTTTGGCCTCGCCATCGCCACGCGACTGGTGCGGCCGATCTCGGGAATGATCGACGCCGCCGAACGGGTACGCGAGGGCGATTTCTCCGCTCGCATTTCGGTCGGCGCGAGAGACGATGAGATGGCGGCGCTGGCGCGGGCCTTCAACCGTATGACCATGCAGCTCGAGGAGCAGCGCGAGGACCTGGTGGAAGCCAACCGGCAGCTCGACGAGCGGCGGCGCTTCACAGAGGCCGTTCTGGCCGGCGTCTCGGCCGGTGTCGTCGGCCTCAACCCGGAAGGACGGGTCGACCTGCTCAATCCCTCCGCGTTGCGCCTGCTCGGCACCGGATCGGAACAGCTTGTCGGCGGCAGTCTGGAAGAGACGGTGCCGGAGATGGCCGATCTGCTGCGGGAGGCGCGCGAGCGCCCGGACCGCATCCATCAGGCGCAACTCATCATCAGCCGCGACGGCCGGCCGCGCAACCTCGCCGTCGTCGTCGGCGCGGAGCGGGCCGAGGAGGGCGTGCAGGGCTACGTGGTCACCTTCGACGACATCACCGACCTGGTGTCGGCGCAACGCACCGCGGCCTGGGCGGACGTGGCGCGCCGCATCGCGCACGAGATCAAGAACCCGCTCACCCCGATCCAGCTATCTGCCGAGCGGCTGCGGCGGAAATATCTGAAGGAGATATCGAGCGATCCCGAGACGTTCAACAAATGCACCGACACCATCATCCGGCAGGTCGGAGACATCGGGCGGATGGTCGACGAGTTCTCGTCCTTCGCACGCATGCCGGCGCCAGTCTTCCGCGAGGAGAATGTGAGCGAGATCGTCCGGCAGGCGATCTTCCTGCAGCAGGTGGCCCATCCGGAGATCGTCTACGACGCGTCTTTGCCCGACAAGCCGGTCCTCATCCGCTGCGACAGCCGCCAGCTTGCGCAGGTCTTCACCAACCTTCTGCAAAACGCCGCGGATTCCATCGAGGCCAAGCGCGCCGAGGATGCAGAGGCGCCGGCCGGGCTTGTCGCGGTGGCGGTGGAGCCGCGCGAGAGCGTGGTGGAAATCAGTGTATCGGACAACGGCCGTGGATTGCCGCGGGAGAATCGCGAGCGACTGACGGAGCCTTATGTCACGACGCGCACCAAGGGGACCGGACTCGGTCTTGCGATCGTGAAGAAGATCATGGAAGAACACGGGGGCGGACTTGTGCTGGGCGATTCCGAGATCGGAGGCGCCCGGATCGAGATCGTCTTCCCCCGCGCCGGACGCGACGAGGCGTCGGGCCGGGAGGAAGCGGACAGAACGAGGGTGAGCCATGGCACATGACATCCTGATCGTCGACGACGAGGCGGACATCCGCGAACTGATATCGGGCATCCTGAGCGACGAGGATTATGGGACGCGGACCGCGCCCGATGCCGACGGCGCCCTGCGCGAGATCGAGCGCCGCCGGCCGTCGCTGATGATCCTCGACATCTGGCTGCAGGGCAGCCGGCTCGACGGGCTCGAACTGCTGGACGAGGTCAAGGCCAATCACCCCAGCCTGCCCATCATCGTGATCAGCGGGCACGGAACCATCGAAACCGCGGTCTCGGCCATCAAGCGCGGAGCCTACGATTTCATCGAAAAGCCTTTCAAGTCCGACCGGCTTCTGCTGCAGGTCGCGCGCGCCATCGAGGCGGCGCGGCTGCGGCGCGAGAACGAGGAACTGCGCATACGTTCCGGCCAGTCGCTGGATCTGATCGGCCAGTCGGGCGCGATTCAGGCCGTGCGGGCGGCGGTCGACAAGGTGGCGCCGACGAACTCGCGCGTGCTCGTCTCGGGACCGCCGGGTTCCGGCAAGGAAGTCGTCGCGCGATTGCTGCATACCCGCTCCCGGCGTGCCGAGGGGCCGTTCGTGGTGCTCAATGCCGCCTCGATGGCGCCGGAGCGCATGGAGGTGGAGCTGTTCGGCACGGAGATCCCGGGTGACGGTGGCATTCGCACCGGCACATTCGAGCAGGCGCATGGCGGCACGCTGTTCATCGACGAGGTGGCGGACATGCCGACGGAAACGCAGGGCAAGATCCTGCGCGTCCTGGTGGAGCAGACCTTCACCCGCGTCGGCGGTCAGACAAGGGTCTCGGTCGATGTCCGTGTCATCTCGGCTTCCAGCCGCAACCTGCAGGCCGAGGTGCTGGCCGGCCGGTTCCGCCAGGACCTGCTGGACCGGCTGAACGTCGTTCCGATCCGCGTGCCGGCGCTCACCGAGCGGCGCGAGGACATCCCGCTGCTCGCCAATCACTTCATGCGCCGCGAGGCGGAAGCGCAGGGCCTGCCCCAGCGCATCATCGGCGACGATGCCATGGCGGTCCTGCAGATGGCGGAATGGCCCGGTAACGTGCGTGAACTGCGCAACATCGTGGCGCGGCTGCTGATCCTTGCGCCGGGCGAGCCGCGGACGCTGATCCGCGCCGACATGCTGCCGCCGGAACTCAACGGCAGCAAGCCGCTGCTGCCGCGTTCGGACGGGGCGGAGGAGATCATGGCCATGCCGCTCAGGGAGGCGCGCGAGCTGTTCGAGCGGGAGTATCTCGTGGCGCAGCTTTCGCGTTTCGGCAACAATGTCTCGCGCACTGCCGCCTTCGTCGGGATGGAGCGTTCGGCGCTGCATCGCAAGCTCAAGTCGCTCGGCGTCGGTTCGAGCGACCAGCCCACCGATCTCAACTGACGCGGCGCGCCGGCCTGGCGCGCCAGAGGACGGGTTTCAGTCATGAAAGTCATCGTTTGCGGAGCCGGCCAGGTCGGCTTCAACATCGCCCAGCAGCTTTCGGGCGAAGGCAACGACGTGGTGGTCATCGACCAGTCACCCGACCTGATCCAGCGCCTGTCCGATTCCTTCGACGTGCAGGCGATGGTGGGCCACGCCTCCCATCCCGACATGCTGGAGCGCGCCGGCGCGGCGGATGCCGACATGATCATCGCCGTCACCTATTCGGACGAGGTGAACATGATCGCCTGCCAGGTGGCGCATTCGCTGTTCAACGTGCCGACCAAGGTTGCCCGCGTCCGGGCCCAGAGCTATCTCGACCCGGTCTGGTCGGAGCTTTTCCAGCGCAATGCCCTGCCGATCGACGTGGTCATTTCGCCGGAAGTGGAGGTGGCGCGCGCCATCATGCGGCGGCTGCAGGTGCCCGGCGCCTTCGACATGATTCCCTTCGCCGACGACCGCGTGCGGGTGATCGGGGTGCGCCTCGGCGAGGATTGCCCGATCCTGAACACGCCGTTGCGCCAGCTCACGGAACTGTTTCCCGATCTGACGGTGGTAGTGACGGGCGTGATCCGCAACGACCGGCTATTCGTGCCGGGCGGCGACGACCAGCTTCTGCAGGGCGACGAGATCTACTTCACCGCGGACACGACCCAGGTGCCGCGCGCCATGCCACTGTTCGGCCATGAGGAGACGGAGGCACGCCGCATCGTCCTGATCGGTGCCGGCAATATCGGCAGCTTCCTTGCGCGCCAGATTGAGGCCGAACAGCCGAATGTCAACCTGAAGGTGATCGAGGCCTCGCGTGCCCGCGCCGAGGAGGTTCGCGGCCAGCTCAAACGCGCCATCGTGCTGCATGGCGACGCGCTGAACCAGGAAGTTCTTGACGAGGCCAACGTGCCCTCCGCGGAAGCGATCGTGGTGCTGACAAATGACGACGAGGTCAATATTCTGGCCTCTCTGCTTGCCAAGCGCGAAGGGTGCAAGAAGGCGATCACCCTGGTGAACAACAATACCTACCGGCCGCTGATGACCTCGCTTGGCATAGATGTCGTCGTCTCGCCGCGCGCCACGACGGTCTCCACGATCCTTCAGCATGTCCGGCGCGGGCGCATCCGCAGCCTGCATTCGCTGCGCGATGGCGCGGCCGAGGTGGTCGAGGCGGAGGCGATGGAGACGTCGAGCCTGGTCGGCACGCCGCTGCGCGACATCAAGTTGCCGAAGGGAATGATGGTCGGGGCCATCGTGCGCGGGGCGAAGATCGTCATTCCACGCGGCGACACCGTGGTCGAACCGCACGACCGGGTCATCATGTTCGCGCTCAAGGAGCATGTGAAAAAGCTCGAGAAGATGTTCTCGGTGCGGCTCGAGTTCTTCTGATCCTGTCGGGGAGACCTGAATGTCACGCATTGCCTACGTGAATGGCCGTTATGTTCCGCATCGCGATGCCGTGGTGCATGTGGAGGATCGCGGCTATCAGTTCGCGGACGGCGTCTACGAGGTCTCGGCCGTGCGGGATGGCGTCGTCATCGACATGGAACCCCATCTCGACCGGCTGGAGCGTTCGCTGCGGGAACTCTCCATATCTCCGCCGATGTCGCGGGCGGCGCTGGCCGTGGTGATCCGCGAAGTGGTCCGGCGCAACAGGGTGCGCGACGGGCTCTTCTATCTCCAGATCACGCGCGGCGTGGCGCGGCGCGATCATGCCTTTCCGGCGGCGGCGCGGCCCTCGGTGGTGGTGACGGCGCGCAGCGTCGATCCGGCCAGGGCCGAGGCGATGGCGCGACAGGGGGTCGGCGTGATCACGGTCCCGGACATCCGCTGGGAGCGATGCGACATCAAGTCCGTCTCGCTGCTGCCCAACGTGCTGGCCAAGCAGCAGGCGCGCGCGGCCGGCGCCTATGAGGCGTGGCTGGTGGACGAGGCCGGACGGGTCACCGAAGGTTCCTCGACCAATGCCTGGATCGTCGACCGGGACGGCGCGCTGGTAACGCGTAGCATCGACAACGCGATCCTGAGCGGCATTACCCGTGCCGCGGTCATGGAGCTGGCGCGGCTGCAGCAGATTCGCGTGGTGGAACGGTCCTTTACGCTCGATGAAGCGAAATCGGCGCGGGAGGCATTCATCACCTCGACGACCTCCTATGTGCTGCCGGTGGTTTCGGTGGATGGCGTGAAAATAGGCAACGGCCAGCCGGGCGAGGTGGCACGACGGCTGCGCGAGCTATACGCCGGCTACATGGCTGGCCAACAGGACCGCCGGCAAGCGGGGCGTTGACAAGGAAATTGGTCTCCACAATCTTGACGTCGGTTGGAAGCAATCCAATCTGACTGAGTGTGTGGAGCCGGGTTTCGGCTCGTGGACGGCCTGAAACCGCTCGCCTGGGGACCGGGCAGGCGGCAAGAAGAACTGAAAGGGGCTTAAGCCGATGGCTCAAGAAAAGCCACAGAACGTGCAGGATGTGTTCCTGAACCACGTTCGAAAGAACAAGATCCCGGTGACGGTCTTCCTTATCAACGGCGTGAAGCTGCAAGGAATCATCAGCTGGTTCGACAACTTCTCGGTGCTGCTGCGACGCGATGGGCATGTGCAGCTTGTCTACAAGCATGCCATTTCCACCGTGATGCCGGCCGGCCCGATCCAGTTGTTCGATCCGCAGGCGCAGGAAGGCGGCGCGGCCCCGGCTGCGTCGCGTGCATGACGGCGAATTGAACGCAGGCAACGGACAGAGCGACGGCAGCGGGGCGGAACGCGCCCTGGTGCTGTATCCATTCGCCAAGCGCGAGGCCGCGAACCGGCGCCGCAGCCCCGAGGCGCGGCTGGAGGAGGCGGTCGGTCTGGCGCGCGCGATCGGACTGGAGATTGTCGGCGCGGAGCTTGCGGCGATGGACCGGCTGCGCCCGGCGACCCTGATCGGCGAAGGGCGGGTCGAGAGCCTGCGCCAGAAGGTCGAGGAGCTGCATGTCGGCGTGGTGGTGGTCGACGGTGCCGTCTCGCCCGTGCAGCAGCGCAATCTGGAACGGGCGCTGAAGGCGAAAGTCATCGACCGCACCGGCCTCATCCTGGAGATTTTCGGCGCCAGGGCGCGCACCCGGGAAGGCCGTCTGCAGGTCGAGCTGGCCCATCTCACCTACCAGCGCTCCCGCCTGGTGCGCTCCTGGACCCATCTCGAACGCCAGCGCGGCGGCTTCGGCTTCCTCGGCGGTCCGGGCGAAAGCCAGCTCGAAATCGACCGCCGCCTGATCGGCGAGCGGATCGTCAAGATCAAGGGTGAACTGGAAGGCGTGGTGCGCACCCGCCAGCTCCACCGCTCCAGCCGCCAGAAGGTGCCTTATCCAGTCGTTGCCCTTGTCGGCTACACCAATGCCGGCAAGTCGACCCTTTTCAATCGCCTGACCCGGGCCGAGGTGCTGGCGGAGGACATGCTCTTCGCCACGCTCGACCCCACCATGCGTGCGGTCCGGCTGCCTTCGGGCCGCCGGATCATCCTGTCCGATACGGTCGGCTTCATTTCCGAACTGCCCCACCATCTGGTCGCGGCCTTCCGGGCCACGCTGGAAGAGGTGCTGGAGGCCGATATCGTCCTGCATGTGCAGGATATTTCCCATCCCGACTGGGCCGCCCAGGCGGCTGACGTGCGCGACGTGCTGAGCGATCTCGGCCTGTCCGAGGAACTCGTCCACGGCATGGTCGAGGTGCTGAACAAGGTCGACCGCCTGCCACCTTCGCAGGCGGAGCGGGTGCGCAACCAGGCGCAGCGCGAGCCCGGCACGCTCGCGGTCTCGGCCGTGACCGGGGAAGGGCTGGACGAGCTTCTGGCCCTGCTCGACGCGCGCCTGGCGGAGGAGCGGCGGGTGCTGGAGCTGGCGCTTGCGCCAGAGGATGGCGCCACCCTCGCCTGGCTTTACCGTCACGGCCAGGTTCTGCGCCGGGCGGAAGGCGAGGATGGCCGGACCCACCTCACCGTCGGCCTCGATCCGTCGGCGCTGGCCCGTTTCGAGCGGCTGCGCGCGAGCCCGGCCCGGGCCTGAGCGGGCGGCGCCCTGTCCGCCAATGCGTTGACAGGGCGGGGCTGCCGGCGTATATAGCTGGCACTCGACATGCCGGAGTGCTAGTAACTCCCTAAATGTCTGATTTTTCAAAGATTTCTTCTATGGAGGACTTATGAATATCCGTCCGCTGCACGATCGCGTGCTGGTGAAGCGGCTCGATTCCGAGGAGAAGACCAAGGGCGGCATCATCATCCCCGACACGGCCAAGGAAAAGCCGATGGAAGGCAAGGTGGTGGCTGTCGGCAAGGGCACCCGCACGGAAGACGGCAAGTATGTCGCGCTCGACGTGAAGAAGGGCGACCGCATCCTGTTCGGCAAGTGGTCCGGCACCGAGGTGAAGGTCGACGGCGACGAACTCCTCATCATGAAGGAGTCCGACATCATGGGCATCATCGAGTAAGCCCGTCCGCAACCGCATCTCATTCAGACGAGGAACTAGCTAATGGCTGCCAAGGAAGTGAAATTTTCGGCCGACGCGCGCGGGCGCATGCTGCGCGGCGTCGATATCCTGGCCGACGCGGTGAAGGTGACGCTCGGCCCCAAGGGCCGCAACGTGGTGCTCGACAAGTCGTTCGGCGCGCCGCGCATCA
>JAHCJR010000088.1 GCA_026126165.1 Alphaproteobacteria bacterium
AGAAGATGCCGCCGCCGGTCGCGGCGGCTCCGGCTTCGGCTGCTCGGGCGGCGGCAGCAGCCGCTCGGCCTGCTGCGGGCGCGGCGCATTGGCCATGCTCTCGAAAATCTGCTTATCCTGGTTGGGGACCTGCAAGCCGCCCGGATTGTCGGGCGCCACCTTGACCGGGCCGCTATCGGCCTTGATGAGCGGCGGCACCAGGCTGCCGCCCCGCTGCACGCCCTGCGAATAGGCGTACCAGACGCCGATGCCGAATATCACGACCAGCGCCGCCGCGACGACGAGGCCGCTGCCACCGCGCGACTTTTTCGGCGGCGGTCCCAGCGGGTCGAAGTCCGGCGCGGGGCGGTCGTTGGGGTCGATGTAGGCCATCAGCGCATCTCCTCGGCCGGCTCTACGCCCATGATCGTCAATCCGGATGCGATCACCCGGGCGACGGCGCGAATCATTGCCAGCCGGGCCAATGTTAAACCCCGATTCTCCGGGTTGATGAAGCGCAATCCCGCCTGATCCTTGCCAAGATTCCATAGCGAGTGAAAACTTGCCGCCAGATCATACAGATACAACGCGACCCGGTGCGGCTCGTGCGCCTCCGCCGCGCTCTCGACCTGGCGCGGCCAGGACGCAACCAGGCGCGCCAGCTCGATCTCCGCCGGGTGATCGAGCAAGCTCACCTCCGCCGACAGGAGGCCGCCATCCTCGATTGCCGCCAGCATCCCGGCATCACCGGCAAAGGCCTCGCGAGCGTTGCGCAGCACCGAGCAGACGCGCGCATGGGCGTATTGCACATAGAAGACCGGATTGTCCTTCGACTGCTCGCGCACCTTGGCGAAATCGAAGTCGAGCGGCGCGTCGTTCTTGCGCGTGAGCATGATGAAGCGCACCACGCCCGCCCCCACTTCCTCGACCACGTCGCGCAAGGTGACGAAGCTCCCCGCCCGCTTCGACATGCGCACCGGCTGGCCGTTATCGAGCAGGTTGACGAGCTGGCAGAGCTTGATGTCGAGTGCCGCCCTGCCATCGCTCAATGCCTTCACGGCTGCCTGCATGCGCTTCACGTAGCCGCCGTGATCGGCGCCCCAGACGTCGATCATCTCGGTGAAGCCGCGCTCCAGCTTGTCCAGGTGATAGGCGATGTCGGCGGCGAAATAGGTCCAGCTTCCGTCCGATTTCTTCAGCGGCCGGTCCACATCGTCGCCGAAGGACGTGGCGCGGAAAAGCAGTTGCGGCCGCGGTTCCCAATCGTCCGGCAGCTTGCCCTTGGGCGGCTCCAGCACGCCCTCATAGACGAGACCCTTGCCGCGCAGGACCGCGAGCGCGTGATCGACCTTGCCCTGCTCGTGCAGGTCGCGTTCATGTGTGAAAACTTCATGCCTGATCCCGAGCAGCGCCAGATCCTCTTTTATCAGATCCATCATCGCTTTGGTCGCACGTTCCCTGAAAACCGGCCCCCATTGGCTTTCCGGCACATCCAACCACGTATCTTTGTCACTACGCGCAATACCGGCGCTGACTTCAACCAAATAATCACCCGGATAGAGGCCCTCCGGGATGGCGCCGATCTGCTCGCCCAGCGCTTCGCGGTAGCGCAGATGGGCCGAGCGGGCAAGCACGTCCACCTGGGCGCCGGCATCGTTGATGTAATATTCCCGGCAGACTTCGAAGCCCGCCTTCTCCAGCAGTGCCGCCAGCGCATCGCCGAACACCGCACCGCGGCAATGACCGACATGCATGGGCCCGGTCGGATTGGCCGAGACATACTCGACATTGACGCGGCGTCCCGCGCCGATGCGGGAATCGCCGTAGGCCGTCCCCGCCCGCAGCACGTCGCGCAGGCGTTCCTGCCAGAATCCCCGTCGCAGGCGCAGGTTGATGAAGCCGGGGCCGGCCACTTCGACCGCGGCGACGTCCGGCTGGCAGCGCAATTCCGGGACCAGTCGTTCCGCCAGGTCCCTCGGCTTCATGCCGGCGGGCCGCGCCAGGACCATGGCCGCATTGGTCGCGAGATCACCATGGGAGGGATCGCGTGGCGGTTCCACCGAGAAGCCGGACACGGGCGTTCCGGCGGGCAGATCGCCACGCGCCAGCATTTCGCCAAGAATCCTGCCGACAAGGGCCTGATATTCCGAAAAAATGTTCATCTCTGCTGCCTGCGCGGCGGGAAAATTGGCGCGGACCCTAGCCGCTCGAGCCGCGTCTTGCCAAGCCCGATCGGGCGCGCAAATTGACAATCCGGCGGAATTGCTTACATATCAAGGGTCTCCGATACCCAGCGTTCCTTGCCAGGTCCTGATTCCATGAGCGAACTCGAAGTGGCCGAATCCACGCCCGTCAACGTCACCGAATCCGCCGCACGGCGGATCGCCGAAATCATCCGCGAGGAGGGTTCCGCCGGCGCCATGCTGCGCATCGCGGTGTCGGGCGGCGGCTGCTCGGGCTTCCAGTACGGCTTCACCCTGGACGACCAGGTGAACGAGGACGACCTCGTCATCGAGCGCGGTGGCGTCAAGGTGCTGGTGGATTCCGTCTCCGTCGAATACATGCGGGGATCGGAACTGGACTTCGTCGAGGACATGATCGGCGCGTCCTTCCAGATCCGAAACCCGAACGCGACGGCGAAGTGCGGCTGCGGTTCCTCCTTCGCCATTGGATGATCCGGCCGCCGGAGCGGACCGGCACGCCATGAAAATCGCCTCCTGGAACATCAATTCGGTCCGCGCGCGGCTGCCGAACCTGCTCGACTGGCTGAATGAGGCCAGTCCAGACGTGCTGCTGCTTCAGGAGATCAAGTGCCAGGACAAGGATTTCCCGGCGGAGGAGATCGGCGATGCCGGCTACAATATCGCCACCTTCGGCCAGAAGTCCTATAACGGCGTCGCGATCCTGGCGAAGTCCCCGATCGAGGACGTGCTGCACGGCCTGCCCGGCGACGAGGCGGACGAGCAGGCCCGCTATATCGAGGCGACGGTCGGCAGGATCAGGGTCGCGTCGATCTACCTGCCGAACGGCAATCCGGTGGCAAGCGACAAGTATCCCTACAAGCTCGCCTGGATGAGGCGCCTGGCCCGCCATGCAAGGGCGCTGGTCATGCAGGACGAGATCGCCGTGCTCGGCGGCGACTACAATGTCTGTCCGGAAGAGATCGACGTCTACGACCCGAAAGGCTGGACGGAGGATGCGCTGTTTCATCCCAAGAGCCGCGCCGCGTTCCGCGTTATTCTGAACCAGGGCTACACCGAGGCCTTCCGCGCGCTCCACCCGGGCGAGCGGAATTGCTACACCTTCTGGGACTACCAGGGCGGCGCCTGGCAGAAGGACAATGGCCTGAGGATCGACCATATGCTGCTGGCACCGCTGGCCGCCGACCGCCTGCTTGGCTGCGATATCGACCGCAAGCCACGCGGTCGCGAGAAGGCGTCCGACCACACGCCGATCTGGTGCGAGATCGCGGACTGAGGAGAGAGTCATGAACGAGCCTCTGGAGGGCGGCTGCCTCTGCGCCCGCATTCGCTACCGGATCGAGGGCGCGCCTCGCTGGGTCGGACACTGTCACTGCTCGATGTGCCGCCGCGCGGCCGGTGCGCCCTACGTGACCTGGATCTCGGTCAAGAGCGAGAACTTTCGCTGGACGCGGGGGGAACCCAAGGTGCATGCCTCCTCGGCCAAGGCCACCCGCCTCTTCTGCCCCGACTGCGGCTCGCAGCTCGCCTTCCGCTTTAACGACAAGCCCCATCTCTACGACATCACCGCCGGCACGCTCGACGACCCGGCCAGGGTGACGCCGAAAGAGAACATCTACTGGGACACGCGCATTCCTGCCCACATCACCGCGAACGACCTTCCGGAACGCCGGATCGAAGGCTGACCGCGCGGCCTCAGTGCCGATGCCCGCCGAAGGTGCCCCGCGCCATCGCCAGATGATGCGGCTGATGATGGTCGCCCTGGACCATCAGGCCGATGAAGCCCAACCCGTGAAGCTTGGCGACTTCGCCCGGACTGTCGGCGCTGGCGCTGATCCGCGCGCCTGATTCGCTCGCCTCGGCGCGCACCCGCCAGCCGTTCATGCCGTCGATCTCCCGCGCATGGGCGACCACCATGCGCCGGATCGCCTCGCGCGTGCGCCCTTCCCCGCTCACATCGATGTCAATCCCGTCGGGACGCCGATGCTCCCTTGCGCGGGCATTGAGCGTGACTTCGTTCATGTCGATCAGGTGCTCGCGCAAAGCGGCGAGATCGACCTTGCTCCAGTCGGTCGCCGGATCGGCCAAGAGGATACGGACGATTTCCTGAATGGCGCCGAAAGCATCCTGTCCTGGCATGGCCGGAGAATGCAAGGCGGCGCCGGCATGACCCTGCGGATGCTGTGGCTGATGCTGATGCTGCGCCAGCGCGGCAAGCGAAAGGGTGGCGCCAAGCAGAGCGGCAATAATGGCGAGTGGACGCATCATGAGGATCTCCCGATCGAATGCGAAATGTCCAGCCCTTCAGGCACTGCGCACCGGTCCGTTCGGCGCCAGCCGGATTCCCGTGCGGAGATTGCGGTAGGGCAGAAGTTCCGGCCGGTCGACGAAACAACCCTTCGCCTCGACCGGCAGGATTTCCTCGGCGATCGGCGTGAAATGCGCGCGGAAATGAACCGAGCTTTTCAGGGCGAGAATCTTCTGTTCCGAAGGCTCGATGCCGAGATGGCGGAAGATCTCCTGATCCGCCGCCTGCATGCGCCTGGTCGCGACGACGACGCGCACCTCGCCGATGCGCAGCAGCGCCGATGGACCGAGATCGGCGCGCGTTCCGCCGTAAAATGGCCCCGTGCACAGAAAACGGCCATCGCTCAACCGCTCGACGAGGAAGCGCCCGTGTAGTGGCGGGTCGCCCTCGCGATAGGCCTTGCCGCCAAGCGCCAGCTCGATCTCCGCCCCGACACCCGCCGCATGGGCGATCCGCGCGGCCTCCGGATCGGTGAGCACGCCCAGCACGGCACCGCGCGCGCCCGCCTCGACCAGCGCGCGCAGCAGCCCGGTCGTGTCGGACGTGCCGCCGGCGCCCGGATTGTCCTGCACGTCCGCCAGCACCACCGGCCGGCGCGCCGAATTGGCGCGGCGCATGGCGTGAGACACCGCATCGGCCGGCGCCATCAGGCCGACCGCGAAATCGGCTTCGCGCCCGAGAACCTCCTCCAGCATTCCATTGGCCGCCCGGTCGGCCGCCTCCTGGCTGTCGGCATAGACGAAGATCGAGGGCCCGCATTCCTGGATGTCGGCCGGCGGGAATCCGGGCGTGTAGGAAGCGACCGAGACGATGCCGCCATCGAGTGCCGCGAGCTTCTCGTAGATCCCCTTGGAGGGTTCAACCATGGTGCATTGCTGGGTCAGCGGCAGCAGGAACGGCACCCGCCGATAGGCCTTGAACTGCCGGCCGCGGCGGCCGGAGAGGAGGTCGTGCAGATGACGCGCCGTGAGCGCGCCGGTCTCGGCCATATCGACATGCGGATAGGTACGATAGGCAATCAGGGCCGAAGCATGCTCCACCATGCCTACGGTGACGTTCGCATGCAGATCGAGGCTCGCCACCACCGGCAAGTCGGCGCCGACCAGCGCCCGCACGC
Source organism: Alphaproteobacteria bacterium (assembly GCA_026126165.1). Lineage (GTDB taxonomy): Bacteria > Pseudomonadota > Alphaproteobacteria > Ferrovibrionales > Ferrovibrionaceae > JAHCJQ01. Next base: position 5,606 of record JAHCJR010000088.1, read on the forward strand.
GGCGCAGCAACTCGCCCTCGCCATCCTCCAGGTGTTCGGTCACCATCGCGCCATGCAGGTCGAGATAGACCGCATCGATGCGCCCGCGCAACGCGGCGATGCCCTCGACGATCATGCCGGCGATACGTTCGTAGGCATCCTCGGTGACGTGGGCCGAGGGCACCGCGGCGGCCCAGAGGATCGGCTCCAGCTCATGCCCGAGACGCCGCGCTTCCTTGATGAAACCACCGGACGCGATGTTCATCGGCGGCAGCACCTCGAACATCTGTTCGCCGCGCGTCAGTCCCGGCCAGCTTTCGCCCTGCAGGAAGTTGTCGTAGCGTGCCTTGAGCGGCGCGAAGGTATTGGTCTCGTGCTGGAAACCCGCGATGGCGATACGCGACATGCCGGAGCGATCCTTAATGTTAGAGATCGGCGTAGCAGTGGGTTTCGCGGGCACCGCCGGGATGGGTGACCGCGCCCTTCTCGGCATCGCCGACGAGTTGCGCATATTTCCAGAGCGTGCCCGACTGATAGTCGGTGCGGCGCGGCTTCCATTTCTTGCGCCGGCGCGCCAGTTCCGCCTTGGTGAGCGCGACCGAAAGCACGCCCTTCTCCGCATCGATCGTGATCATGTCGCCGTTCTTCAACAGCCCGATCGGGCCGCCGACCGCTGCTTCCGGGCCGACATGTCCGACACAGAAGCCGCGCGTGCCACCGGAGAAGCGGCCATCCGTGATCAGGGCCACCTTCTCTCCCATCCCCTGCCCGTAAAGGGCCGCCGTGGTGGACAGCATCTCCCGCATGCCCGGACCGCCGCGGGGCCCCTCGTAACGGATGACGAGAACGTCGCCTTCCTTGTATTTTCCTTCCTGTACCGCGCGGAAGCAGTCCTCCTCGCAGTCGAACACGCGCGCCGGGCCGACATGGCGCAGCACCTTCATCCCCGCCACCTTCACGATGGCGCCCTGCGGCGCCAGGTTGCCCTTCAGCCCGACCACGCCGCCGGTGACCGAAAGCGGCCGCCCGACCGGCCGGACCACGTCCTGGTCCTTCGGGAACTTCACGCCCTTGAGATTCTGCGCAATGGTCTTGCCGGTCACGGTCAGGCAATCGCCATGCAGGAAGCCGCCGTCGAGAAGCGTCTTCATGACCACCGGCACGCCGCCGACATCGAAAAGATCCTTGGCGACATAGCGACCGCCGGGCTTGAGATCGGCAATGTAGGGCGTGCGCCGGAAGATCTTCGCCACGTCATGCAGGTCGAAACGGATACCGGCCTCGTGCGCGATCGCCGGGAGATGCAGCGCGGCATTGGTCGATCCACCGGTCGCGGCGACAACGACCGCGGCATTCTCCAGCGCCTTGCGCGTCACGATGTCGCGCGGCCGGATGTTGCGGCGGATCAGCTCCATCACCTGGCGGCCGGATGCGACCGCATAGGCATCGCGCGTCTCGTAGGGCGCGGGCGCGCCGGCGGAGCCGGGAATGGCGAGCCCCATCGCCTCCGAAACGCAGGCCATGGTGTTGGCGGTATATTGTCCGCCGCAGGAACCGGCGGACGGGCAGGCGACGCATTCCAGCTCGTGCAGGTCCTCCGCCGACATCTCGCCCACCGCGTGCTTGCCGACGCCCTCGAAGACGTCGATCACCGTGACATCGCGACCGCGGAACTTGCCCGGCAGGATCGAGCCGCCATACATGAAAACCGACGGTACGTTGAGCCGCACCATGGCCATCATCAGCCCTGGCAGCGACTTGTCGCAGCCCGCGAGGCCGACGATCGCGTCGTAGCAATGGCCGCGCACGGTGAGTTCGGTCGAGTCCGCGATCACCTCGCGGCTGACCAGGGACGACTTCATGCCCTGGTGGCCCATGGCGATGCCGTCGGTCACCGTGATGGTGGTGAACTCGCGCGGCGTCCCGCCTGCTTCCTTCACCCCGACCTTGACCGCCTGGGCCTGCCGCGAGAGGGCAATATTGCACGGAGCGGCCTCGTTCCAAGTGGTGACCACGCCGATGAAGGGCCTGGCGATCTCCTCCTCCGTCAGGCCCATGGCGTAGTAATAGGATCGGTGCGGAGCCCGGTCGGGCCCCACCGACACGTGACGGCTGGGCAGGCGGCGCTTGTCGATCGTGCGTGCATCCATGGTCGATCCCCCGGCTCGATGTGCGCCCGAGGATAGCCTTGCCCGCCGCCACTGCCTAGGACCGGCGGCGATACTTGTTCGGCAGCAGTTCCTCGACCGGCACGACGCGCACCCCCTCCCCGTCCGGAGTAATGACGAGGCAGCCGGGCGCGAAGTCGGACAGCATCTCGCGACAGATGCCGCAGGGCGAAACCACATGAATCTCGCGATTGGTTTCCGCCGGACGCGGATGCCGGACGGAAACGATGGCCTCGATCCCGCTCTCGCCTTCCGATATCGCCTTGCCGAGCGCCACGGCCTCGGCGCAGACCGAGGCTCGGCCCACATAAGTGTCGAGATGCACGGCACTGTAGACGCGGCCGGAGCGCCCCCGGACCGCCGCACCGATATGGTGCCTGTTCTCCTGATAGAGCCGCCGGATCGCCTCGCGTGCCGCCTCGATCAGTTCGCGATCCCGATCCGCCATTGCCGCCGCCATCATGTTGCCTCCGCCCGCAGCATTTTCTTGAGAAAGAACCGGCGATGGCCGGGCGGCGGAAAGTCCGCCAGTTCGGCGAAAACCTCGAATCCCAGCTTTTCGTAGAAACCGCGCGCCTGGAAATCGAAGGTGTCGAGATGGATGCCGACGCAACCCTGCCGACGCGCCTCCCGTTCCGCCGCCGCCATGAGTTGCCTGCCGAGCCCGTGCCCGCGTAGATCCTCAGGCAGCCAGAAATTCTTCACGAACATCCAGCCAAAGCTGATCCAGCCATCGATGCCGCCGAGCTTGCGGCCGGAAGGCTCGCGCACCATGAAGGTCATGGGCGTATAGGGCATCGGCGGCACCATTGCCCGATTGAAGGCGATCAGCCCCTCGACGATGAGGCGCTGATCTTCAGGGTCCGGCGGCGTCTCCAGCACGATCTCCAGGTCTTCGGGCAGGCTCATGGCGGCATCCTCGGGGTCCGGCGCGGCGGGTCGGCGCGCAAAGACACTTAACCCGGTTCGCATCGAGGCTACAATGCCGCAGCTTTGTGGAGGTGCGGGGAAAATGGAACAGGTGCTTGCCGGCGTCCGGGTGCTCGATTTCGGCCGCTTCATCGCCGGGCCGTTCTGCGGCGCGCTGCTGGCCGATCATGGCGCGGACGTGATCCGCATCGACAAGGTGGGAGGTAGCGAGGACCGCGCCATCCTGCCGCTCGCCGGGAGCGGCGAGGGCCCGCTCTACATGCAGGTCAACCGCGGCAAGCGCAACCTGACCCTCGATCCGACGGCGCCCGAGGGGCGCGAGATCGTGCGGCGGCTGGTGGCGCGCTCGGACGTGGTGATCGCCAACCTGCCCCGGGAGACCTTGCTGGCCATGGGCCTCGACCATGCCAGCCTGTCGGCGATCCGGCCGGAGATCATCCTCACCACCACCTCCGCCTTCGGCCAGTCCGGCCCCTATGCCAGCCGGATAGGCTTCGATGGCGTCGGGCAGGCCATGTCGGGTGCAGCCTACATGTCCGGCGATCCGGACCAGCCACGCCGCGCCGCGGTCAATTTCGTCGATTTTTCCACGGCCCTGGCTGCCGCTTTCGGCACGGTGCTGGCGCTCATGGCGCGCCAGCGCACGGGACGCGGCCAGGAGGTGAGCGGATCGCTGCTGGCCACGGCGCTCACCATGAGCAACTCGATCCTGATCGAACAGGCATTGACCGAAATCGACCGGGTGCCGCAAGGCAATCTGGGCTATTCGACGGCGCCGACCGATCTCTATCGCTGCCGCGACGGCAACTGGATCATGGTGCAGGTGGTCGGCCAGCCCCTCTTCCGGCGCTGGGCGAAACTGATGGGTGGCGATCACTGGTTCACCGATCCGCGGTTCCGCGACGATCTCGAACGGGGGCGCCACTCCGCGGAACTGAGCCGGCACATGGCTGCCTGGTGCGCGGAACGCAGCCAGGCCGAGGCGCTCGAGGAACTCGAGCGCGCGCGCGTTCCGGCCGGACCGGTGCATTCGCCGCGCCAAGTTCTGGTCGACCCGCATGTCTCGGCCGCCGGCTTCCTCAAGGAGCTGGCGTTTCCCGGCCTTGCCGGTCCGGCGCCGGTCATGGACACGCCGATCGCGCTCTCCGCCACGCCCGGCCGCGTCCAGGGGCGCGCGCCGCTGCTTGGCGAGCACACCGACGAGATCCTGCGCGAAATCGGCTATGGAGATGCGGAGATCGCCGCCCTGCGCGAGAAGCGCGTTGTCTGAAAAGCGGGCTCAGTTTCCGGCAAGCTTCTTCTTCAGCAGCTCGTTAAGAGCGGCCGGGTTCGCCTTCCCGCCCATGGCACGCATCACCTGACCGACGAAGAACCCGAACAGCTTGTCCTTGCCGGAGCGATACTCGTTCACCTTGTCTGCGTTGGCCGCCAGGACCTGGTCGATCGCGGCCGCGATGGCGCCGGTGTCGGTCACCTGCTTGAGGCCTTTCTCCTCGACCACGGCCGCCGCTTCCTTGCCGGTTTCGACCATGATCTCGAAAATGTCCTTGGCGAGCCGGTTGGAGACCGTGCCATCGGCGATCAGGTCGAGCAACCCGCCCAGCTTCGCGGCGGTGACCGGAAATTCGGCAATGCCCTTGCCCGACCGGTTGAGGGCGCCGAAGAAGTCCCCCGTCACCCAGTTAGCCGCGAGCTTCGCATCGCGGCCCCTTGCCACCGCCTCGTAGAAATCCGCGCTTTCCTTGTCGGCGACCAGGACCCCCGCATCGTAGGCGGAAAGACCCAGCTCGCCGACCAGGCGCGCCTTCTTCTCGTCCGGCAGTTCCGGGAGCTCGCGGCGGATCTCCTCGATGAAATCCTCGGAGAGTTCGAGCGGCAGCAGGTCCGGATCGGGGAAATAGCGGTAATCGTGCGCCTCTTCCTTCGAGCGCATCGAGCGCGTCACGCCGCGTCCGGTATCGAACAGCCTTGTTTCCTGCTCCACCTTGCCGCCGCCTTCGATGAGGTCGATCTGGCGGCGTGCCTCGTACTCGATGGCTTGACGGACGAAGCGGACCGAATTGACGTTCTTGATCTCGCAGCGCGTCCCGAGCTTCTCGCCCGGGCGGCGGACCGAGACGTTGACGTCGGCCCGCATGGAGCCTTCCTCCATGTTGCCGTCGCAGGTGCCGAGGTAGCGCAGGATCGTGCGCAGCTTGCTGAGATAGGCCGCCGCCTCCTCCGCCGAACGCATGTCGGGCTCCGACACGATCTCCATCAGCGCCACGCCGGCGCGGTTGAGGTCGACGAAGGTCGCGGAAGGATGCTGGTCGTGCAGGCTCTTGCCCGCATCCTGCTCCAGATGCAGGCGCGTGATGCCGATCTCGCGGCTCGATCCGTCCGGCAGGTCGATGGTGAGCTTGCCATGGCCGACGATCGGCTGCAGATACTGGGAAATCTGGTAGCCGGCCGGCAGGTCAGCATAGAAATAGTTCTTGCGGTCGAACACCGAGCGCGGGTTGATCTGTGCCCTCAGTCCGAGGCCGGTCTTGACCGCCTGACGGACGCATTCGCGGTTGATCACCGGCAGCATGCCCGGAAACGCGGCATCGACGAGCGACACCTGGCTGTTCGGTTCGGCGCCGAAGTCGGTCGCTGCGCCGGAGAAGAGCTTGGAGCGAGAGGTCACCTGGGCATGGACCTCCATGCCGATCACCACCTCCCATTCGCCGGTCTCGCCTCGCATCAGGTTGCTCGTCATCTGCGTCAGCCCTTCCACCAGGTTCGCGGCCGGGCCGAGAATCCCGCCGCCTCCTCCAGCACACCGCCGACGCGGAACAGCGTCTCCTCGTCGAAGGCGCGGCCGATGAGCTGCAGCCCGAGCGGCAGGCCCTCCTTCGACAGCCCGGCAGGGACCGAAATGCCGGGCAAGCCCGCCAGGTTCACCGGCACGGTAAAGACGTCGTTGAGATACATCGAGATCGGATCGTCGCTCTTCTCGCCGATACCGAAGGCGGCGGAGGGCGCGGTCGGCGTCAGGATCGCGTCCACCTTCTCCCAGGCGCGCTCGAAATCGCGCAGGATCAGCGTGCGTACCTGCTGCGCCTTCACGTAATAGGCATCGTAGTAGCCGGCAGACAGGACGTAGGTGCCGATGAGAATGCGCCGGCGCACCTCCGCACCGAAACCCGCGCCCCGCGTCTTCGCGTACATGTCCGGCAGGCTGTTGCCCGGCACGCGCAGGCCGAAGCGCACGCCGTCATAGCGGGCGAGGTTGGAGGATGCCTCGGCCGGAGCGACGATATAGTAGGCAGGCAGCGCGTAGCCCGTGTGCGGCAGCGATACATCGACGATCTCGGCGCCGGCCGAGCGCAGCCAGTCGATGCCCTGGCGCCACAGCGCCTCGATTTCCGCAGGCATGCCATCGACCCGGTATTCCTTCGGAATGCCGATGCGCAGACCGCGCACGTCGCCGGTCATCGCCGCCTCGTAGTCCGGCACCGGCCGGTCGACGCTGGTCGAATCCTTATCGTCGACACTCGCCATGGCGCCGAGCATGATCGCGGCATCGCGCACGGTGCGCGTCATGGGTCCTGCCTGGTCCAGCGAGGACGCAAAGGCGACGATGCCCCAGCGCGAGCAGCGGCCATAGGTCGGCTTGATGCCGACGATGCCGGTGAAGCTTGCCGGCTGGCGGATCGAGCCGCCGGTATCGGTGCCGGTTGCGCCGAGGCAGAAGCCGGCCGCCACCGAAGCGGCCGAGCCGCCGGAAGAGCCGCCGGGAACCAGCGGTTTGCCGTCCGCGCGCCGCCACGGATTCTCCACCCGTCCGAAATGGCTGGTCTCGTTCGACGAGCCCATGGCGAACTCGTCGAGATTGGCCTTGCCCAGCATCACCGCGCCGGCGCGCCAGAGATTGGCGCTCACCGTCGATTCATAGGGCGGCACGAAACCCTTGAGGATGCGCGAGCCGGCGGTGGTCTGCACGCCATCGGTGCAGAAGAGATCCTTGATGGCGATCGGAATGCCTTCGAGCGGTCCGGCTTCGCCGCGCGAAAGACGCCGGTCGCTCTCCGTCGCCATGGCACGGGCGCGATCCGGCGTCTCGGTGATCATGGCGTTGAGCGGCCGGGCCGCTTCCATGGCGGCGATCGCCGCCTCGGTCAGTTCCACGGCACTGAATTCGCGGGCGCGCAGACCGGCGCGGGCG
>JAHCJR010000089.1 GCA_026126165.1 Alphaproteobacteria bacterium
GGGCGCGCGCGGCGCGGTCTCCGCCGGCGCGGTCCGTGGCGGGGCGGCGGCGATGGTCTGGCCGGCCCGCACGCGGGCCAGCGGCGCGAAGCGGCCGTTCGGATAGGCTTCCAGGTAGGCGCGGTAATCCTCGGGCCGGCTCGAATCCTTGATCGCATCCCAGAAGGCGAGTTCGTAGGAAGCGGCCATGTCCTGCGCCGGGCGAGCGGGCGGGGCCGCGGCGGTGGCGGCCGGCGCCGGCGCGCGGACCTTGTTGTAGGGCATGAACACGAAGTCGCCGCCGTCATGGCCCGCCATGCGGATATCGGCATATTCCGGCGTCTGCGGCGAGTTCACGATGACGCGCGGGCGGAGCTGGTTGTAGAGCTCGTGGCCGATGATCGGTTCGTTGGCCTCGCGCAGCACCTGCAGGAAGGCGCGGGTGAAGACCGAGTGGCCATCGCCTCCCGCATCCATCACCGGCTCCAGCCCGCCGGAGGCAAGCACCGTGCGCGCGCGCTTGGCAGCCAGGCGGGCGATATCGGCGCTGCGCTCGCCCGCACCGAGCGAGGCGGTGAGCGGTCCGCGCGCCAGCATGCCGGAGAAGCAGGAATCCGACACGACCATGACATGCTTGGCCGGCAATGCCCGCAACGTGCTGGTCAGGCTCTGCAACGCGATCCAGTTGACCTGGCTGTCGGGGTCGGCGTCGGCAGGCAGCCAGTAACCGGCATCGGCATCGGCATCGAGCTGGCCGTGACCGGCATAGTAGAAGAGGAAGTTGTCCCCGGGCTTGAGCTGCCGGCGGTAGCGGTCGAGCGCGGAGATGATGTCCGCGCGCTTGGCATTGAGCAGCAGTTCGGACGTGAAGCCGTATTCCCGGCGCAGCAGGTCATGCACGGCGCTGGCATCGTTCACGGCGGACTGGAGTTTCGGCATCTTGCGATAGTCGTTGATGCCGACCACCAGCGCGTAATAGCGGCCGAGTTCCACCTGCTGCGCGCCCGCCATGCCGGGGACGGCCAGGAGCACGATCAGGGCAAGGATCGAGAGGAGACGCTGCATTTCTCCACCTCCGCTGCTTGGAACCGGGTCCGTCCGCAGGACGGACCGCTACGATACTCAAGATACGTCTGCCGGCAGCCCTCGTTAATGGCTGACCGACGATTCTGTGACGGCCGACTCATCGTTCCCCGCCGCCGGACCCTGCCCGGAGCTTCGTGCCGCATCTTCCTCGTTCCAGCGCCGGGCGATGGCATTGAGCTGGTCGATCACCGGCGAGAGTTCCTGGCCGCGCGCGGCGAGGGAGTAGGTGACCTGCGGCGGAATGGACGGCGTGTAGTCGCGCCGGATGATGTCCGCCTCTTCCAGCAGCCGCAGGCGCTGCGTCAGCACCTTGGCCGAAATCCCCACGACCCGGCGCTTCAGCTCGCCGAAGCGCGTCGGCCCGTACTGGCGCAGGTTATAGAGGATGTAGCTGGTCCAGGGCCCCATCAAGAGGCGCAGGATCGCATCCATCGGACAGTCGACCGGGCTTCGCGGCATGGGCATGACAGGTATCCATCCGATTCATAGGTTACTTTATGGTACCTACTTTACAGAATTCTTCAATTGAAGAATGATATGGTCACTTGAAGTTACCAATACACTATTTGTTATCAACACGCATCGAGAAACCTAAGGAGCAATCATGTCCCCTCTCGCCCCCTACGGCGCCCTGCTGCTGCGCCTCGCCCTCGGCACCATGTGGCTCGCCCATGGCCTGCTCAAGGTCTTCGTCTTCGGCATTGCCGGCACGGTCGGCTTTTTCGAGCAGCTCGGCCTGCCCGGTCCGCTGGCTTACCTTGTGATTCTCGCGGAAATCGGCGGCGGCCTGCTGATCCTGCTCGGCCTGCACGGCCGCTTCGTCTCCCTCGCCCTCACGCCGGTCATGCTGGGTGCTGCCTGGGTGCATGCCGGCAACGGCTGGGTCTTTTCCGCGCCGAACGGCGGCTGGGAATATCCGGTCTTCCTGATCGCCGCCGGACTTGCCCATGCGCTGCTGGGCGACGGGGCGCTGGCGCTCCGGAGCAGCCGCGCACCGGACGCCGGCCGGGCATTGCCGGCGGCGGCCTGAGCGCTCGCTCCAGTATCCCGAAACGCGAAAGGGCCGCGCTTGCGGCCCTTTCCTTTTGCCGAAGCTCCCGGTGCCGGTCAGGCAGCCCGATGCTCGATGCCCTTGTCGGCCAGCATCTGGTTTAGCTCGCCGCTCTCGAACATCTCGCGCACGATGTCGCAGCCGCCGACGAACTCGCCCTTGACGTAGAGCTGCGGGATGGTCGGCCAGTTCGAGAATTCCTTGATGCCCTGGCGCAGGCCGGGATCGGTCAGCACGTCGATGCCTTTGAACTTCACGCCGAGATGCGAGAGGATCTGCACCACCTGGGCGGAAAAGCCGCATTGCGGAAAGACCGGCGAGCCCTTCATGTAGAGCACCACCGGGTTGCTATCGATGTCCTGGCGGATGCGATCGATAACGGTATTGTCTGCCATGGTTCCTGCTTCCTTGCTTATGCCGGCGGGAGAAACCCGCCCTCGGTGATTCATGCCGGGGTCATCCGGCCTCAGTCCTGCGGCGGCGCGGTCTGCAGCGCGAGCGCGTGGAGCTGTCCGCCCATGTTGCCGCGCAGCGCCGCATAGACGATCTGGTGCTGCTGCACCCGGCTCTTGCCCTTGAAGGCGGACGAGACTACGTGCGCCGCGTAATGATCGCCGTCGCCACGCAGATCCTGGATGGTGACCTGCGCATCGGGCAATGCCTCGCGGATCAGCCGCTCGATTTCCGCAGCACTCATCGCCATGTCGTGACCATGCTCCTCTGCCGTCCTCACTCCTTGCGCCGGCGCCCGTCCATGAAGGCGGGCAGCCAGCCCTGATGCGCCGCGGCCAGCGCCGCCACCGATATGGTGCAATCCTCGCCCAGCGTCAAATCATTGCCGCCGACCTCGCCGATGGCAAGAGCGGGAACGCCGGCCGCCCGCGCGGCATTCAGAACTTCGCCCGCTGCCCGGGGATCAGCCGAGAGCAGGTAGCGCGCCTGGTCCTCGCCGAAGGCGGCGGCATGGCGCGGCAGGCCCGGCGGCAGGGTTGCCCGCGCGCCGAGCCCGGAGGCGAGGCACATCTCGGCGAGCGCCACCAGCAGCCCGCCGTCGGAAAGGTCGTGGCAGGCGGAAAGGCGCCCGGAAAGGATCTGCGCCCGCACGAAATCGCCGTTGCGCTTCTCCGCCGCCAGATCGACCGGCGGCGGCGGGCCGTCCTCGCGTCCCAGCACCTCGCGCAGATAGAGCGACTGGCCCAGATGGCCCCCGGTGCGGCCGATCAGGATCAGCATCTCGCCGGCCGCCCGCGGCGAGATGCCGCGCGCCAGTCCGACATCCTCGATCAGGCCGACGCCGCCGATGCTGGGCGTCGGATGTACCGCCTGCCCGCTGGTCTCGTTGTAGAGCGAGACGTTGCCGGAGACGACCGGATAGTCGAGCGCGAGGCAGGCCCGGCGCATGCCTTCGATGCAGCCGGCGAACTGGCCCATGATCTCGGGCCGTTCCGGATTGCCGAAATTCATGCAGTCGGTGATGGCAAGCGGCGTGGCGCCCACGGCGGTGATGTTGCGCCAGGTCTCCGCCACCGCCTGCGCCCCGCCCTCTTCCGGGTCGGCATGGCAATAGCGCGGCGTGCAGTCGGTGGTGACCGCGAGTCCCTTGCGCGACCCATGCACCCGCACCAGCGCCGCATCGCCGCCGGGCCTCAGCACCGTGTCGGCCATCACCATGTGGTCGTACTGCTCCCAGATCCAGCGCCTGGAGCAGAGATCGGGGCAGGCGAGCAGTTTCAGCAAGGCCTCGTCCAGCCGCCCGGCCGCGTCGGGCATCGGCAAGGGCGCGGGCTTCGGCGTGGGCGTCCATGGCCGGTCGTATTCCGGCGCGGCGCTGGCCAGCGGGGCGACGGGAAGGTCGCCCACGGTCTCGCCATGCATGGAGAGCCGCATCCGCCCGGTCCCCGTCACCTGGCCGATGACGGCGAAATCGAGCTCCCACTTCTCGAAGATCGCCCGCGCCTCCGCCTCGCGTCCCGGGCGCAGGATCATCAGCATGCGCTCCTGGCTCTCCGACAGCATGATCTCGTAGGGGGTCATGCCGGTCTCGCGCATCGGCACGCGCTCGAGCCAGAGTTCGATGCCGACGCCGCCCTTCGATGCCATCTCGAAGGACGAGGAGGTGAGGCCGGCCGCGCCCATGTCCTGGATGGCGACGATGCAGTCGGTCGCCATCAGTTCGAGGCAAGCCTCGATCAGCAGCTTCTCGGTGAAGGGATCGCCCACCTGCACGGTCGGGCGCTTCTCCTCGGAGCGTTCGTCGAACTCGGCCGAGGCCATGGTCGCGCCGTGGATGCCGTCGCGCCCGGTCTTGGAGCCGACATAGACCACCGGATTGCCGATGCCGGCGGCGGCCGAATAGAAGATGCGGTCGGTCCGCGCCAGGCCCACCGTCATGGCATTGACCAGGATGTTGCCGTTGTAGCTCGGATGGAAGGTGCATTCCCCGCCCACCGTCGGCACGCCCACGCAATTGCCGTAGCCGCCGATGCCGGCCACCACGCCGGCCAGCAGGTGGCGGGTCTTGGGATGCGCCGGATCGCCGAAGCGCAGCGCGTTCAGGTTGGCGATCGGCCGGGCGCCCATGGTGAAGACGTCGCGCAGGATGCCGCCCACGCCGGTCGCGGCCCCCTGGTAGGGCTCGATGAAGGAGGGGTGGTTGTGGCTCTCCATCTTGAAGATCGCGGCCTGGCCGTCGCCGATGTCGATCACGCCCGCATTCTCGCCGGGGCCGCAGATCACCCAGGGCGCGCTGGTCGGCAGACGCTTCAGCCACTTCTTCGAGGATTTGTAGGAGCAGTGCTCGCTCCACATGACCGAGAAGATGCCAAGCTCGACCTGGTTCGGCGCGCGGCCCATGATCTCGACCGCGCGGTCGTATTCCGCCTCGCTCAGGCCCATCAGGTCGGCCGGGCGGGCATTGGCCGTGGCGCTCACGAGAGGGCCTCCACCAGGCTGTCGAACATGGCGCGCCCGTCGTTGCCGCCAAGCAGGGGATCGGCCAGCCGCTCGGGGTGCGGCATCAGGCCGAGGACGGTGCGGGTCTCGTTGAAGATGCCGGCGATGTTGGCGAGCGAACCGTTGGGATTGGCCTCCGCGTTGGTTTCGCCGGTCGGCGTGCAGTAGCGGAAGGCGATCTGGCCGCGATCCTCGAGCCGGCGCAAGGTGTCGGGATCGGTGAAATAGTTGCCCTCCGCATGGCCGATGGGAATGCGGATCACCTGGCCCTGCTCGTAGCGGGCGGTGAAGGGGGTCTGGCTCTGCTCGACGCGCAGATGCACGTCCTTGCAGACGAAGCGGAGCGAGGCGTTGCGCATCAGCACGCCGGGCAGCAGCCCGGCCTCGGTCGCGATCTGGAAGCCGTTGCAGATGGCGAGCACGGCGAGGCCCCGGCGCGCTTTCTCCACCACGTCGCGCATGACCGGGGAGTGGGCGGCCATGGCGCCGGCGCGCAGATAGTCGCCATAGGAAAAGCCGCCGGGGATCACCACGAGATCGAGATCCTCGGGCAGCGCCGAGTCGCGGTGCCAGACCATGAGCGGCGCGCGGCCCATGCTCCGGCCGAGCGCGACCTGGACGTCCCGGTCGCAGTTGGAACCGGGAAAGACGATGACGGCTGCCTTCATGCGCGGTCCCCGGCATTCCTGGAGGGCTGGCCCGGCGGCGGCGGCCGGCGCCGGACGCGGCGGAGACTAGTGCAAGAGTCGCTCTTTTGGAAGCGGCGAGCGGCGGCGGGCGAGGGCTCAGTCCGTCACTTCCATGCCGAGGAACTGCCGGTCGCCGGCACGAAACCGCCAGCGAGCCAGGACATGGGGAAAGCGGAAATCGGGATCGTCCCGCGGCCAGTTGAGATAGGCATCGAACTCTTCCGCCATGATATGGCCCGCCGGCAGCGGCCGGCGCGGCAGGAAGCTCGTCAGCGTCAGGCCGTTCCCGTCCGTCTTTTCCGGGCGCGCGACACCTCCGAGCCGCTGCGCCAGGAAAAGCACGGATTCCGGGGTAATGGGCTTTTCCACGAGGTGAAGGAGTGTCGGCCCGAGAAAGTCGCGGCCAATCATTCGGGCAAGTTCCGGCGGCACGCCACGGGCGGGAAAATTCTGGTCCTGATAGATAAGGAACGATCCGCTAACCAGGATTCTTCGGTCGTTGCCGGGCGCGTGAACCAGCGTCAGCGCCCAAAAGTCGGTGACGCCCGGGGCGCGCCGGTGCCGCATGACCAGCCGGTCGGCCCCGCGCATTTCACCGCCATGGCGGATGACATCCGGCGGTATCTTGCGAAAGCCTGCCTGCCGCAGCGCCTCCACCGCTTCGGGCAGGGAACTGCCGGCGGGGAAGCAGCGCGCGAGGGCGCGGTCGACCTCCGCCTCGCCGCGATCCAGGATGGCCCGATCGAAGCAGGGCGCCGGCGCGGCGATGGCGGCACCGGCTTCCGCCAGCAGCGCCGCGAGCAGGACCAGCATGGCGACGCGCATGCCGGTGGTCTTGCCTGTCGCGATCATCGGTCGGGCTCCACCGCCACCAGCCAGTCCGGCAGGCCCGGCGAGCGGTGCCGCTCCAGCCTGAGGAAGTGGCCGTCGCCATCGAAGATGGCGGTCAGGGTCGCGCCGTCCCCCAGATGGTAGCTCTGCGCCAGCCAGCCGCCGAAATGCGAAAGCCGCGCCTCCTCGAAACCGGTCACCGGGTGGCAGCGCCGGAGGAATTCGGACAGGCGGGGCGGCGTCACCGGCCCCGGCGGCAGATACTGGATTTCCATGTCGCCGCCCTCTCTGCGTTGCCCGGGCGCCGGACAGGCTCGCGGCCCGGCCGCCGGCAACGTCTCCGCCTCCGCAACCTTCTGTTCCGCCTTGAGACAGCCGGCGAGCAACAGCACCAGCGCGGCGAGGAGAGGGAAGGTGCGATACGGGAGCATGGCCTGGCCTCGTCGCTTGCCGGTCAGCGAAACGCGCCAGGGCTGGCGCCGTAAAGCGGCGGGAGTTCGTCGGTCAGCGACCAGGGCAGCTTGCCGTCGGTGCTGCTCGCGAAACCGAGGAAATGGTCGTCGCGGTCGAAGATGGCGATGGAGAAATACTTGTCGGTGTAGGTATGCTTGTATGTATCCCAGGTGTATTGCTGCAGCAGCCAGCCGCCGAGATGGGCATGGCGCATCTCTTCCACTTCCAGTATGCGCGAGCAGAGCCACCAGAAAGCGAACAGGCGGTCCGGCGTATAGGGAACGGGCAGCCATTTCTCGGTCGAGGCGGCATCTCCGTCCCGGCCGGGCCGGCAATCGAACGGCGCGGGCGGCGGCCTGCCGCCGAGCAGCGAGGCGGGGTGGTGCTGCTGCCCGGCCGGTTCCGCCCGCGCCGCGCCGGCGAAGGCAAGAAGGCCGGACAGCAGCGCCGCCAGGATGGGATGACGCGGCGGGGATCCCGCCGATGTTTTTCTGCCCGGGTGCATTCAGTTAAAGACATCCAGTTCGAGGAACTGCCGCCGCGCGAGATCGAAGCGCCATTGGGCGCGGACCTGCGGGTACTGGTAGAACTTCGCCGGATCGTTGTCCTGCGGGCCCAGGCGGTAGAGCATCTGGTCCGCATAGATATGGTCCGGCGGCAGCGGCAGGCGGGGAATATAGGCGTTCAGCTCGGCGCTCACATCGGTTTCCCGCACGTAGGTGTCCCTCGGTGCGCCGCCCAGTCGCGCCATCAGCGCCCAGACCCCCTCGTCGGTCACCGGCTTCTCCACCAGATGCAGCAGGGCTGCCCAGATCGCGCGCCTGTCCTCGAAGCGGCTGAGTTCGAAGGGAACGCCGCGTGCCGGGAAATTCTGGTCCAGATAGACGAGCCTCGCCCCAATGGCGACTAGGGTCATGGGATCGCCCGGCTCATGCACCAGATAGACGCGCCAGTCGTCGATGACGCCGGGAGCGCGCGAGATACGGCGGTCGAAGCGATAGGCGACACGCCGCGCCCCGCCATAAAAAAAGCGGTCGTGACTGACCTGCTCCAGCCCTGCCCGCCTGACTTCCAGCAGGGCCACGGGCAGGGAACTGCCGGCGGGAAAACACTCCTTGAGATTCCGGTCGGCCTCCCGCTCGCTGGCATGGGGGAAGGTGAAATCGAAGCAGCCGAGTGTATCCTGCGGGCCGATGCAGGCTGCCAGGACCAGGGCCAGGGTGAGGATCGGGCCGTGCTTCACTGGGAAGACCGCCGTTCCGTCGGATCGACGGGGCGGAGGAGCTCTTTGGGGCGCGCGAGATAGAGCAGGTTGCCTGCCTGGTCGAACAGCGCGGTGACGCCAACGTCCTCCCGACGGCCGAAATGCAGTGCCAGCCAGCCACCGAAATGAGGAAGCCGTTCCTCGGTATGGAGCGGGAGGTTCACCCGCTGCTCCATGAAGGCGCGCAATGTCTCCGGCCGGACCGGCTGGGGCGCGAAGGCGTGGAGGCCGTCCGTGATGAAACCGAGGGAGAGCCAGCTTTCCGGCTCGGGCGGCAGGCTGCGGCGGCGGGCGACGCCCGGGTCCTGCATCCAGGCGAAATCCAGCTCCTGCACCATCCCCGCCGCGTACCGGATGAAGATCAAGATAGCGCCCATGTCCGGCCGCGGCCGCGCGCCGTTTCGCTCCGGCGAGAACCCCCAGAGATAGAGATCGCCATCGCCCGCGATCCAGGTGGCCTTGTTCGCCGTCTTGCTTCGATGCTCAAGGTTGGGCGTGACCGGGTGGAATGTATCGATCACTTCGCGCAGACTTCCGCCCGGCGGGAAACAGCGGGCAAACTCTGCTTGCGCCGTGCGCAGGTCGGGATAGTCGAGCTGCGCGAAATCGAAACAGGCCAAATCGAAAATTGGCGGCCCGGTCGGCGGCGTCGGCTCCGCCTCCACGACCTTCTGTTCCGCCTTGAGACAGCCGGCGAGCAACAGCACCAGCGTGGCGAGGAGAGGGAAGGTGCGATACGGGAGCATGGCCTGGCCTCGTCGCTTGCCGGTCAGCGAAACGCGCCCGGGCTGGCGCCGTAAAGCGGCGGAAGTTCGTCGGTCAGCAACCAGGGCAGCTTGCCGTCGGTGCTGCTCGCGAAACCGAGGAAATGGTCGTCGCGGTCGAAGATGGCGATGGAGAAATACTTGGCCGTATGGGCATCTTTATATGTATCCGAGGTGTATTGCTGCAGCAGCCAGCCGCCGAGATGGGCATGGCGCATCTCTTCCACTTCCAGTATGCGCGAGCAGAGCCACCAGAAAGCGAACAGGCGGTCCGGCGTATAGGGAACGGGCAGCCATTTCTCGGTCGAGGCGGCATCTCCGTCCCGGCCGGGCCGGCAATCGAACGGCGCGGGCGGCGGCCTGCCGCCGAGCAGCGAGGCGGGGTGGTGCTGCTGCCCGGCCGGTTCCGCCCGCGCCGCGCCGGCGAAGGCAAGAAGGCCGGACAGCAGCGCCGCCAGGATGGGATGACGCGGCGGGATCATGGAAGGCGAATCCTAGCCGGGGCCGCCGCGCCGCGCGGACACAAGTTCGTGAAACGAACTAGCGGAAACGGCGCGGCCGCTCGCCCATCGCGGGGTTGTCGCCGCCAATTCTCCGCCGCTCTGGATCATTCTTCTTCTTGTTGGCCTTTTCCTTGTCGTATTCCAGGTACCATCGGTGCGCCTGCTCCTCGTCGAAACCCGGGAGGTGCGATGGCGTGCCGGGCACGGGGACGCGCCCGGCGCCGGTCAGAAAGCCGCCCAGGCTCCGGCTCTGCACGTCCGGCAAGGGGGTCGGCGCGGGCGCGTAGTTGGGTCCCTCGGCGTGACTACCCAGCACATGTCCGACAAAGGCCGCGAACGTGTTGGAATTCTGCAGCTTGCGGGGAATGTTGGAGTAGGCCGGCGTCTGGCGTTCCAGCCATGCCGCCGCGGCCATGGCATCATTCCAGGCCGCGTCCCGCTGGTGATGGGGAACGCTCATCGGTTGGTAGCCGCGCTGTGCCGGACCGTCGCCATCGGTGTATTGATCGCGGGAGCCCTTCTGAATGGCCATGTTGTTCTCGATGACCATCGGCCCTCCGTGGGCCATGTTGGTCAATGAGTCATTCTTGGGCCCGACGCCGATCACCCGCCGGTCGCCATTCTCGTCGAGGCGCATCCAGTAGGCATGGTTGACATCGCCGAACAGGTGGCGACCGCCGATATAGATGCCGGGCTCGGCCGGTGCGGCGCCCTCCGCCGCGGGTGCCGCGGCGGCGGTGGGGGTGGGTCGGGCCGGCTCCGGGCCGGGCGGCGGATGCCCGAAGGTCTGGGCCATGTGGCGGTTGGTCTCGCCGCCGGGGCGCATCCAGCCATCGAGGGTGAGATCGTTGTTGGCCTGATAGTCCCGGATCGCCAGCGCGGTGGCGCGGTCGAAGCGCCCGCTCGGCCCCTCCGCCGTGTCGGGGAGATAGCGCGCGCGGGTCAGCGCCGCCTGCACGCGCCGCACGTCCCCCGGCGCATTGTCCTGGCCGGGGCCGACCCTGCCCGAGAGGGCGAAGGGCTGCTCGATCTCGCTGCCGTCGGCGAGGCGCCAGCGGTCGGTGCCGGGGGCATCCGGCGTCACCGCGTGCAGGCGCCGGACGATCCGTTCCGCCTGTTCGCGCAGGCTCGGCACGCGCGGCGCGCCGGGGCGGAAGGGCATCGGGCGGTGCTGGGTCATGATGGAACCTCCAGAGGGTGGCGTGGTCCGGCCGCAGTGCGGCGCGAAGGTTCCCGTATCGTACGTAAATAACTACAAAAAGTAAAGATCAGAATTATACAAAATGTAATGTCACTCGTTCCGGCTCCGCCGCTCAGTTGACATAGAGCCCGTTGAACCGCCCGTCCCGGGTGCGGAAGCGCCAGATCAGGCGGACCTGCGGATAGGAGGTTTCCGGGATCCTCCAGGCGATGAAATCCTGCATCCACTCCGCCATGACGCGCTCGGGCGGAAATGGGCGGAACCGCAGATAGCCTTCCAGTTCCCGCGATTCACCGTCACGCTCCGTCCTGCGGGAATACTCCCGGCCGCCCAGGGCCTGCATCAGCGCCAGCGCCGTCTCCTCCGTGATCGGCTTTTCCACCATATGCAGAAGGCTCGTCTCGATGCGCAGACGCTCGCCGAAATACATGCGGGCCAGATCGAACGGCGCGCCGCGCGCCGGAAAGTTCGTGTCGGCATAGGTGAGGAACGAACCGGCGCGGATCAGGCGATCCGGCTGGGTCGGATCGGTGATCAGGAAGATTCGCCACTTGTCGGTGACGCCGGGCGCGCGCCGTACCCACTGCAGGAAGGCGAAGGACCAGCGCAGCACACCGCCATAGGGCAGCAGACCGGGATACTCCAATTCGGGCAGGCCGGCGGCGCGGAAGGCGGCGAGCGCGGCGGCCAGGCTGCTTTCCCGGGGGAAGCAGCGGTCGAGTGCTGCATCCATCTCCTCTTCCGTCCGATAGGGAAGCGCGAAGTCGAAGCAGGGCTCGCCCGCTCCGGCCGGTTCGCCCGCGCTGGCCGGTTCGCTCGCGCTGGCCGGTTCGCTCGCCCCCGCTGGCGCGGGCATGCCGGCCAGCAGGGCGAGCGAGAGAAGAATGAGGGGTGCGAAGCCACTGCGGCGCCACATCATGCGTCCCAGTTTAGGACGCAGCCGAAGCGCCCCGGGCGCACGTTTTCGTGAGGAGAGCGCTCCCGCTCAGCCGAGATCGATGCGGTAGTTCTCGATCACCGTGTTGGCGAGCAGCCGCTCGCACATCTGCCGCACCTGCTCGCGCGCCCGCTCCGGATCGTTCTCCGTCAGGTCCAGCTCGATGAACTTGCCCTGGCGGACCTCGCCGATGCCGGCGAAGCCCAGCGATTCGAGCGCATGGCCGATCGCCTTGCCCTGCGGGTCGAGGACGCCGTTCTTCAGGGTGACGTGCACGCGCGCCTTCATGCCTGACCTCTGTTCGCTACGTTTCGTGACGGGACCGCCATGCCCCGCTACTGCATGATGGCGGGGCCCTTCATGTCGCGCGGGCCGCCCTCGGGCAGGATGCCGAGGCGGCGGGCGACTTCCTGGTAGGCTTCGGCCACGTTGCCGAGATCGCGGCGGAAGCGGTCCTTGTCCATCTTGTCGTTGGTGGCGAGGTCCCACAGGCGGCAGGAATCCGGGCTGATCTCGTCCGCCAGGATGATGCGCATCTCCTCGCCCTCCCAGTAGCGGCCGAATTCCAGCTTGAAATCCACCAGCCGGATGCCGACGCCGAGGAAGAGGCCGGACAGGAAGTCGTTGACGCGCAGCGCCAGCGACATGATCTCGTCGATCTCCGGCGGGCTCGCCCAGCCGAAACAGGTGATGTGCTCCTCCGTCACCATCGGATCGCCGAGCTGGTCGTTCTTGTAATAGAACTCCACGATCGAGCGCGGCAGGGCGGTGCCTTCCTGGATGCCGAGCCGCGTCGAGAGCGAGCCGGCGGCGACGTTGCGCACCACCACCTCGAGCGGGATGATCTCCACTTCCTTCACGAGCTGCTCGCGCATGTTGAGCCGGCGCAGGAAATGCGTCGGCACGCCGATCTCGTTCAGCCGCGTCATCAGGTATTCCGAGATGCGGTTGTTCAGCACGCCCTTGCCGGTGATGACGCCGCGCTTCTGGTTGTTGAAGGCGGTGGCGTCGTCCTTGAAATACTGCACGAGGGTGCCGGGCTCGGGCCCCTCGAACAAGACCTTGGCCTTGCCTTCGTAGAGTTGTCTGCGCCGTGACATGGGAGGGCTCCGCTGGAAGTCGCGAGCGGTCGTTGAAATGGCAAAACCGGACCCCGT
>JAHCJR010000009.1 GCA_026126165.1 Alphaproteobacteria bacterium
GCTCGCCGTCCGCCACCTGGTACCCGTGATGCAGCACGACGATGCGGTCCGCGAGCGCGCGCACCACGTCCATCTTGTGCTCGACCAGCAGGATGGTCTTGTCGCCCTGTCCCTTGATGTGATGGATAAGGTCGAGAATGACCGGTACTTCGTCGACGCTCATGCCCGCCGTCGGTTCGTCGAACATGAAAATGTCCGGCTCCAGAGCCAGCAGGATCGCCACTTCGAGCTTGCGCTTGTCGCCATGCGGCAGGGCCGCTGCCAGCTCGTCGCGCCGGTCGGCCAGATTGACCCGGTGGAGATAATGCTCCGCCCGCTCGATCACGTCGCGATGGCCGCTCCAGAGCGAGAAGAGATTGAGACCGAGGCCGGCGCGCGCCTGGACGGCGAGCCGCACATTCTCCCTGACCGTCAGGTTGGGAAAGAGATTCGTGAGCTGGAAGGCCCGGCCGATGCCGCGCCGCGTGCGCTCGGGCGCCGACAGGCCGCTCACGTCCTCGCCAAACAGGCGGATCCGCCCGGCAGAGGCTTTGAGTTGACCCGAGACCAGATTGAAGAACGTCGTCTTGCCGGCACCGTTCGGGCCGACGATGGCGGTGAGAGTGCCGGGATGAAACGCGCAGCTCACGTTGTTGACCGCCACATGACCGCCGAAGCGGATGGTCAGTTCCTCGGTCTCGAGGACCGGTCGCTCCTCGGGCGCGGACATACTTCCGTCCCCCCTTGCGGTTTCCAGCGAAATCCCAGCCATCCTTCGTCGCCCCCTTGCCTGTCGCGGCAAAGGGGCCTCCGACCCGCCCTCCCCGCGCGGGAGAGGGCGGGAGGCTGCGTTCAGCGCTTGTTGCGGACCGGCAGCGGCATCTCTTCCGCCTTGATCTCGCGAACCAGCTCGAGCAGGTCCCATTCGCCCTGCTGGTCCTTCTTGATGCGGAAGTGATACATGCTCTGCTGCGCCTGATGATCCTCCTTGCGGAAGGTCATCTTGCCCTTGGGCGTGTCGAACTCCATGCCCTCCATGGCGGCGATCAGCTTCTCGGTATCGGTCGATCCGGCCTTACGGATGGCCGTCACCGCCGCCATCGCCGCCGCCATGCCGCCGGCGGTGAAGAAGTCGGGCGGCGCGTTGAAGCGCTTGGTGTGTTCCTGCACCAGCCAGTCGTTCATCGGGTTCTTGGGAAACGCGTAGTAGTAATAGACCGCGCCTTCGAGGCCGGCGAACTGCCGCCAGCTCTTCATCACCGGCAGGATGTTGCCACCCGGCGCCAGCTCGATCCCGTAGCGCTCCGGTTTCAGGTCGATGAGCTTGGAGAGCGGATGCGGACCGGCCCAGGTGATGGCGATGATCTTGCGCCCCTGACGGTCCTTCAGCGCATCGAACAGCCGCTGCGCGTGCGCGGTGAAGTCCGTGGTCTGCTGCGGCGCATATTCCTCGAACACGACCTGCGGTCCGCCCTTGGTCGCGGCCAGGGCTTCCTTGAGCGAGGCCACGCCGTCGCGGCCGAACGCATAGTCCTGCGCCAGGGTGGCGACATTCACCTGCCCCTTGCCGAGCGCGACGGCACCGGCCAGCGCATCCTGCGTCGAGTTGCGCGAGGTGCGGAAGATGTAACGGTTCCACTTCTCGCCCGTGATCGAATCCGCCACCGCCGGCTCGACCAGCAGGATCTTCTTGTATTCCTCGGCAACCGGGAGCATGGCAAGCGCCGCCGCCGACGAGGTCGTGCCGATGGCGAGATCGACCTTCTCATCGCCATACATTTCCGCGAGGAGCGCCTTGGCCACGTCCGGCTTGATCTGGTCGTCTTTCTCGATGACCACGATCTTGCGGCCGTCGATGGCCATAGTGCCCTTGGTCGCATATTCCAGGCCCAGCATGACGCCGGTCACGGTCTGCTTCGCATAGGCTTCAAGCGGCCCGGTCTTGCCGGCGATCAGCGCGATCTTGATATCCCGGCCCTGCGCCAGCGTGGGGCTCGCGACCAGCAGCGCGGCGAGGCCGACAGCGGCCAGCATCGTGCGTTTCATGATGTGTCCCTTTCCTCTCCCGAGCCGCCGCAGGAGTCTCGTTCTTGATTGCAGGGGCGGCTTGCCAAACCCATACGCAATTTCCGTGCCGCTCAGGATTCGATGGAAATCCCCACCGGTCCGCCGGATTCGCGCACAGCCATGAAACAATCTGGCAGGCAGCGTTGTCCGGATTTCCGGACAATAACGTTCTCGGTCACCCTAATTCTTTGTATTTAATTATATATTTCTCACTGTCCTGAAAATCAGACAGCTCTTTGCCTGACCGGATTTTCAGACAGAAGGCCATGCGCGCTCAGCTTTTCGTAAAACTGGGCGCGACTGATCCCCAAGGCGCGCGCTGCATGCGCCCGCACGCCGCCGGCTGCGTCGAGGGCTGACAGGATCGCAGCCCGTTCGGCTTCCGCCATGACCTCGCGCAAGGGTCGTACCGCGGCCACGCCCTCGGGAGACGGGAGGTCCTGGATCGCCCTGCCGTCCGGCAGGAGACCATCGAAGTGGCCGGACCCCAGGGTCGCCGCCTCCGTAGCGGCGACCGCCTGTTCCAGGATGTTCTTGAGTTCGCGCACGTTTCCCGGCCAGTCATGCCGCGCCAGCCGCGCAATGGCGGACGCCGAAACTTCCCGGATCCGGCCGCCTGCGGAGAGCGCCATGCCTTCCAGGATCGCCGCGCAGAGCGCCGGCAGGTCGGACAGTCTTTCCCTGAGCGGCGGGATGACCAGCGGCAGGACATTCAGGCGGTAGTAGAGGTCGGCGCGGAAGCTGCCCTGTTCGACCATCCGCCTGAGGTCCCGGCTGGTCGCGGCGATCACCCGCACATCGACGGGGATCAGGCGGTTGGAGCCGAGCGGTTCGACCTCGCGTTCCTGGAGTACCCGGAGCAGCTTGGCCTGGAGCGTCAGCGGCATGTCGCCCACTTCGTCGAGAAACAGCGTGCCGCCATCGGCTAGCTGGAACTTGCCCGGCCTGTCCTTCGGGCCGGCGCCGGTATAGGCGCCCGGCGCGGCGCCGAACAGCTCGCCTTCGAGCAGCGATTCCGGTATCGCGGCAGTGTTGATTCCGACCAGTGGCCGACTGGCCCGCGGACTGGCGGCATGGATGGCATGGGCCAGCAGTTCCTTCCCGGTACCGGTTTCGCCAAGCAGGAGAACCGTGCTGTCGCGCTCGGCGGCGCGCATCGCCTGCTCCTTGAGTTCGCGCACCCTGCCGCTCTGGCCGACGAACTGGCTGATGCTGTATTTCGCACCGCGTCCGGCGGCAAGTTCGCGCCGCGCCCGCGCCAGGTCCTCGTGCATGCGCTGGAACTTGGAGACCAGCGGCTTGAGCGCCTGCAGCCGGTCGTAGAGAATGATGCCAAGCGCTCCCGTGACCTTGCCGCGTTCATCGAAGAGGGGAATGCGCGAGACCACCATCTGGCGCTTGTTCACCGTGAAGACGTCGAGCAGGTCCGCACGCCCCGTATCCACGACGCGACGCATCAGGCTGTCGGGTATCACCTCCTCGACCGGACGGCCCTCGATCGGTTCGGTCCCGTTCCAGCCCAGCAGCGCCCGATACTTGTCGTTCATCCACACGATCCGCGCTTCCCGGTCGATGGCGACCGCGCCCTCGTAGAGACTGTCGAACAGTTTGAGCAGAGTGCGCGCCGCCTGGCTGCGCAGGCTGGCTTCGGTCGTGACCGGATGCGGCGGGCGTTTCGTTACCAACTCAGCGCCTCCCTGCCCCGGGATAGGATGCTAGGCGGCCGGCGCTCGCGACACAAGCCGCCGTCCGCGCGCGGTGCTATTCTTCGCCCGAAGGGCCAAGACGCGCGGCCACCGCTTCGAGCCGGGCACGGTCCTTGATGTAGAGGCTTTTGTCCTTGCGGCGGACGATGCCACTCGACTGAAGCTGGCTGATGACCCGCGCCACCGTCTCCCGGGTGGTCGAGGCACGCCCGGCAATCT
Organism: Alphaproteobacteria bacterium; assembly: GCA_026126165.1. GTDB lineage: Bacteria > Pseudomonadota > Alphaproteobacteria > Ferrovibrionales > Ferrovibrionaceae > JAHCJQ01. The sequence continues at coordinate 3,972 of JAHCJR010000009.1, forward strand.
GGCTCTGGGTCGGCATCGGATAGATCAGCCAGGAATTGGGCTGCAACGGGTCGGGTTCGGCCATGCGGAGCAGTTCCAGATGGACACGCTGTACCGCGCCGAGCGTCGAGAGATCCATGATCCGCTCGTTCGAGGTCCTGATGATGCGCACCAGCCGGCTCAGGACCAAATGCATGATCTGCGGATTCTTGAGAAGGACGTCGTTGAAGATCTCGGGCGTCACGGTGGCCACCAGGCACCGTTCCGCCGCCACCACCGAGGCCGAGCGCGGCTCACCGTCGATCGCCGAGAGTTCGCCGAAGAAGCCGCCGGCGCCGACCGAGGCATAGGCGATCTCGCGCCCGCCCAGCGAGTAATTGACCACGTTGACGCGGCCCTGGACGACGAAGAACACGTCCCGGCTCATGCTGGAACGGTCCAGCACCTGTTCGCCCGCCGCGTAGCGCCGCCAGACCGCCTGCTTTTCGAGCTGGCGCATGTCCGCCGGCGATAGGGACTTCAGCAACTCAATCGAATCGAGTCGCCCTTCCAGTGTCGTTGCCATGACCCCGCCCCCGTTCAGCGTCTCCTTTTCTTACACGAAAATGGACGCTTCCGGGCAATTCTTTAACGCAAGGCGCGCGCGGGCAAAGCAGGCCGGCGATCAGGCGCCGGCCAGAACCGGCACCATGAACAGCATGGCCACCAGGCCGATGGCCATGAAGGCGTTGAGCACCCTGCCGGCCAGGTCGACGATCAGTTTCCCGTGCTTGCTTGTCATGGCTTCCCCCGTCCTCGTTGCCGGGGACCAGTGAAACCCGGCCAGCCATTGCCGGCAGTGACAGGGCTCACCCGTCCGGCGTGCGCGCTGTCACGGCGGGCATCGTTCCCGCCAATCCCGGAAGCCGTACCGATCCGTTGTGATGCCTGTCACAGCCCGTACCGCGCAGCCGCGCTAGAAGAAAGCTGCCTCCGCAAGGAGGCGCCAACCCCTTGAGACCCCACTCGCCCCGGAAAGCCTCCGGGGCTTCTTTTTTCAGTGGATCCGGTACCCGGTCGCGGCGCGCCTCAGCGCGTGCCGGGCCGATAGGCGGCCAGCTGCACCAGCTCGCCGCGCGTGAAACCGCCCGCTCCGCCGGTGCGTGGGCGCCGCACCGAAAATGGCAGGATTTCCGCATCTTCCCGCCGCCCCAGGCCGGCCAGGCCGCGCCAGTAAGCCGCGCCCAGCTCCGCGGCCAGCAGCCACGGCATCACCGGATAGAGGAGCAGCGACATATGCATCTATAGACAAGCCCTCTGGGTGGACTTATGCTGAATTGTCACATAGACAAGTTAATAATTCCATCAACTTAAGCATCACACGCAGACGCAAGTCCGTTACTGCGCGCGCGAAAGAATAAAGTTTCACACGAAACGGCTGATATTCTGACCTTTCCGCCCGCCGCCAGGCATTTTTGTTCGCAACTGCGAAATGGTGGAGTCCACACGACATTCGCGCGAAAGCGCGCACGAATCGGGAGGGGCCGATGCAGAAACCAAAGGGATTGGCCGGCGAGTCGGGGCAGCTTTTCGATGGCCAGGCTGCCTTCCTCGAAGCGCAGAAACAGCGGCTCGAGACGCTGTCTCGGGCGCAATGCGAACTGCTCCGCCAGTTCGAGACCATGAACCGCGAGGTCATGGAGGGCTGGCAGGAATCGGCCGAGCAGGTGCGCGAGATCGCCGCGCAGGCCGCAAGCAATCCGGCGGAGGCGACCAGGCTTTATTTCGACCTGATGACCCGCCAGATGGAACGCATGATCGATCAGGGCCGCCGCTTCTCGGAGCGCTGGATGAGCATCGTGCAGACCAGCGCCTCCGAAATGAGCGAGGCCGGGGGCGCCACGGCGGGCGAAGGCGCGCAGCGCCGGCCGAAGGGGCCGCAGGCGGCCAACGGCTGACGCTGGTAACCTGCACGCGTGCTGGGAAATTGATCCGGGTGCATGTCGGGCGCGCCGCCGATAGGTTAGGCGCGTTCGGCGATTCTTACTGAATTTCGGGGGCATCCGGAAAAATGCGTTGCCGGTCAGTCGCGGCTTTTGTCCTGCCATTTCTCGCGGTCCTCCAACCGAATCATCAGCCTGCCGCGCAGAACATGTTGCAGCGGCTGCTCTGGCACGATCAGACCAAGAGTTGCGTGCACGCCGTGCAGAACGAGCTTGGGCCGCAGGGCCGCAACCTCCGCTACCTGAAAATCGAGGATGTGAGCGCCTCGCGTGTCGAGCGAAGCATCCTCGACCAGGCACCGCCCGTCCGCGTCAGCGGCATCCTGGACATCGAAGGTGTATTCACCCTCGACGAACATGCGGTCCAGTGCGTCATGCGCAAGAGCGAGATCGACCTGCGCCAGCGCCCGGAGGGCACCCTCCCCCGCCACTGCCCGGACCTGCTCAAGCGGCTCGATGACGATGTCAGATGGCACGAAAGCCTCGGGTTTCGCCTGGGTGACGGCCGCTCCTCCCGGGCGAGGGTCGAATTCGGCTGCCGCTTCGCCGACGATCAATCCCTGAAAGTGCATTTCTTCGAGCCGCTGCGCGCAGCCCGTTGAGCCTCGCCGCCCGCGCCGCTCACTCCGGCAGGCCCGCCAGCCGCAATCCGTGCAGGTAATTGCGCAGCATGTCTTCCGGCAGGGAGGGCAGCGCGGCGGCGACCTTGCTCACCGTCAGATCGGGCCGCTCCCGCAGCAAGGCCTCGATCGCCTCGCGGGCGCGCGGGACATCGCCCGCCATCGCCAGCGACGTGGCGCAGAAGCGGTAGGCCCAGGTCATGCCCGGCCGCTCCCGCATCGCCTTGCGCACCCAGTCGGCTGCCTCCGTATAGCGCCCGGCGGTGAAATAGGAGGTCGCCATGCCGATGAAGCTGTTGAAGCGGAAAGGGTCCATCGGACTGAGACGCATGGCCAGGCGGAAATGCTCGATCGCCACTTCGTGGTCGCCACGATAGGCATGCAGGAAACCGCTCCGCATCCAGCCCCAGGCATGGTTCGGATCGAGGGCGAGCGCCCGCTCCACATAGCCCAGCGCCACTTCGAGATCACCATGCAGCAGGGTGATCGCCGCGCCGATGGCAACCAGCGCGGTCGGGTCGTCCTCGACCAGGAGTTCGGCCTGCGCCACGCATTCGCGCCCGCGCCGGGCATCCGCCGCTTCGTCGTCCGACCAGAGATAGACGATCTGTTGCGCATGGCTCCAGGCGGCAAGCGCGGCCGCGAGGCAATAGCCCGGATCGGCGGCCATCGCCTGCTCCAGCAGGTCGATCGCGACCAGATTGTCCTGTTTCCTGTGCGCCCAGAGATGCGGATAGGCCCGCAGCACGAGATCGTAGCTCCGCAGGTTTTCCGGCCGCTTGCGCCGCGCCTTGGCGATCTCGGCGGCGCGGATGCTGGGACTGAGCGCGCCGACGACCTTGCGCGCCAGCTCGTCCTGGAACTCGAACATATCGGTCAGGACGCCTTCGTGCGTTTCCGCCCAGAGACAGCGCCGGTCCTCGGCATCGACGAGTTGCGCGGCAATGCGCAGCCGCGGCTCCGCGATGCGCACGCTGCCTTCGAGCACGTAGCGCACGCCGAGTTGTTCGGCGACCATGCGCACGTCCGGCCGGCTGTCGCGGAACGCATTGGCCGACATGCGGGCGATAACGAAGAAATCATGCACCCGGCTCAGCGCGCTGGTGATCTCCTCGACGATTCCGTCCGCGAGATAGTCCTTGCCGGGATCGCCGCTCAGGTTCTCGAAGGGCAGCACGACAATGGAAGGCCGGCCTTCCGGCACCCGCGGCGTCGGCGGCACCAGGAAATCGATCGGCTCTGCCGGAGGCGGCGCCAGTGGCGCGGCGGCCGGCGGCGGCGCGGCTTGCTGATCAGATCTCCGCCCCGTGCCCTGCATCCAGGCAGCCCGCACCTCTGCGGATCCGCCCTCACCCAGTTCGTCGAGCAAGCGGCAGGATATCTCGTACTGGGTCAGCGCCTCGGCATGGCGACCGGTCGCATTGAGCAGCCGGATCAGTTCCACATGCCCGACCGCATCGTAAGGCGCCGCGCGTGCGAGTTGGCGGGCAAATGGCAGCGCCTCGACAGGATTTCCCGACAGCCGTCCGACCAGTTCGGTCAGGATGCGGGCCTCGAGACCGCGCGCCTCCTCCCGTTCCGCGGCACGCCAGGACTGGAAGTCGGGGCAGGCAGGAAGGTCCACATCCTCGAGAAACTCGCCGCGGAAGAGGCGCGCCGCGCGTTCCAGCGCATCGGTCTCGGCGCTCTCCAGCCCCGATGCCGCCAGCCGCCGCGCCGACAGGAGATCGACTTCCATATCCATGGTGAGGATGCCGACGGTCTCGCCGGCGCTGACCAGCCGCTTGCGGCCGGGCTCGTCCAGCAGCGGCCGCAGCTTGCTCAGGCTCCAGCGGAGCGCGCCACGCGGATCGTCGGGCACGTCCCAGAGGAAGGCGCAAAGCTGCTCGCGCCGTGGCGGCCGCGGGGCGAGCAGGAGATAGGCGAGCAGGGCGCGGGTCTTGCGCGATGGCGGCAGTTCCAGCCGCTCCCGGTCGCGCCAGACCTCCAGTTCGCCCAACAAGCTGATCCGTAACATCCGCCCCCGCCGCGCATCCGCGTGACAACGATCACGAACCTGTGCGTCTCACACGCAATTACCACGCCTCGGACGCATTTATCCACCCCTCTTCCAACGCCCGGTTCCACGCACCGCGCCTAGGTTTCCTCGCGCGGCCGAACGGGGTCGCAAGGTCGCGAGCGGATGGAGAGCGTGATGGAACATAGCTACACCTACAGAGGCATCCTCAAGGCCTCGGAACGCAGTAACTGGCGGGTCGAGGACCTGATCGGCGGCGACAAGCGGCTGGATTTCGGCAAGCGGTTCCTGCCGGAAACCCTGGCCGGCGTCGAACGGCTCGGATTTCTCACCCCGGACGAGCGGCGCGTGCTGAACCAGATCAGGGGCAACGGCTATCTGTGCATGTTCGGCCTGGTCGAGGAGTTCATCCTTCCCTTCGTCATGGACCATGCCCGGCCCTTCCTTGCCGAGGACGATTACCGGACGCGGGCGCTGCTCCGCTTTGCCTGCGAGGAGGCCAAGCACATCCACCTGTTCAAGCTGTTCCGGCAGGAATTCGAAGCCGGATTCGGCACCGAATGCGAGGTAATCGGACCACCGCAGGCGATCGCGGCGGAAGTCCTGAAGCACGACCCGCTGAGCGTCGCCATCGCCATCCTTCATATCGAATGGATGACCCAACGGCACTATCTCGAAAGCGTCAGGGACGATCACGAACTCGACGAGCAGTTCAAGAGCCTGCTCCGCAACCACTGGATGGAAGAGGCGCAGCACGCCAAGCTCGACACGCTGATGGTCCTGGCGCTGGCCGAAGGCCGCTCGCCGGAAGAGATCGACAAGGCGATCGAGGGTTACCTGGAAATCGGCGGCTTCCTCGATGCCGGCCTTGCGGGCCAGGTCGAACTCGACATCGCCGCATTCGAGCGGGCGACGGGCCGGAAACTCGACGCCGAGGCGAAGGCCGCCTTCGGCGAGGCACAACTCCGGGCACAGCGCTGGACCTTCCTCGGGTCGGGCATGTCCCATCCGAACCTGGTCTCGACGCTGGAGCGCATCCGCCCCGGCGCCGGAACGCGGGTCGCCGAAATAGCGCGCGCTTTTTCCTGAGCCGACGCGCGCATCGGGCCGATCAAGGGCAAGACAGAGCAAAAACAGAAGGAGAAGTACGATGAACGTCATGAAGGAAACCAAGACCGTCGTAAACGGCCTGGACGTCGCCGCCCTGCAGGGCATGGTGCAGGCCATCACCGAGGATCCTTCACGCGGCACCGCGGCTTTCCGGGTGAAGTCGCGCTGGACCGGCGGAACGCGCAGCGAGGCCGATGTCGAAAGCTACGAGATCGGCGGCCGGCGTGTCGACCGCGCCTTCCGGATGCGGGCTGACGAGCCGGTGGAACTGCTCGGCAACAACACCGCGCCCAATCCGCAGGAAATCCTGATGGCCGCCCTCAACGCCTGCATGCTGGTCGGCTACGTTGCCGGCGCCTCGGTGCGGGGCATCGCCATCGAATCGCTCGAGATCGAGACCGCGGGCGAACTCGACCTGCGGGGCTTCCTCGGCATCGATCCTGAAGTGAAGCCCGGCTACGACAAGCTGCGCTACACGGTGCGGATCAAGGGCGACGGAACGGCGGAGCAGTTCAGGGAAATTCACGAGACGGTCATGAAGACCTCCCCGAACTACTTCAACATCGCCAGGCCGATCACCCTCGAATCGACGCTCGAAGTGAGGTGAAACGGCATCGTGTCCGGGGCCGCCCGGCCCCGGACACGGCCACCTTTCAGGGAATCGCACATATGAGCCACACGATATTCGAACGCGCCGGAGGCTTCGCCTCGGTCCGCAGGATCGTTTCGGCCTTCTACGACCGCGTTCTCGAATCCGAGATGCTGCAGGGTTACTTCGTCAACACCGACTTCGCCACCCTGATCGACCACCAGACGAAGTTCATTGCATCCATGATGGGCGGTCCCGCATCCTTTCCCGACGAAGTGATCCGGCGGGCGCATCTGGGCCTCGGCATCACGCCGCGCGAATTCCGCGAGATGGCCGATATTCTGAGAGACACCCTGCTCGACCATGGCGTCATTGCTTCCGACGCGGAGCAGGTGCATGCGGAGGTACTGAAGCGTGAACCACTTATCGTCGCCCGGGCTGCCTGACGGCCGGACCGAAGTCGCCTCCGAGGTGCAGTCCGTTCTCGGCCTGGCCCAGGGGCTGGCCACCGGCCTGGCCCTGATCGATCCGGCCGACTGGACGGTAAAGGCGGAGAATGCCGCGTTCACCCGCTGGTTTCCCGTCGATCCGGCCAGGCCGGGGGCGATCACCGAGCGATTGCGCGGCGTGGATCTCGACCGCGTGCGCGAACGGCTCGCCAGCGCACCCTCGTTCGCCTTCGAGACCGAAGTTCGGCGCGGCGCGCGTTCGGCCTTTCTCTCCATCCTCGTGCGCAATGTCGAGTTTGGCGGACAGACCCTCATGCTCGCCGAATGCCAGGACGTCACCAAGCTCCGCCAGTCGGAACAGATGATGGATTCCTATTCCCGAATGATGGAGAAGAACGCGCGCGAATTGCAGAAACAGAAGGAGCGGGTCGAAAAGCTCCTGCTCAACATCATGCCGCGTTCGGTCTACGAGGAACTCAAGGATTTCGGCACCACCACGCCGCGCCGCTTCGACAGCGCGTCGGTCCTGATGCTGGACTTCGTCGGTTTCTCCGAGATGGCGGTGCAGGCCGATCCCGGAACGGTGGTCGCCGAACTGAACGACATCTTCACCTCCTTCGACCGGATCGTCGAGACTTTCGGCTGCGAACGGATCAAGACCATCGGCGATGCCTATGTCGCCGTTGCCGGCTTGCCGGAACCGGAAGGCGAGGACACCGTGAACCTGGCCCGCGCGGCACTCCGCATGCGGCGTTACCTTGAGCGGCGCAACAGCGCCCATCAGACCGCCTGGGTGGCGCGGATCGGCATCGCCACCGGGACCGTCATCGGCTCGCTCGTCGGCATCCAGAAGTATGTCTACGACATCTTCGGTCCGGCGGTGAATCTCGCCGCCAGGCTGGAGCATCATTCGCAGCCGGCCGAGATCACCATATGCGCCGACACCAACGACCTGGTTCGGGACGAATTCGTCACCCGCGATATCGGCGTGCACGACATCAAGGGCTTCGGACGACGCCAGATTCATACTCTGGTGGGAGAGCTGCAACGCACCTGGTGAGCGGCCGACGCGTGCGCTTGCATGGGCAGGCGATTTGGGCAATTCTCCGGCCAGCGCCCTCGCGGCGCGTGGGGGAAAGACTTCTTATCTGGCCATGGCAAGGCAATGCGCGGCATAGTTCCGTTGGCGCTCTGCGCGCTGGCGGCCATCGTCATGCTCGCGTCCGGACCGGCGCGATCGGCGATCGAGCGCCCGCGGCCGGGCGTGGGAGAGGTCATCGGCGCCCAGGGCGGCGAGGAGATCAATCCGGTCGAGCGTGGCGCCTGGCTCCCGGTCGAGGTGACGCAGCGGCTGCTGGCCGGCGATACCTTGCGAACCGGCACCTATGGCAATCTGGCCCTTCTCTTCGCCGACCGCACGCAGATCCGCGTCCATCGCAACTCGACCCTGGTGGTCAAGGACGTGGCGGCCGGCGGGCGGGCGGGTGCCAGCCTGCTGGAACTGCGCCAGGGCACCACATGGTCGCGCGCGGCAACCGGGGGTGCGGTCCGGATCGAGACGCCGGCGGCGACGGCGGCCATCCGCGGCACCGAATGGTCGCTCACCGTAGAACCCAACGGCGCCACCACGCTGGTCGTCATCGAGGGCGAGATCGCCTTCGAGAACGCGCAAGGGGCCATTCTCGTGCGCGCGGGCGAGATCGCCTTTGCCGAAATCGGCCGCGCGCCGAGCAAGACCATCCTGGCCCGCCCGCGCGATCGCGAGCAGATGGGCTTCGTCCTTCGCCTCGCCGACCAGGCGGACGTCTATGAGGCCAGCTACCGGCCGACGGCGGAGAAGCGCGGCGAGGAGGCACGCCTTCTCGCGACCCCGGAGCAGGCGCGTGATGCGGCGGACTGGCTCCGCCTCGGCGAACTGCTCTTCGACCGGCACGAGACGGCACGGGCACGCGACGCACTGACGCGGGCAGAAGCTGCAAGCGGTATCGCCTCGCTCGGCGCGCGGCGCGACTTCCTTGCCGGATTGCTGGCGTTCCGTGACCGACTGCCCGGCGAGGCCGAGACACTACTTGCCCGCGCGTTGCCCGGGCTCGATGTGGAGCGCCGCGTGGCGGCGGATGCGGCCCGCATCGTCTGCCTGATCCAGCTCGCGCGGCTGGCGGAAGCGGAACGCACCCTGGCCATGCTCGAGCGCGAACATCCGCGCTCGGCACAGGTCCGAACCCTGCGCATTCTTCTGATCGCCTTCTCCGACTTGCCTGCGGCCTATCGAGCCACCGAGGAGGCGATGAATGCCTTTCCCACCGAGGCGCGCATCGCCGCCATGCGCGCCATGCTGGCAAACGTGCTCGACGACATGGAAGGCATGCGCCTCGCCGTCGAACGGGCCGAGGCGAGCGATCCGCGATACCCGATGACCTGGCTCGTCCGCGGTCTTTATCAGGAATATGTCGAGTTCCATTACGAGGCGGCGATCGAGAGTTACGGCAAGGGACTGGAGGACAGTCCGTCCTGGCCGGCCCTGCTCGGCGCCATGGCGCTGGCGCTCGACCAGATCGACGAACGGCGGCGGGCCGAGACGGCGATCCGCCGCGCCATCGAGGTTTCGCCGCACGATCCGGTCTACCGCGCCAACTATGCAGCCTTCCTGCTCGCCCAGGAACGGCTGGACGAGGCGGCACGCCAGATCGAACGCGCCGGCGCGCTCGATCCGAATCGCGATTACGTGCTCAACGCCGAGGGCCTGCTGGCGCTCAAGCGGGACCAGACGGACCTTGCCATAGATCGTTTCCTGCGCGCGACCACCCTCAACCCCGTCCTTGCCGAATCCTCGCTCGGGTTGGGCCTTGGCTATTACCAGCAGGGCGACGAGGCCCGCGCGCGGCAAGCCCTGGAACAGGCGAGCCGCGCCGATCCCAACAGCCCGACCATCCCCCAGGTGCAGTCGGTCATCGCGCAGGACCGCGCCGAGGCGGATGCCGCCATCGAATACGGCCGCGAGGCGATCCGGCGCTACCGGCGTCAGGGCGGGCTCGGGCTGAGTGGCCTCTCCTCGACGCGCGGCGGCAACAATACGCTGGGCAGTGCCTATTCCAACCTGCAGCTCAACGACTGGGCCGGCTATTACAGCGAACTCTCATTCGATCCCTATTCCGCGGAGAGTCATCTGGTTCGCGCCCTCGGTCCGGCGGGTGGCGAAGCCTCGCTGATCCAGGGCCTGATGCTCGACCCGCTCGCCGTATCGGCGCGCAATCGCTACACCGACTTCATTCGCCGGCCTTTCACGGATTTCACGCTGAGCACTTCGATCGGCTTTCCCGGCCGCGGCGTGAGCCATGCCGAGAGCCTCGATGTCCAGGGCTTCACCTTCGCCCCCTTCCCGATTTCCTATGCCGGGCTGCTGAGTTACGGGCGCAGTCCGGGCGACCGCGCGAACGCCGACACGCGCGATGGCACCGCTGTCCTGTTTCTCGGCGCGCAGCCGACGCCGGACGATGGCCTGTTCCTCAACTTCCTCGCCAACAGCCAGCGGGAGGGCCTTTATGGCCGCCGTACCAGGCCGGACCGCGACGATGAGAGCGAGGGGCATTTCTTCGAGCTTGGCGTCGGCTGGCGGCACAATCTTGCGGCCCGAAATACCCTGCTGACCCGGATCGGCCTGTCGCGGTCGGAAACCATCTTCCGCAACCGGGATCCCTTCGGCTCGAACCTGAGCCAGGTGGATTATTCCCTGATCAACAGTTTCGGTCTCGACAATGCCCGCGCGCTGCATCAGCTCGGCCTGTTCGACGATACGGCGACCTTCGGTTCGCCCGACAATCCCGTCCTTTTCCTCACCCCCGGCGGCCTTTCCGGCACCGCGCCGCTGCTTGCCAGTACGATCCCCGCCAACCTCGATCCGAAGAGCATCGGCCGGGCGGAGAGCCGGCAGGACGCCCTCCTCTTCCAGGCCCGTCACCTCTTCAATCACGGCAACCTCGAACTCAGCTATGGCGGCGAAGCCATGCCGTTCTGGCGGCGCCAGCGCACGAGCGAGCTGGTGCCGACCCAGGTCGGTATCGGCGTCATCGGCGATCTCGGCCCCCTGCTCTTTCCGACCTTCGATCCGGTCAAGACGATTTCCAGCGAGCGCCGGCAGGGCGTGGCGGCGCAGGTCCATGCGGATGCGCTCTGGCGCATCCGTCCCAATCTCTGGCTGCAGGCGGGACTGTTCGGCGATTACATCCACAACGATTTCGATATTTCCTCGCCCCATGGCGGCCCGCGGGTCGGCCTTGCCTGGGCGCCGGACGAGAAGCACTGGCTGCGGGTCGCCTTCCGGGAAGAAAGGACGCTGCCGATCGATGCCAGCCTGACACCGGTCGCGACCATCGGGCTGTTCCCTTCTTCCTCCACGGTGAGCGAAGGCGGCAGGCAGAGAAGCGTCATCGCGCGCTGGGATGCCGAATGGACGCGTCGCTTCTTCACCACGCTCCAGGGCGAGCATCAGGACCTGACCCGGTTCTCCGTGACCATCCCCGGCACGCTCGAAAGCCTCAATGCGCGGGATGGCACCATCCAGCGCCTCTCGCTCGCCGCCAATTACTGGGTCGGCGGCGGCATCGGACTTTTTGCCGGCGGTGCCCTCACCCGTTCGGAGAACGACGACGACGGCCCGAACGAGGGAAACAGCCTCCCGCTGATTCCAAAGCAGTCCTTCATCGCCGGCCTGACCTGGGTCCATCCGGCACAGATCCGGGCCACGGCTTCGGTGCGCGGAATTGGCCGGCGGCAAGGCGATCTCGAGAACGACCGGCGGCTTGGCTTCCATGCCCTGGCCGACCTCTCGCTGAGCTGGCAGCCTTTCGACAAGCGCCTTGAGGTCGCGGTTGCCGTGACGAACCTGCTGGATACCCGCTACGACGTGGCGCCCGACATCCGCGGTCCGGGCCGGGCCGTGATCCTGAGCAGCGCCATCCGTTTCTAGATTGCATGGCGATGAAGGTCTCAGGACATCCCTCGCTGGCGCTTGTCGCGCTGCTGGCCCTGGCATTGACCCTTCCGCTGCCCTTCTTCGAGCCGTGGCGGCAAATCGAGAACCGCGCCTTCGACTGGCTGTCGACCGTCACGCTGCCGGTCGCAGACGGCGAAAGTCCGGTCATCGTCGGTATCGATGAACCCTCCTTCGCGGAGATCGCGCGCGCCTGGCCATGGCCGCGTCGCCTGCATGCGGACCTGATCCGCTCCCTCGACGCGGCGGGCGCGAAGGTCATCGTGTTCGACGTCCTTTTCGCCGAGCCATCCGCGGATCCCGAGCAGGACGAGGCCCTCGAGCACGCCATCGCCACCGCGGGGAACGTCATCCTGGCCGCAGACGAAACGATGTTCGAGACCGCGCATGTCGCGCAACTGATCCGCACCGATCCGCTGGAGCGTTTCGCCCGGGCCAGCGCCGGCGTCGGCCTCGCGGCCGTGCCGCTGGACCGCGACACGGTGCTCCGGCGCATCCCCCATCATCCGGATGCGTTGGCGCGCCTCGCGATCGGACGGCAGGTGGCCGACCCGCCGCTGCGCCTGCGGCTGCTGGACCCGGCGCGGGGCTTCCCATACGCGTCCTACTATCAGGCGCTGGAGGCGGACCGCTTCCTGCCCCCCGGCTTCTTTCGGGATCGCATCGTCATCATCGGCCTCAACCTCAAGACATCGGCCGATCCTCGCTCCCGCATCGCCGATACCTTCGCCACCTCCCTCACCGCCCGCACCGGCGAACTGATGCCGGGTCCCATGGTCCATGCCAACGCCGCCGAAAGCCTACGCCGCGGTCTTGCCGTGCGCGACCTTCCGCCATCGCAAGCAGCGCTGGCGCCGATCGGTGCGGTCATCCTCGTAGGTTTGCTGCTGCTGCGCTGGCATCCGGTGTCGGGCGGCCTCGGCACCGCCTGCGTCATCGCCGCGATCTTCTTTCTTTCCTACCACCTTCTGGAGGCGCGCCAGCTCTGGCTGGCGCCGTTGCAACCTGCCCTCGCTGCCCTTCTCGTCTACCTTGCGCGCGGCGCCCATGCCTATCTGCTGGCGATGCGCGACCGGCTGCGCATCAAGCAGGCATTCGCCCGCTATCTCGCTCCGGCGCTGGTCGAGGAACTGGCGCGCGATCCAAGCCGCCTGCGCCTCGGCGGCGAGATGCGGGAAATGACCATCCTCTTCTGCGACGTGCGCGGCTTCACCACGCTTTCCGAGGCATTCCGCACCGACCCCCAGGGCCTCACCCGCCTGATCAACCGCTTTTTGACGCCGATGACCGAGATCATCCTCCGGCACGGCGGCACGATCGACAAATACATCGGCGACTGCATCATGGCGTTCTGGAACGCGCCGCTCAGCAATCCGGCCCATGCCCGCCTCGCCTGCGACGCCGCACTCGCCATGATTGCCGCCATTCGGCCCCTGAACGAGAACCTGGCGGCGCGTGCCCGGGAGGAAGGTTCCGCCTTCCTGCCGCTTGCCATCGGCATCGGCATCAACACCGGCCCCTGCGTGGTGGGCAACATGGGTTCGGAACAACGCTTCGACTATTCCGTCCTCGGCGATGCGGTCAATCTCGCCTCCCGCCTCGAAGGCCAGTCGAAGCCTTACGGCGTCGGCATCATCGTCGGTCCCGATACGGCGGCGGCAGTCCCGGAGCATGCCCTGCTGGAGCTGGACCTGCTGGCGGTCAAGGGCAAGCGCGAAGCGGTCCGCATCTTCGCGCTTCAGGGCGGCCCCGACATGGCCCGGGAGAAAGGCTTCCGCGAGCTTCGCGAAACGCAGACACGGCTGCTCCGCGCATATCGCCGCCGGGATTGGGCCGAGGCGCGCTCGGAACTCGACCATGCCCGCGCGCTCGCGCCCGACCTCGCCGTGCTGTTCGATCTCTACCAGACGCGCATCGACGAGTACGAGCACGCACCGCCGCCGCCCGACTGGGATGGCGTGCATGTGGCGACCAGCAAGTAGAGTGCGTCCGTTCCGCCGGCCACCCCGATCCCGACGGAGAAACAAGCCGATGCGGAACAGGGCATATTGAGGCACGATCGCCCCCGGGAGGATGAAGGATGACCGAGACCGGAAACCTGCGCATCAATGCGGAGCGGCTCTGGAACAGCCTGATGGAAATGGCGCGCATCGGCGCCACGGCGCGCGGCGGTTCGGCGCGCCTCGCCCTCAGCGATCTGGACCGCGAGGGACGCGATCTCTTCGTACGCTGGTGCCGCGAGGCGGGATGCACGGTCGAGATCGACCGCATGGGCAACATTTTCGCCCGCCGCCCCGGCCGCAGGCCCGATCTTCCGGCCGTGGCGACCGGCAGCCATCTCGACACCCAGCCGACGGGGGGCAAATTCGACGGGGTCTATGGCGTGCTTGCCGGGCTGGAAGTCATCCGGACCCTGAACGACGCGGATTTCGCGACCGAGGCGCCGCTCGAGGTCACGGTCTGGACCAACGAGGAGGGCAGCCGTTTTGCCCCGGCGATGGTCGCGTCCGGAGTTTTCGCCGGCGTTTTCACCGAGGCTTATGGCCATTCGCGCGCTGATCTGGACGGAAAGACCATCGGCGAGGAGCTGAAGCGCATCGGCTATCTCGGCGAGCTGCCGGTCGGCGGCAGGCCGTTCAAGGCATTCTTCGAAGCGCATATCGAACAGGGGCCGATTCTCGAGGCCGAGGGAAAGACCATCGGCGTCGTCCTCGGAATCCAGGCCATGCGCTGGTTCGAAGTCACCCTGAGCGGACGGGAGAGCCATGCCGGCACAACGCCCATGGCGCGGCGCCGGGATGCCATGCTGGGCTGCGGACGGATGATGGAGCGGATCAACCGTATCGCCCTCGATCATCCGCCCGGGGTCTCCACCGTCGGCCTGGTGAAGGTCAGCCCCAATTCGCGCAACACGATTCCCGGAACGGTCTTCTTTTCCGTCGATCTGCGCCATCCCTTCGACGAGGACCTGCTGAAGATGAAGGCGGCGCTGGAACGGGCACTCTACGAAACCTGTCAGGAGACCGGCCTGGCACACGAATGCGTCGAGGTCTGGCATTCACCGGCCGTGCGCTATCACGAGGACTGCATCGCCGCCGTGCGCACGGCGGCGCGCGCCGCCGGATACGGGCACATGGACATCGTTTCGGGCGCCGGACACGATGCCGGCTATATCAACCGCGTCGCCCCCGCCGGCATGATCTTCGTGCCCTGCGCCGATGGCATCAGCCACAACGAGGTGGAATCGGCGACCCGGGAGGACCTGGCCGCGGGCTGCAACGTGCTGCTGCACGCCATGCTCGCCCGCGCCACCTGAGCGACGCGGCGGGCTTCGCAGACTGTTACGATTATTTTCCCCGCCATCGGAAAAGAGTCGAATACTTTTCATGGCATCCGAAAACAACTTCAGGTTAGTATTGACTCGCTCGTTCTCCGAGTAGACGGACAGTAATCGGAGTCCGGATGGGTTTTATCGTCCTTGCGCTGGCGATCGGTTTTGCCATGGGTGCGGGTGTGTTCTGGTGGCGAGGCCGGGAACGGGCGCAGCAGGTTCGCGCGACCGCCGGGTCCGGCACCCACACTCCGGACCTCGCGGCAGACCGGTTGCGCGATTTCTCCAACGCCGCCTTCGACTGGTGGTGGGAGATGGATCGCGACCTGCGCTTCACCTATCTCTCCGACCGGTTCGAGAAGGTGTTCGGGATCCCGCCCGCTTCGGTCATCGGGCGCCGGCGAACCGATCTGAACCGCGCCGATTACGAGGATCCGAAATGGACCGCCCATCTTGCCGACCTTGAGGCGCGGCGGCCTTTCCGGAACTTCCAGACCACCTTCGTCGATGCCGATGGAAAGACCCGCCATGTCGCCATCAGCGGGACCCCGTTCCACGATCCGGATGGGCGGTTTGCCGGCTATCGCGGCGTGGGATTCGACCAGACCGAAACCCGCGAGCAGCAGGCGGCGCTCGCCGAAAAGGCCGCCGTCCTCGAAGCCGTCTTCCGCCATGTGGATCAGGGCGTAGCACTCCTCGACGCCGACCTCAAGGTGCTGGCCTGCAACGATCGGCTGCTCGAGCTGCTCGACCTGCCCAAGGAACGTTTCGGCCCGGGATCGCGTTTCGACGTCATCGTCCGTCACCTCGCCAGCCAGGGAGAGTACGGGCAGGACGAAAAGGAGCGCGAGGCGATGGTGGCCGAGCGCCTGCGCATGGCTCGGGAACGGGCGGAGATTTCCCACGAACGGACCCGCCCGAATGGCATGGTACTGCAGATCCGCGCCCGGCCGCTGCCCGAAGGCCGCATGATCCTGACCTATACCGACATCACCGAGATCAAGCGGCGTGATGCCGTCCTGCATCAGGCGCAGAAAATGGAGGCGATGGGGCAGCTGACCGGCGGTATCGCCCACGACTTCAACAACCTGCTCACCGTCATCATCGGCGGGGTCAGCGACCTGCAGCCCATGCTGCCCCCGGACAGCGCGGCCCGTCGCCTCGCCGGCATGATCGAGCATGCGGCCAACAGAGGTTCTGAACTGACCGGACGCCTGCTCGCCTTCTCCCGCCAGCAGGAACTCAATCCACGCGATTTCGATCTCAACCAGATGGTGACGCAGATGTCCGGCATGATCCGCCGGGTCATCGGCAGCGCCATCACCGTGCAGACCGACTTGAGCCCCGACCCTGCCATCGTGCATGCCGATCCGGCGCAGTGCGAGACAGCGTTGCTCAACCTCGTCATCAATGCGCGGGATGCGATGCCGCAAGGCGGGCTTCTCACCATCGCGACGAGACGCGAAATGGACCATGGCGTCCTCATCGTCCGCGACACGGGCCATGGCATGACCAGGGAAGTTCTCGAGCGCCTCGTCGAGCCCTTCTTTACCACCAAGCAGCAATCAGGCGGCACCGGCCTCGGCCTGTCGATGGTCTACGGCTATGCGCGCCAGTCGGGCGGCGACCTTCGCGTCGCTTCGGAGCCGGGCGCCGGGGCGGAGGTCAGCATCCGGCTACCATTGCAGGGACGCGCAGGATCGGCGCTGGCGCTGGCAGGCAGATAGCCAGCGACCCGGCAAGGCGCTGGTTGGCGCGGCAGGCGAATCTTTCCATACTCCCTTACGCATTTTCTCATAGGCATCGGGTCCAATGGAACACCTGCTCTCGCTTGCCGCTTCGCCCGGCGCCTGGGTGGCGCTGGCGACGCTCGTGGTCATGGAGGTCGTGCTTGGCATCGACAACCTGATCTTCATTTCGATCCTGACCAACAAGCTGCCGGAGCATCAGCGCGCCCGCGCGCGGCGCATCGGCATCGCGCTGGCGCTTGGCCTGCGTCTTGCCCTGCTGGGCACGGTGGCCTTCATCGTCCAGCTCACCACGCCGCTCTTCACACTTTTCGGCGAAGGCTTTTCCTGGCGGGACCTGATCCTGATCGCGGGCGGACTTTTCCTCGTGTGGAAAGCAACCAAGGAGATCCATCACAATGTCGATCCCGACCCTGGGCCCGACATGTTCGACGGCAAGCGCGCCGGCGTCGGTTACGCGGCGATCATCGGCCAGATCCTGCTGCTCGACCTCGTTTTCTCCATCGACAGCATCGTCACGGCGGTCGGCATGACGAACGAGATCGCCATCATGGTCATCGCCGTGATTGCTGCCGTGACCGTCATGCTGCTGGCCGCCGAGCCGCTGGCGCGGTTCATCCATGACAATCCCACCATCGTCATGCTGGCGCTGGGCTTTCTGCTGCTGATCGGCACCACGCTGATCGCCGAGGGTTTCGGTGCCGAGGTGCCGAAGGGTTATATCTACGCCGCCATGGCTTTCTCGGCCCTGGTCGAATCCCTGAACATGCTGGCGCGGCGCGCCCGGCGCCGGCGTCAGGGCGCCGGCGGTTAGATCTATGGCGCGCCAAGTTCCTGGCGCACGAGATTGACCCACCAGGCGACGCCCGTAGAGATTATCTCGTCGTTGAAGTCGTAGTGTGGCGTGTGGACGTAGTGACAGCCGCCCTCGCTGTCGACGCCGTTGCCGATGAAGATATAGGCGCCTGGCTTGCGCTCGAGCATGAAGGCGAAATCCTCCGCTCCGGTCAGCGGCGCCGTATCGGGATCGACCCTGTCCCGCCCGACGGTCTGCTCGGCCGCGCGGATGGCGAGCGCGGTCTGTTCCGGTGCGTTGATCAGCGGAGGATAGCGCCGCTGATATTCATACTCGGCCGTGCAGCCATGTGCCGCCGCCAGGCTGTGCCCGAGTTCGCCCAGCCGCCGCTCGATCACGTCGCGCACGGCCGGACTGTAGCTGCGCGCGGTGCCGCTGACCGTGACCTGGGCGGGAATCACGTTGGGCGAGCCGGCGCTGCCCGCCTGGATATGACCGACACTGACCACGGCCGCATCGCTCGCCGCGACGTTCCGCCCGGCGATCGTCTGGGTCGCGGTGATGAAGGCGGCGGCCGGCATGGTCGGATCGGTGCCGCGATGTGGCATGGCGCCATGGCCGCCGGTGCCGCGAAAGATCATCGACCAGCTATCGCTCGCCGCCAGCAAGGGGCCGGGCCGGATCGCGAACTGCCCGGCCGGCATTCCCGGCATGTTGTGCATGCCATAGACCGCATCGCAGGGAAAAAGGTCGAACAGCCCCTCTTCCATCATTACCCGCGCCCCGCCTTGCCCCTCCTCCGCCGGCTGGAAGATGAAGTAAAGGGTGCCGGCGAAGTCCGGGTCGGCGGCAAGCCGGCGCGCGGCGCCGAGGAGCATCGTGGTATGTCCGTCATGGCCGCAGGCATGCATCTTCCCGTCATGGGAGGAACGGTGGGCGAACTGGTTCAGTTCCTGAAGGTTCAGCGCGTCCATGTCCGCCCGCAGGCCGATGGCACGCTGTCCCGGGCGGCGGCCCTTGAGGGTGCCGACGACGCCCGTCCTGGCCAGCCCGCGATGGACGTCGAGGCCCCATTCCCGCAATTTCGCCGCGACGATGTCGGAGGTGCGCTGCTCCTCGAAGGCGGTTTCGGGATGGCGGTGGATGTCCCGCCGAATGGCGATCAGTTCGTCGCGGTCCTTCATCGGCATCTCGCCGGGCATCCTGGCCATGATCGTCTCCTCGATACGAAGCCCGCAAGATTAGGCGGAGCTTGCGGCGACTGGCAAGGCGGGGCACCCTTGCAGCGGGAAGTGCGGATCGTAGAGCGGGGCGGGTCATGCGGGATGAGGACGGCGCGGCCATCGTCGAGGCCATCCTGGATGCCTGGCGGAGCGGCCGGCAGATTGCTCCGCCGAGCCGCCGCCATCCCGATCTTTCGCTCGCCGACGCCTACCGGCTCACGCTTGCGATCCGCCGCGCCCGCGAGGCGGGAGGCGAACGGGTTGTCGGCCGCAAGATCGGCTTCACCAACCGCACCATATGGCAGGAGTATGGCGTGCACGGCCCCGTCTGGGGCTATGTCTACGACCGCACCCTGCACGAACTCGCCGCCCTGAACGGCACCTTCCCTCTCGCCGGCCTGATCGAGCCGCGCATCGAGCCCGAGATCGCCTTTCACCTTGCCCGCGCCCCCGACGCGGAAATGGAGCCGGCGGCACTGCTCGACTGTATCGACTGGTATGCGCATGGTTTCGAGATCGTGCAGTCCCTGTTCCCGGACTGGAAATTCGCCGCGCCCGACACGGTGGCCGCCTTCGGCCTGCATGGCGCGCTGCTACTCGGCGGCCGGATCCGTCCCTCCGTGACCCAGAAGCGCGAACTGGTGCGGCAGTTCGAGAGTTTCGAGATCGACCTCAGCCGCAACGGCAATCTGGTCGATCATGGTCGCGCCGCGAACGTGCTGGACGGCCCGCTCCATGCCTTGCGCGCGCTCCTGCGCCTCCTCCGGTCGGACCCGCACAATCCGCCGCTGGCGGCGGGCGAGATCGTGACCACGGGAACCCTGACACGGGCCTTTCCGGTGCGCCCCGGCGAGGCCTGGTCGACCCGGCTGCACGGCATCGAGGTCGACGGCATCTCGGTCCGCTTCCGCTGAAGTCGCGCACGACAACGTGAACCTTCCGCGCTTGGCGGAACAGCCCGGCACCGTCATCCTGTCGCCGGGGCTGCGGCGTATATCGCCTGGAGGCGGCACTGAAACACGGAAGCCCCGCGCCATGGTTGGCGGCCCTGCTCGCCTGCGCGCTACTGGCGGGATGCGCCACCCGCATCGACACGAGCCCGCGAAACACCGATCCACCCCAAACACGCTTAGGCAGCTATTCGCGCGTCCTGACGGCGCCACTCGTGCTTGGTCCCAAGGTGGAGGAGGAGCGCGAGAGCGCGGCGGTCCAGCGGATCGAGAATGGCTTGGCCGATTGTCTCTCCGACACCCTCGGCGCCATGCCGCTCGGAAGCACGGCCCCGGCTTCTCCGGCATTGCTTATCGTGCCGGAGATCGTCGAGATGAAGAAGGTCTCGGTCGGCATGAGGCTCCTTGCCGGCCCGTTCGCCGGCAGCTCGGCCATCCTCCTCCGCCTGACCTTCCGCGACAGCGGGCGGGATGAGGTCGTAGCCAGTCCGGTCTTCTATGCCCGCGGCAACGCCATCGGCGGCAGCTATACTGCCGGAGCCACCGACAACCGCATGCTGACACGGATCGTCACGCTCGCCTGCCGCTACGTGCAGCAGCATCGCTGACGGCGCCGGCCTGCCTTGGGTCCTGGCGCGCGCGCAGGGCCTGCAGCAGGTTCCAGGCCAGCAGTTCGCCAAGTCGCTGTTCGCCGACAGGCTGGCGCAGAGTGCGCTGGATGATGTCGAGATCGGGCGCACCGTTGCCCTCCACCAGCACCGGCCCGGCCGGCGTGATGGCGATATCCCAGCCGATGATCGCGCGGTGGCCGAAAACACGATGCGCCCGCCGCGCCAGCGCCAGCGCTTCCGGCCAGCAGGGCAGCAGCCGTCCGGCGATCTGTGCATGGGAATCGGGATGTTCCCGCACCCAGCCGATGCCAGGGCGGAAGCCGAGATCGGTCGCCTCCCCCAGCCGGCCGCTGCCGAGATCGACCGCCGCGGCAATGCCGCCGGCATGGAAATTGTCGACCACGCGGTTGCGCCCGCGCGCCATCCTGAAGGCGGCGCCGACCGCTTCGAATTCGCCGGCCTCGGTGCGACAGGTGACCAGGCGCACCGTCGCCAGTGCGCCGTTGCTCAGGGCAGCGATGTCGGGGTGATTGATCAGGCGTTCCTGCACCAGCAGCGCGCCGTTTCTCGACCGGGTGCGCCAGCGCGCGAGCAGCCGGTCCAGATCGGCCACCACGCCATCGGGATCGCGCGCCCGCCCTTGCCCCAGGAGATCCCATCGCTCTGCGCCGCGTCCGCCCTTGCCACGCACCGGCTTGACGAAGATGCCGCCGACCGGTGGCCCAAGCGCGTCCGCGCCACCACGCAGGATGCGACCCTCGCCGCAGGCCATCAGCAAACGGGCGACCGGGAGGCCGGCCGCCTCGCAGCGATCCTGGAAGTCGAGCTTGTCGGACAGGTCGCGGGCAAGTGCCGGACGGAGCAGGCGATAGGTCGCGCCCTTGAGCACGCGCCGCGTCAGATACGCTCCGGCCCGGCTCTGGCGGCCAGCCCCATACAACTCGAAGGCATAATACCAGGGTGCCGCGACGCCGTGCCGGCGCGCCAGGCGACCCTGCTCGCGGAACTGCGCCAGGCAACTCTTGCCGCTCAGCGCGCGCACATGCCGTCCGTTGCGCCAGGTCGCGAGCGCCGCCCAGCCGAGACACAGTCCCGGCCAGCATGCGGAGAGGGACCAGAGATGCCCCCGATCGAGTTTTTCGCCGGTCAGCAGCCGTTCGGCCAGGTAATAGCGGTGTGCCGCATGGATCCGCTCGAGCGGCCCCACCGCCGCCTCGGCCCGGCGCAGGAAGGCCCGGCGCGGATCCAGCACCGTAAAGACGATGAGCCAGAGCAGACCGACAAGGTAGGTTTCGATGAACAGGAATTCCGATGCCTCGGTCACCACCAGCATCTTGTCAAGGCCGATGCCGAACAGCGCCGCCAGCTCGACTTCGTAGAGGTCGATCAGGTTCGAGCTGCTCTGGAACAGGAATCCTGCAACCAGCAGCAGGCGAGCCGGTCGCGGCGCGCCGCGCGTACTGCCGGCCACGTAGATGCCGATGGGCGTCAGGATCCAGATTACGAGATCGTCATAATCCGCATCCGCCCACTCCCGCTCCATGCGCAGTAGAACGTCGTCGGCGAACTCGTTGACGGCGAGTACGGCCAGCAGTGTCGCGAGCAGCGCCCAGAACAACCGCCGCAGGTTCGTATCCCGCGAAGATGCGGCCATCAGGCCGGACATGACCAGGGCGACGAGATAGCCAAGGCCGTTGATCTCGTTCAGCAGCAGAAGTTCGTCCGGCACGGTGCTGGAAAACAGGTAGGTAACGCCGGCCAGAAGCAAAGCGATGCCGAGCGCGAAGGCCAGGATCGCCCCCATCTCCGGCTCGATCGCAATGACCCTCCCTCGGCGCATTGGTTCCCCCGAATCGTCCGGCAGCCCGTTAGCCTTTCCGAGTCTCGCACAACTGCGGGTACAGAGAAAGGCCGGCGCTTCTCAGGGCGCGGAGTGGAAGGGAAACACCAGCGGCACCAGCAGGACGACCGTTACCAGGACAATGATGGCGAACGGCGTCCCCACCCGGACGAAATCGCCGAACCGGTATCCGCCGGGGCCGACCACCAGCGTGTTGACCGGGGAGGAGACCGGCGTCATGAACGCGGCCGATGCAGCCAGCGCCACCGTCATGGCGAATGGATGGGGGGAGAGGCCGAGTTCGGCCGCCAGCGCGAGCGCGACCGGCGCCATGAGCACCGCCGTCGCCGTGTTGGAGATGAACAGGCTGAGCAGGGCTGTCACGACGAACACCGCAGCCAGCGCCAGCCGCGGCGCGACCTCGCCAACCACGTCTCGCAAGAGTCCGGCCGCGAGCTCGATGCCCCCGGTATTCTGCAGCGCCAGCGAGAATGGCAGCATGCCGACGATCAGGATCAGGCTCTGCCAGTGGATCGACCGGTAGGCCGCATTCATGTCGATGCAGCGGAACAGACCGAGCAGGAGACAGCCGAGCAGCGCCGCCAGCACGTTCGGGACCAGGCCCGAGACCATCAGCGCCACCACCAGCGCAAGAATCCCAATTGCCACCGGCGCGCCGGATGGAACGGCCACGATCTCGTCCATTTCCATGGGCATCTCGAGCGGCAGCAGATCCTGCCGGTTGCGCTGAAGCCGGCGAATGGCGCGCCAGGGACCGGTCACGAGCAGCGTGTCGCCGACCTTGAGCACCTCGTCGAGCAGGCCTTCGCGCCAGGGCTTTCCCGCCCGCTTCATGCCGATCACGGTCAGGCCATGGACGGAGCGGAATGCGCTGCCGACCAGCGTCCGTCCAACAAGAGCGGAATTGGCAGGGATCATCACTTCCGCCATGCCGATCGCCTGCGACAGATCGGAGAAGTAGGCCCCGGCAAGCGTGAGCAGCTTGAGGCGCGCCCGCGCCGCGAGCCCGGCCAGATCGAACTCCGCCCGCGGCAAATCGAGAAACAGCACATCGCCCGCCGCCAGTTCCGTTTCCGGCCGCGGCTGCACGACCGAACTTGTGAATCGGTGCTGGCGTTCGATGGCCACGATGTTGATGCCCGATGTCGCCCGCAGGTCGAGTTCCTCCAGCCGGCGGCCGATCCAGGGCGAACCGGGCTCGATCGCCAGCCGGTGTTCCCGCCCGACAAGCCCGTATTCCTCGATCCAGCGGGCGAAGCTTGGCCGACCGATCGTGCGCGCGGCCGGCGCCCGTTCCGGCCCGAGCCAGCGGCGCGCGAAGAGCATGTACAGGATGCCGAGCAGCAGGACCGGCAGCCCGAATGGCGTGAAGGCGAAGAAGTGGAACCCGTCGCTGCCCTGCCGGACGAGCTCGCCATGGACCACCAGATTGGGTGCCGTCGCCACCAGCGTCATCATGCCGCTGATCAGCGCCGCGACGCTCAGCGGCATCATCAGCCGCCCTGGCGCGATATCCGCGCCCCGCGCCACGCGCAGCACGATCGGAATGAAGATCGCCACCACGCCGGTGGAACTCATCACCGAGCCGATGCCGGCGACCGCGATCATGAGCAGCACGATCAGCCGTGCCTCGCTCCGCCCCGCATGACGGATCAGCAGGTCGCCGACGCGCTGGGCGACGCCGGTGCGCACCAGCCCCTCCCCCAGGACGAACAGGGCCGCGATCAGGATGATGTTGGGATCGCTGAAGCCGGACAGCGCTTCCGGCAGAGAGATTACGCCGGTCAGCGGCAGCGCCGTCATCATGATCAGAGCCACCACGTCCATGCGCGGCCGGTTCGCGGCGAACATGGCGATGGTGAGGCCGAGCAGGCCGAGAACGATCGCAAGCTCGCTGGTCATCGGTTCCGCACTGGCCTGTCTCCGTTTCCCCTGCCGGTCAATCCCGCTCCGGCGCGCCGAGCGGAAACAGGGGACGGAAGGGCCGCGCCTCCTCGACCGCGCGGGCGAAGGAGGGACGCCCCAGCAGCCGCGTGCGATAGGCCCGCAACGCCGTCAGCGCCGCCGGGATGGGATGCACCCAGTCGGCATAGAAGAGGGACGGCGCGGCGGCACAATCGGCCATGGTGAAGTCCTCGCCCGCAGCCCAGTTTCGCCCGACGAGGCGCGTTTCCAGCCAGCCATAGGCGCGGCCGAGCTTTTCCACCGAGCGTTCCAGTCCCTCCCGCCGCCGGGCCGCGTCGCCGGTCAGCGCTCCGTCCACCGCGTGCTGCGCCGCGTCCATCACATGCAGATCGAAGAAGCGGTCGAGAAAACGAACCTCCAGCGCGGCCAGCGGCGCCTCGGGCAACAGGCGCACCGGCCCCGGATGCACGAGCTGCAGGTACTCGATGATGATGCTGGTCTCGGCGATGTCACGCGCGCCATCCACCAGCAGCGGAAACTTGGAAAGCGGCCAGCGCCGCCGCCACTCCGCCACATGCTGGGGCGTGTCCGGCCCGATGGTGCGGAACTCAAACCGCGTCGCGTTCTCGTAGAGCGCGATCAGCACCTTCTGCGTATAGGACGAAAAGGGGTGGCCATAGAGCAGCAGCGACAAGACCAGACCTCCCGCAGGGACCGCTCGAATCTTGAAAGTGGTTGCAACAATACCGCGACCGGCGGCCGATGCTTGATATTTGCGGCCCTGGCGCCGGACGGAGTCATCCGGTTCATGGACTTGTTCCGCCGCCCATCTCTCCGGGTCGGACAGAGGCTATGTGGCGCGCCCGGCAGGACGAGATTTCAACCTGCTATGCGGTTGTTTTTATTCGGTGATTTGTTCTTCCGGGAAGATGACGGGGAATCATGTCAAGTGCGGCAGAGATAAGCCTGGCGTCGGTTCTTTATAATTTTGCCGTATGTGTCATACGGGAAAGTTTGAATTCCTTGACTGGCCTACCCTCGTTTTTTAACTTTCTCGTATCTGATATACGTGTAAGTTACATTTATGGCCATACACCTTGTAGGCGAGACCATCGACAAGACCCGAAGCCACTATCTGGCCCGGCAAGGCCGACTGGTGCCGTTGATGCGTGGCATCTATGTCGATGCCGAGGACGATGCGGACGTGGCGATCATGCGGCACGCCGTGCGCGTCGCCCACTATCTCTATCCACGCGCCTATCTCTCCGGCGCAAGTGCCGTGCTTCTCGGCCCTGCACGGGACGGTCGCCTTTTCTTGAGCGGCAGACGAAACCAGCGCACCCGCTTGCGGTCGCTGGAAATCATTCAGAACACGGCGCCGGAGCATCCGTCGATCGCGCCTGCCGTGATCGACGACGGCATGGGCGAATTCCGGATCGACGTATCTTCCATCAGGCAGCGTTTCCTGGAAGCCTTCAGGATCAGGAGCGAGCATGCCGCGGCGCTCGACGACGCGATGCGGGACCAGATCGCGCAACGTCTGGTCGAAGAATATGGGACGCCACAAGGGGCTGCCGACGCCGTTTGGACACTTGCGCGCGAGAACCAATGGTACCGCGAAGGCGAGCATGCCGAACGGTTTCTCCTGCGCCGCCCAGCCTCCCGGCCGGTGCGGAACGAAGCGGCCATCGATCTTACGGTCGCGTGGCACGGCGCGCCCCTTGGGCGTCTTACCCATGACGGCTTTGAATGGCGCTGGCTCGACGGGGACTGGCGCGGTCCACCCCTGATCCGGCAGACGACACCCGGCAAACTGCCGCCCTTTATCGTCTCCCTGCTGCCCGAAGGCTGGCTCAGATCCGTGCTTCACGACCGCGACGAACGCGCGCTCCTGAAATCCGGGCGGCGCTATATGTCGAACATAACCATCGCAGAGCGCCCTGGTGAACTTGCCAACCTGGCCCCCGATGTCCTGACGACATCTCTTGCGCGTTATTCGCTGGACGGCATTTTCACCGGCCAGTACGCCGGTCCCGGGCGCCGCCCGATCGAAGACAGTTTCGAACGTAATCTGGCCGCCATCTTCGCAAGCAGCGAAACGCCCCGCCTTTCTGGCATCCAGATCAAGGCCCCGATGTTCCTCGGCCCGGACGGCACGCTGACGGCCAGCACGAAAGAGCCCTTCACGCACATTCTCAAGCCCGCCGGCACCAGCGGATTTGAAATCCTGCCAATCGTCGAATGGCAGGCCCTCGCCTTGGGCGCGGCGGCGGGTTTCGAGACGCCGGCGATGGCGCTTGTCCCCATGCCGGACGGCATGCCTCCGGCGCTACTCGTCGAACGCTTCGACATCAGGACTGGAAACAACGATAGGCGCCTGCTGGCGCTGGAGGATTTTTGCTCCGTCCTGGGACTGCCGACTGAAGCCAAATATGACGGGACGATGGAACGCGTTGCCCGCGCCGTGCGCCCGCTGTCAACCGCGCCCGATGAAGACCTGCTGATCGTCTTCAGGAGGGCACTGTTCGCGTGGCTGATCGCCGACGGCGACATGCACCTCAAAAATCTGGCGATCCTCAAGGTCGCCGAACCCGGAAGCGGGCGTTTCACAAGCGTCCGGATGGCGCCGCTTTACGACGCGGTAACAACACGCGTATTTCCGCGTCTTGCCCGCGATCGCATGGCGCTCAAGCTAGGCGGCAAGGACGACCGCCTGCGCCGGTCCGACTTCAGGTCGTTTGCGGGTACTGCCGGGCTCAAGGCGGCGGCGGCCGACGACGCCATCGACCAGATGATCCGCGCACTCGGAGCCGCCCTGGACACCCTCACGCTTCCTGCGCTGCTCGCAAACTCCCGGGTGGCGGTCGAAGCCATTGCCCGAATACAGCGCCTTGTCAGGGAGCGTATTGATAAGCTGACGTAGAACACCGGATACCGCTGGAAAAAAGCATCCTCGACTTTGGACAATTCGGCATCCGACAACAGACACGACCGGGATGTACTCGTGACCGCCTGCGGGCGTCTCTGCCCGCATCGCAAGAAGATCAACGTCTCGACCGTGCTCGCCGGGCAAAAGCGCGGAATCAAGGAAGTCGACGAGGGAATCTGGCTCGTCTCATTCATGCATTACGATCTTGGATTTATCGACTTGGAACAGAGAACCTTGCAACCAACAGACAACCCCTGCGGCCCAGGGGTGTCACCCATGTCTTAGGAACAATCTGTTACCTATGTCTCCGGACTGGACAAGGCAGCGAGTGGCGCGCCCGGCAGGACTCGAACCTGCGACCCCAAGCTTAGAAGGCTCGTGCTCTATCCGGCTGAGCTACGGGCGCGCGGGCGGCGGAGCGATGGCGCGCGCCGCCGGGTCGGAAAACTATTTGAGCCGAGTGTAACTGAAATTGTCGGCATAGGCGCGCCGCCGCTGCACCGGCAGGCGCGGCATCTCCACCTCGTACTCGATGCCGTGCTTGCGGGCATAGGCAATGGCGGCTTCCCGGCTCTCGAACTCGAGCCGGACCTGGCCGCGCGTGTCGCGCGAACCGGTCCACCCCATCAGCGGCTCGACGAAGCGCGCCTCGGCCGGCTCGTATTCAAGCCGCCATTTCCGCGTCAGGGCCCGGCCTGACTGCATCGCCGTCTTTGCCGGCAGGTAGATCCGCGCCTTCATCTGAAGAATGTCTCCCAATTCATTACAGAAACTGGAATTTTCGCCATTCATCGCCGACGCCGGGCTGGTCGGGGCGACTGGATTCGAACCAGCGACCTGCTGCACCCAAAACAGCCGCTCCACCAGGCTGAGCTACGCCCCGCGATCCGCCCGGCGCCGGGACCTTGCACATACACGAGGCGCCGGGGCTGGGCAAGGCGCTCCCCTATTCTTTGGCCCGCATCAGCGCGAAGATGCCGCTGCCCCCCATGATCTTCCGCCGGCCCGCCTGCAACTCGCCCTCGAGAAAGGCGAGCGAGCGGGTGATGCGCACCAGCCTTCCGCGCCCCTCGATCCAGTCGCCGAGCTTGGCCGGACCGACGAAATCGGTGACCAGCCGCACCGTGAAGCCGCGCCGGCCGCTCGCATGCTCCATCGCCGAGGAAAGCAGCATGTCCATGAAAGTCGCCAGCATGCCGCCATGCACGATGCTGACCCGGTTCAGATGCTTCTCGGCCACGCGAAAGCCGAGCACCAGGCTGCCATCGGCTGGCCGCGACGCATAGAACGGGCCGGTCATGCCGGCGAAATGCGACTTGGCCTCCAGCTCGACGAAGCCTTCGGGCGGCGGATCGCCGAGACGACGGGAGGTGGCCGGTCCCCTCACGGCAGGTTCCCGAACACCTTGTGCAGGACCCGGTCCCCCGGCCTGATGCCGAGCCGGGCCACCGTGCCGCCATTGAGTTCCAGCACCGCCCGCACCGGACCGCCGGCATAGATGCTGTCGGTCGAAAGCGGCACCGTCCGCTCCGCGATGGAAAGAATGGTCGCATCGGCCCGGATGAACAGCATGTCGAGCGGGATCAGCGTATTCTGCATCCACATCGCCACCTCCCGCTCGGTGCCGCCATAGTCGAACAGCATGCCCTGGTCGGCCGGCAGTTCCTTGCGGAACATGAGGCCGCGGGCGCGCGTCTGATCGTCCGCCGCCAGTTCGACGCGGAAGCGATGTTGCTGGCCGGCGGCGGTGACGATCACCAGTGGCGAGAGCGGGCCGACGGCCGGCTCGCGGCGCTGCGCCAGCGCCAGCCGAGGAGCGAGCGGCAGGGCGCCGAAACCCAGCAGCAGGCCGCCGAGGGCCCGGCGCGAAACGGGGTGTCGAGGGGTATCGAGGCTCATGGACCGATCAATACCGGATGGCGCGGCGCCGGTAAACACCGCCCCTAGGCAACCTCGCGTTCCAGCGCCAGCCGCGCCACGCGTCGCACCTCCTCGCGCACCGGGCCGGGCCGGGGCGCATCGGCGAGCGTGGTGAACCAGTGCTGCGGCGGGTTGCGGCCGGCGGAGCGGTTCCAGCTCAGCCGCCGCAATACCGCTTCGGCCGTCGGCGGCAGCTGTTCGGGAATGGGCAGACGGTTCAGCGTCGCCCAGACCCCGCTCCAGCAGCGGGCGACCGACCAGGGATTGTAGCCGCCGCCGCCCAGCACCAGCAGCCGCGGCGCCAGCTCGCGCACCGCCGCGACCACGCGCCAGAGCGCACCGTTGGAGAGCGAGAGCCGGCTCAGCGGATCTTCTTCCAGCGCATCGGCGCCGCACTGCAGAACGATCGCCTCCGGCGCGAAGTCCCAGGCGAGCGGCAGCACCGCCTCGCCCAGCAGCAGATCGAATTCGCTGTCGTTGCAGCCGGGCGGCACCGGCAGGTTGCGCGCCGAACCGCCGGCTCGATCCTCGGCCCGCCCGGTGAAGGGCCAGCGGCCGGCCTCGTGGATCGAGACGGTGAGCACGCGCGCATCGAAGGCGAAGGCCGCCTCCACTCCATCGCCGTGATGGGCATCGACATCGAGGTAAAGGATGCGCTGCAGGCCGAGTTCGAGCAGCCGCAGGATCCCCAGCACCGGATCGTTGAAGTAGCAGAAGCCCGAGGCGCGGTCCGGCCGCCCGTGATGCGTGCCACCAGCCGGGGAATAGACGATGCCGCCACCGGCGATCAGGTCGACGGCCAGAAGGGTCGCGCCGCAGGCGGTGGCGGGGCGGCGGAACATCGCCGGATAGATCGGGTTCTCGATCTTGCCGAGATTGTAGCGCCGGGCGATGTCCGGGCTGACGCGCTGCTCGCGCTCGGCCTGCTGAAGCACGGCGATATAGTCACGGTCGTGGAACCGTGCCAGTTCCTCCACGCTCGCCGGCCCGCTTTCCAGGTAGGCCTCGTCGGGCAGCCAGCCAAGCGCGCGGCAGAGATCGATCGTGGTCGGCACGCGCGGGATCGAAAGCGGATGGCGCGGACCGTAGATCGAATTGCGGTAGATCTCGCTGCCGATGAAGAGCGGCCGCTTCATGCTTCTCCTTCGCCGCCCTCCCGGCGCTCGCCGAACAGGAAGGTAATGTTGATACGCCGGTTCTCATACCCATCCGCGAAGTCCATGCGATCGGTCTGGTGCAGGAGATTGGAGCGGAACAGCAGCGCGCGGTTGCAGCGATAGGGGATCTCGCGCATCTCCGGCCGCCGGCTGGCCAGAACCCCGTTCAGCATCGCGACCTTCGCGGCCTGATCCGTCAGGGCGAAATAGCCGGGCGGCGCGGCGGCGTTCCAGAAGCGCAGGCCGCCCGAGGACGGATCGCGGTTCGCCGCATCGGGCGTGATCCAGAGGTTGATGCTGACGGCGCCGTCATCGACATGCGCGGCGAGGCCGGAACTGTTCTCGTAGTACTTGTAGGCCCAGATGATGCGCGGCTCGTGCGGGCCGAATACCTCCGGCATCCGCAAACGTGCCTCCTGCGCCACTTGCAGCAGCGGGGGCGTGGCAAGGCCGTTGCGAATGCTGGCGCCCAGTTCGCGGGCGAAGGTGAACTGCCACCAGATCGTGGCTTCCAGGCAGAAGCGTTGCAAAGCCGCCAGCGCCGGCGCGCTCAGGAAATCGTCGACCACGACCGGCCATTGCGGCTCCGCCCGCAGGCGCCGTTGGATCCCGGCAAAGTCGAGCGCGGGATTGAGCGCGCCGCCCTGTACCGCCGAAAGGCGCGGCAGATACAGAAGCCGGTTGTAGCCGGGCCCGAGCCGGGTGCGCTCCGCCGCGCTCAAGCGGTGGCGGTGATCGCCGGCGGACGGCGCGGGCAGGCCATCCAGGACCGCCTGATAGTTTCCGATCGCCCGGTCGTAGGCTTCCGGAATGAGGCCGCGCCCGCGCAAGTGGCGCATCTGCTCGATATCGTGCCGGAGCTTGGTCGCGGTCGTCGTCCCGATCGCGTCCTCCACGTCCTGGCCGCGCAGATCGGCGCCCGGAGCGTGCAGGCGGCGCACCGGTTCAAGCAACGTCTCCGCCGCCTCCTCATAGCGCTCGCGCTCCATCAGACGTTGCGCCACCTTGAGCGCCAGGGCCCGGTTGCCGCGGTTCGGGTCGAACTCCGCCACCGCCCGCGCGTGAAGCCGTGCCCGCTCCAGTTCCCCCTCCTCCAGGGCATATTCGGCCATCTGCGCCTGCGCACCGGCATAGGCCGGCTGGATGGCGAGCGCCCGGCCGAGGCAGGACGCCGCCTCGCGCCGCTTGCCGGCATCGTGCAGCAGGCGGCCGAGATTGACCCAGCCATCCCCGAACTTCGCGTCCGCCTGGACAGCGCGCCGATAGCAGCGCTCCGCCTCGGCCATTTCTCCCTGCTCTACCAGCATGTTGCCGAGATTGTTGAGGATACCGGGCGAACGCGGTGCCAGCGCCGCCGCCCGCCGGCCATGTTCGAGGCCGCCATCGCGGTCGCCAGCCTGGAAATGGATCACGCCGAGCAGCGAAAGGGCGCCCGCATTGCGTGGCTCGCGCTGCAGGACCGCCCGGTACAGCATTTCAGCCGTGGACAATTCCCCGGCCCGATGCCGTGCCACCGCCTCGTCCAGGAGGCGGCGGGTTTCCGCCGCCGCTGCCGCTGTTCCCGCCATGTTCGCACCCTCGCAATGCGGCGCCGCCCGCTTCCGGCTTGAGGCCGGCGCCAGGAAAGGTTAAGCCAGGGCCCGCATCCGGCAAGGCCGGGGCGTGGCGCGGGGAGAATGCGAGAGGCCATGTTCGCGAGCAAGACCGTTCTGAGTTTCTTTCCGAGCTTCGTCTGGGTTCACGACCTCGCCGTCAGCGACTATGGACCGTTGAACGAACGGCTGCATGGCTGGCTTTCCGCCATGCGCCGGGATTCCAGCGCCTACTCGGCCGGGCGGACCTGGCAGACCGATACCGATCTCCAGAACCGCGAGGAAATGGCAGAGATCGTGCGATTCGTCATCGGCGCCGCGGATGGCGTGCTGGATTTCCTCGGCATCGAAAAGTCGCCGATGTTCGTCAGCGGTGCCTGGGCGAATTTCGGGCCGCCGGGCACTTCGCATCACGAACATTCCCACCCCAACAACTTTCTGAGCGCGGTCTACTATCTGCGCGCGCCGAAGGGCGGGAACACGATCAACTTTCTCGATCCCAGGCCGCAGGCGCATGTCATCGCGCCGCGCGTCGCCCGCCCGTCGACCAATACCGCAAGCCTCGTCACCCTCGACATCGCGCCCGGCCGGCTGGTGCTTTTCCCGGCCTGGCTGCGCCACTCGGTCGATACGAACAAGAGCGAGGAAGAGCGCCTCTCCATCGCCTTCAACCTGATGTTCGAGGATTACGGACGCATCCAGAGCCGGCCGCGCTTCAAGGGAAACCTGCACGAGAAACGGCGCTGAGCGGCCTCCGGTTTCAAGTTCGAGGGAGGAAAGAAACTGTAACCAAGCGTGATATGGCCCTGACCCGGGGGCGTCTGTATGATCCGCGCGCGCCGGGAGGCGCCGCGCGACAAGCGGCCCCCCGACCATCCCCACATCGCGGCCACCCGTCCGGGGCGGCCTGTCCGACCCAACGCACCAGGAACGAGTATCGTGAGGAAAGCCATTATTCTGAGCGCCGGCCAGGGCACCCGCCTGCTGCCGCTTACCGAGAACCGGCCCAAATGCCTGATCCCCGTCGGCCGCCGCACGCTGATCGGCTGGCAGGTGGAGAGCCTGTATCTGAACGGCATCCGCGAAATCGTCGTGGTGCTCGGTTTCGAGGCGCTGAAGGTGGAAGAGGAACTGCGCCGCCTGGCGCGCCCCGGCCTCGCCATCCGCACCATCCTCAACCCCTTCTACAAGCTCGCGGACAATCTGGGCAGCGTATTCCTCGCGCGCCACGAGATGACCGAGGACTTCCTGATCCTCAACGGCGACACGATCTTCGAGCCGGCCCTGCTCGCCCGCGCCATGCAGCAGGCAAGCGCACCCGTCACGGTCACCATCGACCGCAAGGACCGCTATGACGAGGACGACATGAAGGTGCAGCTCGACGGGCTGCGCCTGCTCGATATCGGCAAGACGCTGCCGCTCGACATCGTCACCGGCGAGGCGATCGGCCTGCATCTCTTCAAGGGCAAGGGGCCGGCGCTCTTCAGCGAAGCAGTGCTCGAGGCGATGCGCGCGCCGGAAGGGCTGAAAGCTTTCTATCTGTCCGTGGTCGCCCGCCTCGCCCGCCAGGGCCATGTCGCGGTCGCGCCGATCGTCGGCCTGAAATGGGGCGAAGTCGATTTTCCGCCGGATGTGGAGCGCGCGGAGGTCCTGGCCGGGAGCTGGACCCACTGACCGCAGAGTCTTGGCCGGATCAGCCGGTCGGCACGGCGCTCTCGCGTCGCGCCAGAATCTTCTCGACCAGCGCAAGATCCTCGGGCTTGTCCACATCGATCGCCGCTTCGGCGAAAGGCATGTCGATGGCGACCGCCCGCACGCCGATCCGCCGCGAGAGGATTCGAAACACCTGCGCTTCGCTCAGCAGCCGGCAGAGGAAGGCAAGCGTCACTAGCGGACCGATCTCCCAGGCCATGCGCCAGGGCCGCTTGCGATGGCGTTCGAGTGCGATCCAGAAATCCGGGACGCGCGCGACGTTGGACCCACGGAAGGCGAAGAGATTGCAGCCGCTCACCTGGCGGTCGCGGAACTTGAGATAGGTCCGCCTGGTTTCGGGATAGGCGCGCCCGATGGTCTGCGCGCTGGCCAAGGCCGCCGCTGCTTCCGTCCCGGGCGGGATGGCCTGCCAGAAATGACGGAGCATCGCCGCATCCAGCAGCGGATGATCGGCAGTGGTGACGATCCATGACCCAACCTCGGGATGGTCGCGGAACGCCTTGAGCAGGCTGCGGCTCGGCGAGTCCGCCGCCTTCTCCACCGCGAGGCGCCCCCCCGCCTGCAAGGCGGCAAGTTCCGGCAGGCTGGCCGGCAGTTCCGGCCGCTCGATCTGCACGATGATGCGCCCGACCAGGCCGGAGCCGGCCAGCACCTCGACCACGCGCAGCAGCATCGGCCGCCCAAGGACCGGCACCATTGCCTTGTGGCTCACGCCCCCGAGGGCGGCGACCGGATCGTCCGGCCCGCGGCTCCCCGCCAGGACGAGGGCCGTGGGCAGGTCCTCTCCCGCAATTCCGGCGCCGCTCACGCGATGGCCTTCTCGAAAATCCTGTAGGTCTTGTAGGGGACGCCGCCGAATGCCTCGATGACGCGGCGCACAGGCAGGTTGTCCTCGAGAATCCAGGACAGTTCCGCCCGCTCGTAGCCGGCCGAGATGGCCGCCCGCCGCATGGCGTCGATCAGCAGGAAGGGCAATGCGGCCCCGACCACGTTCATCTTCGCGAACTCGCGGCGAATGCCCATGAGCGGCACGCGGGCCGATTTCAGACCGCGCACCTTGAGCCGCCAGAGCAGCTTCGCCCAGCCGAAGGGCAGCAGCCTGCCATCGAGATCGGCAATGGCCTCGTTCACGTTGGGCAGGACCACCACCATCCCGGCAACGCGTCCGTCGACCTCGGCGAACCAGACCAGCCGGCGGTCGACGATCGGGCGCATCGACTTGCCGAGATGCTCCATCTCCTCTTCCGTGAGAGCGACGGAGCACCAGTTGTCCGACCATGCCTCGTTGAAGATTTCGAGAACTTCCCGCACCTCGCGCGTGTAGGGGGCCTTACCCATCGGCCGGATCACGATGCGTGGACTTTCCGCCTTGGCGACCAGCCGCCGAACGGTCTCCGAAGGCTCGCGGCGCGTGTCGTAGGAATAGGCGAGCAGGTCCCGCGCCTTGCCATAGCCCGCCGCCGCGAGATGGGCGGCGTAGTAGGGCTCGGCATGGGCCATCATCATCATCGGCGGGGTATCGAAGCCCTCGACGAGAATGCCCGGTTCGTCGTTGATGGTCGGGCTGAAGGGCCCATAGACATGCCGCATGCCGCGCTGGCGCAACCAGCCTTCCGCGGCGTCCAGCAAGGCGGCGAACACGGCTGCATCGTCGATCCCGTCGATGAAGCCGAAGTGCCCGATGCCCTCGCCCCATTTGGCGAGGAAGTTGCGGTCGATCTGAGCCGAGATCCGCCCGACCGGCCTGCCCTCGCGCATGGCGAGGAAGAGTTCCATCTCGGCATGCCGGAAATACGGATTCTTCCTGCGAGAAAGGACGTCCTGGCGCTCGAGGACGAGAGGCGGCACCCACTGGCCCCGGCCGCGATGCAGCTCGATCGGCAGCCGGATGAACTCGGAGAGCTGTCGCGGCGTGTCGACCGCCACGATCTCGATTGCGCCCGCTCCTTGCGAACTCATCTGCCGATCGATCCGCCGCGCCGGCCGTTCAGTGCCGGCCGCTTTCCACCGCGCCCTCCGCGACCTGCCGTTCGCGGTAGCTGGAACGCTCCAGCATCGGCTCCCTGGTCATGCGCGCAGCCCACGGATAGCGTTCCGCCATGGCGCTGTCATAGCCGAGGTTGAAGACGGTCGGGCTGCGCTCCTTCTCCTTGGCGGAGGCATAGTAGGTCCCGATCACCCGGTCCCAGAAGAAGTTCGTAATGCCGAAATTCGCCGTCTCGTTATGGAAATGGTGCAGCAGGTGGGCCTGCTTGATGCGGCGCAGGAACTCATAGGGCGGCTTGTAGTTCAGATGCTGGATGCAATGCACGAACTCGAACACTGCCGTGCAGACCGCACCGGCGGCGACCGCTGCCGCGGCACCAGCCCAGCCGTCGACGGCATAGCCAACCGGCGCGGTAATCAGCAGGATCGCCGGCAAGGTGCTGGCCAGCGAACCGAACAGCACGTCGAGCTTGTAGGGATCCTGGTGATGATCGAAATGGATGCGTTTCCAGGTACGGGCGGTGAAAGGCAGCTTGTAAAGCAGACTGTTATGCAGCACCCAGCGATGCAGCACATACTCCACCAGCGGATAGAGCAGAACCACGGCAAGTGCCGCCAGCGCCGCACGCCAGCCATTGGCGGTCAGCATCCCTGCCAGCATCGCACCCGCCACCGCCACCAGGAGATAAACCTGGATCGCCGGATACGTGAAATAGGCAAACACCAGTTCCCGGAAGTTCATCTTGCCGAGATCGTAGATCCGCCCATGCCAGGATCTGCCGCCAAACATCATTCGCAACCTGCAGCCGACTTGCCGCGCCTGCCGGACGCACCGTCATCCCGGCGGGACCGGCCCATGCGCGCAAGCAATTGAGACGGCTGCACAATATGGCCTGCTCCCCCGCCCCCTAAGTAACTCTTTGCAAGAAAATGTTACTGCATTGAATCAAGCGGTTACGGGATAGCCCGTTCATTTTTCCACCAGCACCTCGACGCCGCTCCAGCCATCCTCCGAAGCGGGATTCGGGCGGGCGCGGATTCGCGCCAGCATGGCCTGGGCGGCCGGGTCGCCGCCGCGCAGGCGATCCGCCTCGGCGAAGGCGCGGGTCGCCCCCGCCCAGTCGGCGGCGAAGTAGAGCGCCAATCCCTCCTCGTAGGCGCGCACCCAGCCAAGCGGCATCAGGCCATCGGTTTCGCCCGCCATCCCCAGCAGCTCGAAGACATCGACGGGCTCGTCCCGCCCATAGACCGCGACCCGGTCGACATGGCGGACGATGATGGCGTCTCCTGCCTGCCGGCGCGTCTCCGGGCCGATCAGGATCGCGGTGCCGTAGAGCTTGTTAAGCGCCTCGAGCCGGCTGGCAAGATTCACCGGATCGCCGATCACCGTGTAGTTGAGCCGCGCTTCCGAACCGATATTGCCGACCAGCATCCGCCCGGTATTGAGGCCGATGCGCATATGCAACTCCGGTGCGCCGGTCCTCGTCGCTTCGCGCCGCATGGAAGCGAGCAGGCGTTGGCCGGCGAGCGCGGCCCGGCAGGCGGCGAGTGCATGATCCTGCATGGAGAGCGGCGCGCCCCAGAAGGCCATCACCGCATCGCCGATGAACTTGTCGACCGTGCCCCCCTCCTTCTCCACCACCTCGGACATGCGACCGAGATAGCCCGCGAGAAGCGGCACGATGTCATGGCCGAGACGCTCGGAGAGAGAGGTGAAACCGACCAGGTCGGTGAACATGACGGTCAGCTCCCGCCGTTCGCCACCCGGACGGGCCGCCACCCCCTGCGCGACGAGAACCCGGACCAGTTCGGTGGGCAGGAACTTCTGGAACGAGGCGAGCCCCTGCCCCATCTGCACGAGCCCGCCGGAGAGCCGCTCCAGTTCGGCCAGTGGCGAGGGAACGCGCTCGATGCGCTCCAGCATGAACTTCTCCACGTGTCGCAACTGGCCGATGATCCGTCGGATCGGATTGACGATCACGAGATTGCCCAGCAGCGTGCCGCCGGCCGCGACGACGATGACGAAGAAGATCAGTGCCCAGACCAGCCGCCGGGTGTTTTCCGCCACATCGCCCAGGAAGTCCTCCGCCGGGATGACCGTGGCGATGGTCCAGCCCTCGAAGGGCAGCGGCGTGAGCGTGACGAAATAGGTGGCATCGCTGCCCGGCTGGCGGTACTCGATCTCGGTCGTGTCGTCGATCGCCTCCAGAAGGATACGCTGGCGGCGCAGCGCGTTCAGGGTCACGGAGAGCATTGGCTCATCCCCGGCGCCGGCTTCGGCAAGCCGCCGCCAGGAGGGCATTTCCCGCTCCGGCAGATTATCCGCTGCCGTACCGGAGGCCTGCGAGGAGGCAATGACGCGTCCATCCGACGAAAGGATATAGGCGGCCCCGGTCTTGCCGACGGTCAGGCCCTCAAGGAAGCGCGAGATGCGCTCGAGTTCGATGGCGATGGCGATCACGCCGACGAACTCCTGATACACGACAAGGCGGGTCGCGGTGGCGATGGCGGGTCGGGTTCGCGTGGGGAAGTCGCTGACTTCGGTCCAGACCGGGCGGCCGGCGGCAAAGGCCGTTGCGAACCAGGGCTGACCGGTCGCGCGGTAGCCGTGCGGCTCGACAAGTCGCTCGCGGAACTCGATATCGTCGGTGACGATGCGATAGCGGTCGACCCGCATCTCCAGTCCATCGCCGTTCTCCGGCGGCCGCACCTCTACCATGCGGATCTCGCTATCGGAAGCCTTCTGGGCACCGAAGAAGTCCCCGTTGGGGAAACCCAGAACCACCCAGGAGAAGCTGGGGTTGGACTGCAGCAGCGAAAGAAAGATGAATTCCCGACGGGCCTCGTCCCTGGCCTCGATCACGCCCTGGAAGAAGATGGTGCGCAATGCCTCCCGCGCGGCCTCGGCCCCGGCCAGAAGATCGGCCAGGTCATGCCGCACGGAGGTGACGATCTGACGGTTGAGCTGCGTCACCACCTCGCGCAGGTTCCGCCCGGAGGTGAAGGTCCAGACCGAGTGCACGAGCAGCGCCGTCGCGACGCCGGTAAAGATGATCATGGCCGACAGGACCGAACGCACGCCGGGCCGCCAGCGCGGACCAGCCGGCCGTGGCGATGCCAAGTCCCGATTGTCACGCGCCAAGGACAAGCCAGACCCCGCGGCAAAAGCAGCCTTCCCAAGGGAAGAACGCAGTCTGCATCCAGGGCGCGGAGACAGGAACACACGTTCCCGTGATCGTGACGGCCGCAGCCGGCCTCAGTGTTCGCGATGCAGGAGGATGGCGCCGCTCACCATGGTGAAGATCAGGGTCGGCATCCAGGCCGCGACGATTCCCGGCAGCAGGCCGCCTTCGCCAAGGGTCAGGACGAGGCCGTCGGCGACGAAATAGCCGAACCCGAGAATGACGCCGAACACCAGGGCAAGGCCGCCTGTTCCTTCGCGTCGAATGGTCTGCGCCACGGGCGCGGCGATCAGTATCAGCAGCAGAAGCGAAACCGGCCCGGCGATCTTCTTGTGCAGTTTGGTCTGGTAGTAGTATTGCGCGCGGGAGCCGACCCACTCCCCGCTCAGGACACGCCGAAGCTGGGTGAAAGTGAAGATGCGCGGCGGCGTGGCGATCTCCGCCAGATTGGCCGGGGTCAGTCCGCTCGCCCATGGCAGCATCGGTATCTCCTCGCGCTGCGCCCCAGGGGCCTCGTTGACCAGTTGGCGATGCACCGAATACAGGCGCCACTGCCCGTCCTCGTAGCGCGCCTGCTCGGCGACCAGCCGTTCCGTCATGTTGGCCGCCGCGTCGCGCACATGGATGGTCACGCCATAGAGTTCATCGCCGCGCGGATGAATCCGGTCCACCACAACGACGCTGTCGCCATCGCGCATCCAGGCTCGCGGCGGCAGCGATTGCTGGGCAAGCGGCGTGGTCTCGTTCCACCAGAATTGCAGCTTTCGGTCGGCCGCCGGCGCGACCAGATCGCCGAGGACATGATAGCCGAGCGCCACCAGCAGCCCGACCGGCAGCAACGATGCGAGCACGGCATAGAACGAGATGCCGACCGACTTCAACGCAATGATCTCGTTGTTCGCCGCGAGGTGCAGGAGAGCGAGCAATGCGCCCATCAGCACGGCGAGCGGCACCGTCTGGACCAGAATCGCGGGGAAGCGAAGGCCCATGTAGTAGAGCGTCACCAGAAACCCGCCATCCCCGCGCACAGCCAGATCGCGCGTGACTTCGAGCAGTTCCAGAATCTGGATCACGGCCGTGAAGCCCAGTGCGCAGAGCAGGAAGCGGCCGAGGAACAGCCTCGATACATAGACGCCGATGGTGAGCATCAGGCGGTCCGCGGACGGGCGAGCAGGAGACGGAGCCAGCGCGTGGCCCGCTCGAGCCGTTCGAGGAGCAGGGAGAAGGGATTGACCCCGGGCTTGGCGCCGATCAGGAAGAACATCCAGAGACTGAATCCCGAGAACATGGCGAAGGGCAGCCAGATGCCGACCAGCGGTCCGACGCTGCCGCGATCCACGAGGCCCTCGCCGTATTGCAGCGCGTGATGGTAGGCGAAGAGCAGCACGAAGGCGACGACTAGGCCGTGCGAGCGCCGTTCCCGCCGGCTGGCCAGCCCGAGCGGCAACGCCAGAAGCGGCAGGAAGAGCACGCTGCCGACGCGCGCCAGCCGCCCGTGCATCTCCGAGTTGATCCGCGGCACGGGCACCACGGAATTGCCCCGCCTTGCCTTCCACAGTTCGATCAGCGTCATTTCGCGCTCGCTGTCGCCACGCGCGCGGAACGGCGCCACTTCGTTGTCGAGGTCGATCAGCAGGCTGAGCTCCGCGAAGGTGATGATATTGGCGCGCGGTTCGCCGAGCCGCGACTGGATCTGCACACCATCGCGCAGGCGCAGGCGATAGCCCTCGCTGTCGCGCGTCAGCGCCCCTTCCCGCGCCGTCGTCGTCACCGCGCTGCCATCCTCCCGGTCCTGGTTCACGAAGACCTTGGCCAGGCGCGCGCCGCCGCCTTCGACCCGCTGCGCCATGATAGTGAGCTTGCCATCGCTGGACAGGAAGGCACCCTCCTCGATCTGCGCATCCCAGGCCGCATGGGTCACGACGTAGTGCACCGCCCGGTAGGCATATCGCGCGAAGGGCTGGATCGATCCGAAAAGCAGCGCCGCGAAGCAGGTGAGCAGCACCCCGAAGGCGAACAGCGGCGCGATCAGCCGGCGCAGCGAGAAGCCGCAGCCCTGCATGGCCTCGAGTTCGCTGTCGCTGCCGAGCCGCGAAATCACCAGCAGCACACTGAGGAAGAACGCCGCCGGCAGGGCCATGCCGAGATAATGCGGCACCAGGTTCACCATCATCTTGAAGACGAGGTAGAACGGCCCTCCCTTGTTCACCAGCAGATCCAGCAGGCGCAACATCCGCTCCAGGAGAAGCGCGATGAGTACCACCGATACCGAAAGCAGCAGTGGCTTGGCCATCTGCGTCAGGATGTAGCGGTCGATGGTCCCCATCTTGCCGGTCCGGTGGTCAGCCGATCTCGCGTGGCCAGTGGCTCCTGATTCGCTCGCGGATCGCCGATAGCAGTTCAGGGGGTTGCGGTGCGGGCTGGGTCAGATCGGGAGGCTTCGGCCAGTAGGCATCGTGAAAGGTCCGGCCGGAAAACATCCGCTCGCCCGCATAGCGCGGCACGACATGGAAATGCACGTCCGGATCGACCATCATCAACATGACGAAATTGATCTTGTCGTAATTGAATGCGGCCTTGAGCGCGCTCTCGGTGCGCGCGACCATGCGGCCGAGACCGGCGAACCCCGCGGCGCTGACCTGCCCGAAGGCACCCACCGGCTCCTGGCAGACGAGAACCATGGCGCCAAGCGTCACCTGTTGCGGACGCACCAGCGCCGCCCAGCCGTCCGCCTCGGCCACCAGCGTGTCGGGGAACCCGAATTTTGCCATAGTCGCGTTCATAGTTGGACGTCGGCTCTCCAGACGATTGCGGGACGTTACATTTCGAAACGTTTGGGGAGTTTAGTGGCTGGCTCCCTGCCTTGCAAAGGACAAAGCCCCGAAAACTCCCGGAGACTACGTAGCAGAGGTCACATGATCGTCAGTCTACCTGTTACCCGCTGCCTACCGCTGCTGCTCGGCCTGGCACTTCCACTTCTCCAGTCCGGCGGGGCACTGGC
Organism: Alphaproteobacteria bacterium; assembly: GCA_026126165.1. Taxonomy (GTDB): domain Bacteria; phylum Pseudomonadota; class Alphaproteobacteria; order Ferrovibrionales; family Ferrovibrionaceae; genus JAHCJQ01. The sequence continues at coordinate 45,613 of JAHCJR010000009.1, forward strand.
CGAGCCGCCCGTCTGTCAGGGCGCGCCGGACATGCCAGAAGCAAGGATCACCGTACCCAACGTCCGCAGCGCCAAAGGCCAGATCGTGGCCACCGTTTATGGCGCGCTGCCGGAGGATTTCCTGCAGTCAGGCAAACGGGTGGCACGCGAACGCGTACCGGCACGCAAGGGCGTGACGACATTCTGCCTGCGCCTGCCGGGCCCCGGCACCTATGCCATCGCCATCTATCACGACGAGAACGGTGACCGGCGGCTCAATCGGAACCTCTTCGGCCTGCCGACAGAGGGTTATGGTTTCTCCAACGACGCCGAGCCAAGCCTCGTTCCGCCGGGACCACCCAGACACGAAGATGCCAGCTTCCGGATCGACGGCGACCCCCGGACGCTGCACATCACGCTGCGTTACTGATTCCGGCCTGCCTCGCGCCTTCGACCAGGAGATCGAACTGGCCCTTGGTCTCGATCCGGCCCGAGCCCGCGGCGACGCCCCGCACCGTGACGCCAACCCGCCAGCCTTCCCCTTCCCGGGCGATCCGATAGAGGTTCCAGGCGGCGCCATGGCCATGCTCGTCAGCGCGCGCCGAGGCGGAGGGCACACCAAGGACCGGGACAGGCCGTGCCGGCTCGCCGATGCGACCAAGCGCCGCACGGTGATCGTGCCCATGCAGGACCATCTCGGCGCCCTCGCCTCTCAGTACCTCCTCGAGCCGCGACGCGTCACTCAGCGACTTGCGCCAGCCGCCTCGCGCCCGATAGGGCGGGTGGTGCACCATGACGACCCGGAAGAGGCCGCGCCGGCCCAACGCCCGCAGCATCGGCCCCAGCGCCGTAAGCTGGCCCTCGCCGAGCCGGCCAGCGGCCATGAACCAGGGGGTCGGCACCGCGCTCGAAAGGCCGACCAGCGCCACCTCGCCGCGGATACGCACCGCGGGAACCCCCTCGCCCGTGTCGCCCCGCATATAGTCGCGCCACAGGCCGAGCCCCGCCGCCTCCTCGACTTCGACATAGGCGTCGTGATTCCCGGGAATGACGCTGACGCGCTCCGGCGGCCCGAGCGTGGCCAGCCACCCGGCGCCGGCGCGGAATTCCGCCGGCAGCGAGATGTTGCAGATATCCCCGGTTACCACGATGTGATCGGGCCCGTGCGCGAGAATATCCGCCTGAACCAGCGCCAGGACTTCGGGGACATGGATATGCCGGCGGTTGCGGCGCCAGGACTGCCAGCCGAGAACCCGCTTGCTCAGCAGCTCGCCGGCGCGTGCGCGCGGCAGCGGCAGGTGCGGGTCGGAAAGATGCGCGATCGTGAACATGCGGTCCGCTTGGGATACTCGCCTTTTCTGCAAATCCAGTGTAATCGAAGCCGCGATCCTGAACGAGCCATATGAGAGATTCGAGCCGATGACGGCAAGGGCAGCGGGCATTGCGGTGGTTGGCCTGGGCGTGGGCAGTTCCGGCGTGCCGATCTGGGGCATGACGACGGCCGAGCGCTATCGCCGCGCCCTCGCGCGGGCTGGCGTCACGTTGGCCGAAGGGGACGTCGCGCCGGACGGGGCCGAGCGCGTCCTTCTGCTGCGCCTCGACTACGTGATGGACGAGAACCTGCTGGCCGACCTTGCCCGGGCCGAACCGATGATCCTGCTCGACGATGACGGGCGGGCGGCGGCGGCCATGGTGCCGGCCGGATCGGTGGCCGCGGCGCGCGAGCTTCTCGCCGGCAGGACGACGGAAGCCACCGACCCCGCCCTGGCGGAACTTCCCCGCCGCAAGCCGGTCGAGGTGACCTCCGCCTATCGCAATGCCCTCCGCAAGCGTGCCGACCCCTACGCGCTCAGGCTTTCGCCGGCAACGCGCCGGGACATCGAATGGCGCATGTTCATGGGCGCCTACAAGGGCGCCACCGACTTCGTCACCAAGTATTGCTGGCCGCGGATCGCCGTGCACGTCACGCGCTGGTGCGCCGATCGCGCCATCACGCCCAACATGGTGACCTGGGTCAGCCTGCTGTTCGTGATACTTGCTTTCCTCGCGTTCTGGAACGGCTGGTTCCTCACCGGTTGCCTGTGCGCCTGGATAATGACGTTTCTGGACACTGTGGACGGCAAGCTCGCGCGCGTCACCCTGACCTCGAGCAAGCTCGGCGATGTCTTCGACCATGGCATCGACATGATCAGTCCGCCCTTCTGGTACTGGGCCTGGATCGTCGGACTGCACGCGACGGGCATGCCGCTCGGCGAGGAGATACTCATCCTGCTGATCGTGATCGGCGGCTATGTTCTCGGCCGGCTGCAGGAGGGATACTTCCTCTGGCGGTTCGGCATCGAGATTCACGTCTGGCAGGCGCTCGACACCCGCTTCCGGCTGATCACGGCGCGGCGCAATCCCAACGTGGCGATTCTCATGTTCGCCGCCCTCTTCGGCCGGCCGGATCTCGGCATGGCGCTCGTCGCCCTCTGGACCCTGGTCTCCCTCGCCTTCCATTTCCTCCGCATCTTCCAGGCCGAACAGGCGCGCGCGCGCGGAGGGGCCGTGCGCTCCTGGCTCGCCGATCCGGCCGTGGCGCAAGCCGGCGTCTGAACACGACCCGCATGAGCGTCATCGGCCTGATCACGAACCCGCTCAGCACGCTGAACAAGAAGAGCGGCAGCGCACTCGCGCGCGCGCTCGCCGGCAATCCGGCCGTCCGCATCGCGGAGTTTCGCCGGCCCGAGGACCTGCCCCCCGCCATCGAACGGTTCGCGGCCGAGGGTATCGGCACGGTCTGCGTCGATGGCGGCGACGGCACCGTCTCCGCGGTGATGACCGAAATGCTGCGCCGGCCGGAAGATGGCTGGCAACCGCGTCTCGCCATACTGGCCGGCGGCATGTTGAACCTGATCGCGCAGAATTATGGCACGCCAGGCGATCGGCTCGAGGCGGTCCGCCGGCTCGCCGCAGCGGGCGATGATCCTGCCCGCCTCGCCGCCACGACCATCGAGCGCCCCGTTCTCGCATTGCGGACCGGCGATGGGCCGGAGCGCGCCGGCTGCTTTTTCGGCGCGGCCGGCGTACATGACGCGACGCGCCTCGCGCACGACCGGCTGCATCCCGCCGGCGCCAAGCGGAGCGCCGCCGCCGGCATGAGCATCGCCGGCACGCTGCTTTCCGTCCTGTTCCGGCGCGGCGAGGGCAGCCTGCATGCGGGCCGTCCCCTGCGCCTCGAAGTCGATGGCGCATGCGTGCCCGGCGAGCGGCGGCTCTTCCTCGTGGTGAGCACCCTCGACCGTCTGATCCTTGGCCTCTGGCCCTTTTGGGACCAGGGCGAGGGCGGCATGCGTTTCATCGACTGTCTGGCGCCGCCACGCTGCCTGAGCCTCGCGCTGCCCACTTTCTTCACCGGCCGGCCCTGGCGCTGGATGCGCGAGCGGGGCTATGCCGGAGGTCGTGCGCGACAGATCGCCATCTGGCTCGACACACCGATGGTGCTCGATGGCGAGATCGTCGTGCCGGAGCCGGGCAAACCGGTTAGGCTTACGGCAGAGCGGACGCTACGCTTCGTGAAGGTTTGACGGCGAGGTCATGTCGGGCGAGCAGGCGCGTGCCGAGATCGAAAGCCGCATCGCGGTGGAAATGACCGCCATGGCGGCGGAGGCCATGCCCGAGGCGCGGGCCTTCGCCCGCGAACTCGTGCGTCGCCATGGCGCGGAGAACGTGGCGGCGGTGCTCTTCTACGGGTCCTGCCTGCGCAACCGCGATCCCGGCGGATTGCTCGATTTCTATCTGCTGGTGGACGATTATCGCGGCATCTTCGGGAGTGCGCTCCTGCGTTTGGGCAATCGGCTGCTTCCGCCCAATGTCCTCTTCACCCGCGCAAGCCTGGAAGGCAGCGAATTGCAGGCCAAGGTCGCGGTCATCTCGCTCGACGATTTCGCGCGCGCCGTCGGACCGGGTGCACGCGACACGACCATCTGGGCACGCTTCTCCCAACCCGTCGCGGCCTGTCATGTCAGGGACGAGGCTCATGCCCGCCGGCTCGCCGGCCTGCTTGCCGATGCCATCGTCACCGCGACCCGCCAGCTCGCGCCGCTACTGCCCGAACGCGTCACGGCGCGCGGCTTCTGGAGCGGCCTCTATGCACTGACTTTCGGTGCGGAGCTGCGCGCGGAGCGCGCCAACCGCCCCGATCTGATCGTCGAGCAGTATCCGGCCCGTTACGAAGCGCTCGCCGTTCCGGCAATCAGGGCCGCCGGCTTCGAGGTTGCCGGCGAGGGCGAGGGTCTGAAGATCGGCATCCCTGCGGCGCAGCGCCGCGCCGCGGCCCGCCGCTGGCGGCGGGAACGGCTGAAGGGCAAGCTGCGCAATCTCGCGCGGCTGGTAAAGGCCGTGTTCACGTTCGAGGGGGCGGTCGATTATGCGCTCTGGAAAGTCGAGCGGCATGCCGGCGTCCGGGTCGAAGTCAGCGACTGGCAGCGGCGCCACCCGATCCTGGCCGCGCCCAAGGTTCTGTGGCGTCTCTACCGGATCGGCGCCCTGCGCTGAGCGGGCAGTCGCAGTATCAGAAAGCCGCGGCGCGAACCGGCATCTCGAGAATGCCGAGGTCGTAGGCGACGTCGCGGAAGACGGCGGCGATATGCATGAGCTGCTTGGCGCTATGCGCCGCGCTGACGCTCACACGAAGCATCGACCAGCCGTTCGGCGTCGCCGGGGGCAGGGCCAGGTTGACATAGACACCCCGCTCCAGCAGGCCGTTCCAGAAACGGATCGCCGTTTCCGGATCCTCGAGCCGTACCGCCACGATGGGATTCACCACCGGGCCGAGGGTGAAGCCCGAGCGCGAAAGCTCGCCATAGAGCAGCGCAGCATTCTCATGCAGCTTGCGACGCAGTTCCGGGCGCTCCTGCAGGGCCTTGAGCGCCGCGCGCACCGAGGCCATGACCGAAGGCGGCAGCGAGGCGGTGAAGGTGTAGGGGCGGCTCGCCACGCGCAGCAGGTCGAAGCCTTCCATGTCGGACACGCAGAAGCCCCCGACCGAACCGAAGCTCTTGGAGAAGGTGCCGACGACGAAATCCACGTCCGCCTCGCAGCCGGCGGCTTCCGCCAGCCCGCGACCCCGCTCGCCCAGCACGCCGACGGAGTGCGCCTCGTCCACCAGGAGATAGGCGCCGTACTTCTTCTTGACCTCGACGATTTCCCGAAGCGGCGCCTCGTCGCCCAGCATGCTGTAGATGCCTTCGATGACGATCAGCTTGTTGCCGCCCTCGGCGGCCAGCCGGCGCAGCCGCTTTTCCAGGTCCGCAGGATCGTTGTGCCGGAAGCGTGTCACCTTGGCGCCGGCCAGCTTGCAGCCGTCATAGATGCTCGCATGGCAGTCGGCGTCGATGACCAGATGGTCGTCCGGGCCGACCAATGCCGAGAGCATGCCGAGATTGGCCTGGTAGCCGGTGGAGAACACCATGGCATGGCGCCGGCCGAAGAATTCCGCCAGCTCCTCCTCCAGGCCGCGATGATGGCTGTAGCTGCCGTTGGCGACGCGCGAGCCGGTCGTCCCGGTCCCCTCCTGGCGCAGGGCGGCGATGGCGGCCTCGATGCAATCGGCGTCGAAAGTCAGGCCGAGATAGTTGTGGGTGCCGGCGAGAGTGGTCGGGCGTCCGTTGACGACGGCCTCGGTCGGCGAGATCACCTTCTCCATGCGGACCTTGAAGGGATTCGCGCCCAGGGCGGTCGCCTTGCCATAATTGTTCGCGACATGGGTGAAGCGGGCGAGAAGCGACATTTCGTTATTTCATCCCTTTTTGATGTCGATGATCGTCCGGGCCAGATCGCTCACCGTCTGGATCTCGGCCAGATGGTTGATCGGAATCGACACATCGAACTTGTCCTCGAGCGCCAGCAGGACATCCATGACGGCGAGCGAATCCAGATTGAGATCGCGCGCCATGTTGGTGCTCTCGGTGATCTCGTAGCGCCGCTTCGTCTGGTCGTTGAGGAACGTCATCACGTCCCGCAGGACCTCGTCATAACCTGCTTCCGCCACTGCGATGCTTCCGTTCAATGCCAGCCTCTTCCACTCGTCGCCACGGCCTGCCCCCCAGGGGCCTTCAATCTGCGCGCGCAGCTTTTCACCGTTTCGGCCAATTTCGCAATAGCGAAATTAAGCAAATCCTTTAAGTTTCGATGATTCAAATCTGCTTAACAGACAAAATCAATGACTAGATAAAATATTTATTGTGGAACTGGAAGAAATTATTTGTAACATTTCGTAACATAACCTTGAGTATCATGGCGCAGCATCATATTATTTAATCGGTATCAGGCGATATCACGAGGTTCATTTTATTCTTTGCTCCGCGATTCCCGGCAGCATCCTGCCAAACGCCGTGCGTTAGTTGAAATCATTCGGTAACACGAGGATTTTGTTACCCGAATCGCGGGAATCACTCTTTGCAACAAGACGTTACTCCGCCGCTCACAGCCACTCCTGCGCGCGATACCACTGGCAGGTGCCGGCGAAACCGGGTCCAAGCGCGATCGCAGGACGCCATGTCGAGTCCCGGCTGAAACTGTCCGCACCAGCGCTCCAGTCCGGATGCAACATTTCCGCCACCTTTCCGGAACCCACCATGGCCGCCCGCCCGAAAAGGCGGGCGAGGCCTCCGGCGGCGAAGCCATAGCCGCGCAGCAGCGCCGACGGCACCCGCACCAGGCGGAGCCGCCGGCCGATCGCATCACCGGCCGCCGCGGCAAGGTCCGGCCAGGAATGGCCCGCAGGGGCGCCGTCGTCGAGTGCATGCACGCCACCGCTCCCCTCGCCCGCAAGCGCATGCAGAATGGCGGCGGCGACATCCTCGACATGGATCAGGCCGAGCCGGCCGGTGCCCGGGCCCGGAACCGGAAGAATGCCGAGCCTCGCCAGTCGGAATATCGCCAGCGTTTCGCGGTCCCATGGGCCATAGACGGCAGCCGGCCGCAGGATCGTCCAGGGCACCGGCCCCGCCTCACGCCGCGCCCGCTCCTCGCCCTCGCGCTTGCTTGCGGCATAATCCGACAGCAGCGGCTCGCGCGCGGCGAGCGAGGAGACGATTACCAGCCGCCCGACCGCAGCCTGCCGCGCCGCACGCGCAAGCCCGGCCGCTCCTTCCGCGTTGGCCGCATAGAACTCCCGCCGCGAGGCCGCCTTGATCGCACCAGCGAGATGCACCACCGCGTCCGCCCCCGCCACCAGCCGCTCCAGCGCCGCCGGATCCCGCAGCTCGCCCGTCACCAGTTCGAACCGGATGTCGGCGATGGCCGGATGCACCGGCAGGCGTCGCGCCAGCAGCCGGAGCCGCCAGCCGGAAAGATGCAGGGCCCGGACGAGATGCAACCCGATGAAACCGGTGCCGCCGGTCACCGACACCAGGCCGGACATGATGCTAGCCGCCGGAGGCAGCGGGAACGGCCACCTCGTCATAGTCTCCGCGCAGATAGTTCTGCCTGGCGCGCGAGCGGCTCAGCTTGCCCGACGAGGTCTGCGGCAACGCATGCGGGGGCACCAGCACGACGTCGCATTCCGTACCATGCAGCGACTGCACCGCGCCGGAGATGCGCTGCGCCAGGTCGGCGCGTTCCGCCGGTTTGCGCAGCCGGCATTCCACCAGCAGTACTACGCGCTCCCGTTCCCCCTGATCGACCGATATGGCGGCGACGTCGCCGCTGCGCAGGCCCTCGACTTCCCGCTCGACCGACCATTCCAGGTCCTGTGGCCAGAGATTGCGGCCATTGACGATGATCAGATCCTTCATCCGGCCCGTGATCACGATCTGGTCGCCGATCCAGTAGCCGAGATCGCCGGTATCGAGCCAGCCGGCGCTGTCGATCACCGCCGCCGTCTCCTCCGGCTTGGCGAAATACTCCCGCATCAGGCTGGGGCCTCTTGTATAGACCCGACCGATCTCGCGCTGGCCACAGAGACTGCCATCGGCCCGCCGGATCTCCACTGCATGGTCGGGCATCGGCACGCCGCACAGGACGAAATCCCGTGTCCGCCTGGTCTCGGGACCGGCAGGTTCCGCCATGTCTTCCGCCACGCGGTCGAGGTCGACCCTGTCCACCTCGAAACCCCGTCCCAGCGGCGCGAAACTCACCGCGAGCGTCGATTCCGCCAGGCCATAGCTCGGCACGAAGGCACCGGGCCGGAAACCGTGCGGCGCGAACCGCTCGATGAACTCCGCCAGCACGTTCGGGCGGATCATGTCGGCGCCGATCCCGGCGCAGCGCCAGGAAGAAAGATCCACCCCCTCCACCTTGGCCGTGCGCGCCCGCCGCGAGCAGAGATCGTAGCCAAAGCTCGGGCTGAAGGAGAGCGTGCCGCCATTGCGCGAGATAAGTTGCAGCCAGAGCAGCGGCCGGCGCGCGAAATCCCGCGTCGCGATGTAGTCGACGCTCATCTGGCAGGCGACCGGCGTCATCATGAAGCCGATCAGTCCCATGTCGTGATAGAGCGGCAGCCATGAGGTGCAGCGGTCGCCCCGCCCGATATGCAGGCCATGGCGCGTGATGGCGGTCGTGTTGCTCATCGCCGCCGCATGGGTGACCGCGGCGGCCACGGGGAAGCGGGTGCTGCCGGAGGAATATTGCAGGTAGGAGAGCTGCTGCGGGTCGATCTCGGGCAGCGTCACCCCGTCCGGCGCGGCATCGTGCATCTCCGCGAGCACCGCGTTCAGGCGCAGGCTCGGCACTTGCGCCGCCGCCTCGTCCACGAACTCCTTGAGCTCCGCCGGACCGAAAACGGCGCTGGCGCCGGAAAACTGCATCTGCCGGCTGATCTGCTCGACATAAGCCTGGCGTCCGCCGAAGGTCGCCGGCAGAGGCAGCGGCGTCGCGACCAGTCCGGCATACTGGCAGCCGAAAAAGGCTCGCATGAAATCGCCATGCGTCTCCGCGATCATGGCGACCCGCTCGCCCGGCGCGAAGCCGGCGGCGATCAGCTTTCGCGCCAGGCCGATAGCGTCGGCGCGAAGTTGCGCATAGGGCAGCCGCTCCACCAGCTCGCCACGCGCGCTGTAAAAATTCAGGCCGGTTTCCCCCTGCGCGGCATAGTCGAGCGCGTCGGTCAGGCGGGCAAAGCCGCTGGCGCGCGTCGGCAGGGTCGAATTGATTGTCGGTGTGGGTTCGAGCATGGGCCTGGTGCGAGTGCTGGGCGCGGCAATGGCGGCGCCGAATCATGAATTAGGTGCTGCTGCGTAACAAAACCGCCGCGGCCCCGCAAGTCAATTGCATGCCCACATTCTTGAGTTGATCGCACGAAACACCTGGAAACATTCACTATTTTTCGTCTTTCCCCGAAGCTCTCGTTGCGTCTATAGTCGCTGCACCACTGGGGGGAGCCGGGCATCCGGCTGAGAGGTCCCAAGCGCGGGACGACCCCTCGAACCTGATCCGGTTCAGACCGGCGTAGGGACGAGTGTTCGATGAATGTCTTTGACGGCCCTCTCGGTCGCCCCGCCCCCGCCTCCGGCCTCACCGTGCGCGGCCTCACGCTGCGCTTCCGCGCCGAGATCCTGTTCCAGGATCTCTCATTCGACCTTCCGCCGGGCCGTTTCACCTGCCTCCTCGGCCCGAGCGGCGTCGGCAAGACCAGCCTGCTGCGCGCCATAGCCGGGCTGGTGCCGGTTCCGGATGCCGAGATCCGCTGCGACGATACCGGTTCGCCGGCGGGGCGCATCGCCTGGATGGATCAGCGCGACCAGCTCCTGCCCTGGCTGAACGCGCGCGACAACGTGACGCTCGGCAGTCGCCTGCGCGGCGAGCCGGCGGACAGGGAGCGGGCGCGGATGCTGCTGGCCGAGGTCGGGCTCGCCGGACAGGCGGAGACGCAGCCGGCGGCACTCTCCGGCGGCATGCGCCAGCGCGTGGCGCTGGCGCGCACCCTTTACGAGGACCGCCCGATCGTCCTGCTCGACGAGCCCTTCGCGGCGGTCGACGCGCCGACCCGGCACCGGTTGCAGCGCCTCGCCGCCCGGCTGCTCGCTGGACGGACCGTCCTGCTGGTGACCCATGATCCGCTCGAAGCCCTCATTCTCGGCCACGAGGTGCATGTCCTCTCCGGCCGCCCGGCGCGCATCGCGGCGACGCTCCGCCCGGACGGTCTGCCGCCACGCAGCGCCGCGAGCCCGGCGCTCGCCGCCATGCAGGCGGAACTGCTGGACAGGCTCGCCAGCGCCGACAGCGAGGGGCTGGCATGACGATGCCGCTTCGCCTTGGCGCCGCCCTGCTGGCCCTGCTCGCCTGCTGGCAGGCGGTCGTGCTGCTGAGCGGCCTGCCCCCCTATATCCTCCCCGCGCCGGCCGCCGTCGGCCGTGTTCTCGTGACGCGCGCCGACATCATCCTCGGCCATGCCTGGGTTACAGTGAGCGAGATCCTCGCCGGCCTCCTGCTAGGCACCCTGCTCGGGGCGGCCGCCGCCCTCGCCATCGATCATGCGCGGCTGGTACGCGCCTGGCTGCTGCCGCTGGTCATCGCCAGCCAGGCCATCCCGGTCTTCGCGCTGGCGCCGATCCTCGTGCTGTGGTTCGGCTATGGCCTCGCCTCGAAAGTCGCGATGGCGGCGCTCATCATCTTCTTTCCGGTGACGGTCGCCTTCCTCGACGGGCTGCGGCGGACCGATGCCGGCTGGCTCGACCTGGCGCGCACGATGGCGCCGGCCGGACGGCGCGGGCGGCTCGCCATCCTGCTCCGCATCCGCATTCCCGCCGCCCTGCCCGCCTTCGGCAGCGGCCTGCGCGTGGCCGCGGCGGTAGCGCCGATCGGCGCGGTGATCGGCGAATGGGTCGGCTCGAGTGCCGGTCTCGGCCATCTGATGCTGCATGCCAACGGGCGCATGCAGATCGATCTCATGTTCGCCGCGCTCGCGGTGCTGGCGGCACTGGCGCTCGCAATCTATTTCGCCATCGATGCGCTGCTGCGCCGGCTCATGCCGTGGGCGCCGGAACGATTTCAGGACCAGCCGGAAGAAGAAAACTGAACTGTCGTAGCCCCCGATGAATGAGAGGATGGAAAAGATGCATCGCCTGCTCGCGCCGTTGTTCGCCCTCGCCCTTGCCCTCGCCACCCCCGCTTCCGCCCGCGCCGCCGACAAGCTGACGGTGATGCTGGACTGGTTCGTCAATCCCGACCATGCGACGCTGGTGGTGGCCCGCGAGCGCGGCTACTTCAAGGCGCAGGGGCTGGAAGTGGAACTGATCGCGCCGGCCGATCCGAACGACCCGCCGAAACTCGTCGCCGCCGGCAAGGCGGATATCGCCGTGAGCTACCAACCGCAACTCCATGTGCAGGTGGCGCAGGGGCTGCCCCTCCTGCGTTTCGGCACCCTGGTGGCCACGCCGCTCAATTCCCTCGTCGTGCTTCGCGACGGACCGGTGCGTGCGATCGCCGATCTCAAGGGACGCAAGATCGGCTATTCCGTCGGCGGCTTCGAGGATGCGCTGCTCAAGGCCATGTTGGAGAAGCACGGACTGAAACTCTCCGACGTCACCCTGGTGAACGTCAATTTCAGCCTCTCGCCGGCGCTCATTTCCGGTCAGGTGGACGCGGTGATCGGCGCATTCCGCAATTTCGAGCTGAACCAGATGGACATCGTCGGCAGGCCGGGACGGGTCTTCTTCGTCGAGGAGGAAGGCGTGCCCGCCTATGACGAACTGATCCTCGTCGCCCATCGCGATCGTCTCGGCGACGGGCGCATGCGCCGCTTCCTCGATGCGCTCGAGCAGGGCACGCAATACCTGATCAATCACCCGAAGGAGAGCTGGCAGCTCTTCATTGCCGCCTACAAGGATCGCGACGACGAACTGAACCGGCGGGCCTGGGGCGATACGCTGCCCCGCTTCGCACTGCGCCCCGCAGCCCTCGACCGGGTTCGCTACGAACGCTTCGCCGCGTTCCTCGCAGCGCAGAAGATCATCCCCGAAGCGCTCGAGATCGGCCGCTATGCGGTGGAACTGCCGGCCACGACGCGGCCGTGACGGGAAGGCGCGCCACCGCGGCGGGGGAGCGGCCCGCCCCGGCGCGCCTATTCTTCCAGCATGATCTCGGCCACTTGCGGACCCTTCGGTCCGCGGCCGATGCGCACCCGCACCGGCTGGCCGGGCTGCAGGTCGGAGACGCCGATACGCCGCAGCACCTCCATGTGCACGAATACGTCCTGCGAGCCCTCGCCGCGCGAGACGAAGCCGTAGCCCTTGACCACGTTGAACCACTTGACCCGCGCTTCCTGAAATTCGCCTTCCGCCTCGATCGGCGGGAAGCGCTCGCCGCCGCCCGGGGCGCCCATCGGGCGTCCATGTCCCTCGTAGCCGGGCGCGCCGCCTGGCGCAAACGGGCGCGGCCGGCGCGCCGCCGGCTGCATGGGCGCGGAAGCATTGTCGAGTTCGACGACGCGCACGGCCTGCAGGCCCTTCGGGCGGCGCACCGCCTCGCAGACGATCGCCGCACCCTCCTGGACACTGTCGTAGCCGGCCTGCCGCAGACAGGACAGATGCAGGAAAACGTCCCCGGTCCCATCGTTCGGTGTAATGAACCCGAACCCCTTTACCGCATTAAACCACTTGATGGTCCCTGTTATCGTGACGGTGTCTTGTTGTGCACCGTCGCCTCCCCATTGGCCGTCCATGCGGACCCCGCACAGCAAAAATACCCACATTAAACCCTAGCACATTTTCCGTTTGTCACAAGGCCCGCCCCCGATCCCTCGCGCGGCGCCCGAGCCCTTGCCGGACGACGGCAAAACCAAACATCTTGTATGTCGCAGGCTGGACGCCCCCGTCCGGTAGCAAAAGCAGGAGACTACGATGCCACGAGCATTGCGCGGCACGCTGGCCGCGATCCTCATCCTTACGCTGCTTGGCGCCTGCGCCGCCGGGAGGGAGGAGATCGCCTGGCGCCACACGCTCCAGCGCGACCACGTCCTGACCGGGCGCATCTGGTCGAGTGCGGAGGCGCGCTTCATCGCCGCCGGCGATCTTTATCGGGCGCTTTCGAGTGCGCATTTCGTCCTGCTCGGCGAACGCCACGACAATCAGGATCATCACCTGCTGCAAGCGGCGACGCTGCGGGCGCTCGCCGCGCGGGGGCGCCGCCCCGCCGTCGCCTTCGAGATGATCGACCTGGAACAGGCAGACGCGCTGGCCACCTTCCTTGCCGCCGCGCCAAAGGACATGTCCGGCCTCGGCGCCGCCATCGGCTGGGCGCGGACCGGATGGCCGGACTGGTCCCACTATCGCCCGATCGCCGAGGCAGCCCATGCGGCGGGCCTGCCGATGCGCGCCGCCAACCTGCCGCGGGCGCGCATTCGCGAGGCGGTCCGTGGCGGCGCCGCAAGCGTGCCGGAACCGATGCGCGCGCGACTGGCGCTCGACGAGCCGCTGCCGGTCGCACTCCAGACGGCGATGGAAAAGGAAATCGCCGATGCGCATTGCGACATGCTGCCTGTCTCGCTGCTGCCCGGCATGGCCTTCGCGCAGCGACTGCGCGATGCGGTCATGGCGGACAGCATGCTGACGGCACCGGGCGAAGGCGCGGTCCTGATCGCCGGCAACGGCCATGTGCGCAGCGACCGGGGCGTCCCCATGCATCTGGCGGCGCGCGCGCCGGCGCGTTCCGTCGCAACGCTTGCCTTCATCGAGGTCGACGCCGCGAGGACACGCCCGGGCGACTACGAACTGCCGTTCGATTTCGTCTGGTTCACGCCCCGCGTCGACGATCTCGACCCTTGCGAGCGGATGCGGCGCGCACGCAGCGGATAGAGCGGACTATTCCAGCGTGGCGGGGTCGATGCGGCGCTTGGGCTTCCAGCGTTTGATCTCGCGCCCGTCCAGGGTGAAGCGGGGCAGCGGGTCGGCCCGATGCAGCGATGCCGCCGTCGCGCTCCGGTTGGCGCCGGCACGCTGCCTCGGCGCCTGCGCCGTCCTGGGTTGCGCGTAGGCATGACGCATGGCCTCGCGCGTGATCTCGCCCCCGGGGATTTTCTGCAATGTGGATTTCCACAGACCATCGGCGGCGACGAGCCGCTGCAATCCGATCATCGGCATGACGCCGTAGCGGTCCCACAACGTGGCGAGAATGCGCGCTCCGACACCGGGAAGCACCGGCTCCGGCGGCGCGGCGAGCCCGGCCTGCAGCGCCATCGTCACGTTGGGCTCGCGCGGGCCGTCCTCGTGGGCAAGGAACACGCCGGGCATGAGCGCCGCGCCGTCATGGGCGGCGGCGTAGCTCGCCTGCCCCAGATAGAGCAGCAGGTTGAGCTTCTGCGGATCGAGCGGCTGGCGTTCCGCCGCGCTCTTCAGGATGAACCAGATCGCCGCGTCGAGGGCGGAGGGAATGACCGGCGGTCGCCGGTCGGGCGGATGGTGCGCAGGCATGGCGCAAGGCTAGGCGCGCCGTGGTTAGCGGGGAGTTAAGAGCCGGTTCCATCACGGGGCGAAACACACTAGTCTCGCGACCCGGGTGGCGCGACGGACGCCGGAAATTCCAGAGCGAGGACCGCATCATGGACATGAAGGGCGAACAGCTCATTCCCGCCCCGCGCGCCGACGTGTGGGCGGCGCTGAACGATCCCGAGACGCTCAAGCAGGCCATCCCGGGCTGCGAAAGCATCGAGAAGGTCTCGGAGAACGAACTGGTGGCGACGGTGGTCGCCAAGGTCGGCCCGGTGAAGGCGACGTTCAAGGGCAAGGTGACGCTTTCGGACATCGATCCGCCGAACAGCTACCGCATCTCCGGCGAGGGCGCCGGCGGCGCGGCCGGTTTCGGCAAGGGCGGCGCCACGGTGCGACTGCAGGACGCGCCAGACGGCGGCACGCTGCTCGCCTATGAAGCCCAGGCGCAGGTCGGCGGCAAGCTCGCACAACTCGGCTCGCGCCTCATCGACGCCACGGCCCGCAAGCTGGCGGACGATTTCTTCACCCGCTTCAACGGGATCGTAAGCGCGCGCGCGGCCCCGGCACCGGCGGAGGCGGTGTCCGCCGAGGCGGCGAAGCCCGCTGCCGCCCCGCCGCCCGCGGACTCGCAAAAGGACGAACCCGGCCGCGGTATTCCCTCCTGGGCCTGGGGGGCGGCCGTTATAGTGCTGGTGCTGGTCATCTTGTGGGCATTCTCGTCCGCCGGGTGAAGGGCGGGCGGTCCCGGTCGGGGATAAAGTATTCGCGCACCGCTTGACCGGCGGCCTCCGGCAAACCAGACTCCGTCATCCGGGACGTGCCGGCCGTCGTCCCCGGCATGCATGCCGCCCGCCCGGGCGGCGA
>JAHCJR010000090.1 GCA_026126165.1 Alphaproteobacteria bacterium
CCGCCCGCCGCCGGCGATCCGGCGCCGGCACCGGTCTTCGCGCCGCCGCCCGTGACACCTCCCCGCGCCGAGGGCGAAACGCCTCCGCGGCGGCCGTCGGTTTTCGGGCCCGATGTGCAGGTCAGGCCGCTGGCGGAGGTGGACCCGTCCTCGGCCGGCCTCATCTTTCCGCAAAACGGAGGCTTCCCGCCCGATCTCTGGCTCGGATCGAGCCTCGCGACGGTGCAGCCGCTGCTCGCCCGGCTGGCGCCCAGTCGCTCTCCGGCCGCCCAGCTCATGGCGCAGCGCCTGCTCACCAGTGCCGCCGAAGTGCCCGAAGGCAGCGGGGACGGGCCGACGTTCCTCGAAACGCGCATCGAGCGCGCGCTGGCGCTGGGGCGTCTTGGCGAGGTCGAGGGATTGAGCCGCCTTGCCGGCCGGCTCTCGGACAGCATCGGAATCCGGCAGGCGGCCATCGCCGGGCGTTTCCTGACCGGGGCGACGGAGCAGGCCTGCGCCGGCGTCGCCGAGCTTGTCCTCAAGGTCACGGACGAGGAGACGCTGAAGGCCAATGCCTATTGCCGTGCCATGGGCGGAGACCGGGCCGGCGCCGAACTCTCCGCCGCGCTGCTGCGCGAGCAGGGGGTTGCCGACAAGGGGTTCTTCAGCCTGCTTGCCGCTCAGAACGACCGCGCCGCGAAGCTCGATGGGGTGGATGCCAGATCCGCGCTGCACCTTGCCATGCTGCGCACCGCGCGCCGCCCGATCGCGGCGGAATATGTGGAGGCGGCGACACCGGGCGGGCTGTGGTCGCTGGCGGAATTGCAGGCCGGTCCGCCGGCGCTGATGCTGCTGGCGGCCGAGAAGGCGATGGGGCTCGGCGTCCTGTTGCCGCAGGACCTGGCGCGGGCCTATGGCGCCGTTACCTTTTCCCCCGCCGATCTCGGCAATGCGGCGAACGCGGCCAAGGCACTCGGCGATGCGCGCGGCAATGCGCTGCTGTTCCAGGCCGCGACCTCATCGCCGGTGGCCGGGCAGCGGCTCGAACTGATCAATGCCGGCTACCGCGCTTTTGCCGCCGGCCATGGCCGCGTGCATGCGGCGCGATTGTACGGCGATCCGATGCGCAGCGTGCCGCCGGCGCGCGAATTCGCCTGGGCAGCGCAGAACGCGGTGCGCATCCTGCTGATCGCCGGCGACCTGGTGGGCGCGCGCGCCTGGCACAATCTTCTGTTCCAGGCCGCCGAGGGCGACCGCCGTGGCGCGGCATTGACGGCGGCGCTGCTGCAACTCGTCGATGCGGAGGCGCCATTCCGGCCGCAATCCTGGCTCGAGGACTGGCTGGCGGTGCGCGAGCAGGCAGGCACGCGCGAGGAGCGGGATGCGCAGGCCGCGCTCCTCCTTACCCTGCTCGATGCCCTTGGCTACGAGGTCCCGACCGATCTGTGGCAGCGCCTCTATGCGCGGGCTCCCGCACCGGCGGGCGAGGCGCCCGCATCGCCCCTGCTGCTGCGCGGACTGGCAAGCGCCGCCGATGCGGGGCGGCTCGGTGAAACCGTGCTGTTCGCCCTTCTGGTGCTGGGGGAGGAGGGGCCGGCGAAACTGGATGGCACGGGGCTCGCCGCCGTGATCGGTGGCTTGCGCAAGGTCGGGCTCGAGCGCGACGCGCGCGCCCTGGCGCTGGAGGCCGCGCTCGCGCGCGGGCTCTGAAAGCGGTGCGCGGCAAGTCGGGCGGCGGCGCCAGGGCGATCGAGCGGTTCGTCGAGATGCTGCTCGCCGAACGGGGTGCGGCCTCGAACACCGCGGCGGCCTACGAGCGGGACCTGCTGCTGGCGGATGAATGGCTCATGCGGCGCGGTGAAAATCTGGCGCAGGCGGGGGCCAACGATCTGCGCGCCTGGCTGCGGGCGCAGACAGAGGCCGGAATGAAGGAAACCACGCTGGCGCGGCGTGTCTCCGCCTTGCGGCAGTTCTTTGCTTTCCTGACCGCCGAGGGTGACCGGACCGAGGACCCGAGCGCCGAACTCGACGCGCCGAAGCGCGGCCGGCCGCTGCCCAAGGTCCTGGGACGCGCCGACATCGCGCGTCTGCTCGAGCGTGCCGCAGCGCGCGAAGGCCCGGACGGGTTGCGCCTCGTGGCCCTGCTGGAACTGCTCTATGGCGCCGGGCTCCGCGTGTCGGAACTGGTCGCCTTGCCGTATCCGGTGTTCGGCGAGGACGACAGGTTCATCCGTGTGCGCGGCAAGGGCGCCAAGGAGCGGCTGGTGCCGGTGAGCGGGCCGGCGCGCGCTGCCGTCGCCGCCTATCTGCCGGCACGCGCCGAGTTTCTGCCGAAGGGAGCGCGGACCTCGCCTTTCCTGTTTCCATCGCGGGGCGCGGCGGGGCATCTGACCCGTATCCGCTTCCACCAGATCCTCGCCTCGCTTGCCCTGGAAGCCGGTCTCGATCCGGGCCGGGTCTCGCCGCACGTGCTGCGCCATGCCTTTGCCACCCACCTGCTGGAGGGCGGCGCGGACCTGCGCTCGCTGCAGAAGATGCTTGGCCATGCGGACATCGCCACGACGCAGATCTACACGCATGTGGTCGAGGACAGGAAGAAGAAGCTCGTCCTCGACCATCATCCGCTGGCCCGCGCAGGAGGGCCACGCCGGCGCGCCTGAGGGTTGACTTGGCGTCGCGGCGGGTGGATCGTGCGCCGCCCCATCGCAGACCAGTGGCAGGATAACGTCATGAGCTTCACCCAGGCCGAACCGGCGCCGGCGCGCCTCAACCGCTCCGAACTGGCCGTTCCGGGCATCAATCCAAAGCTTTTCGAGAAGGCGGCGCGCAGCGAGGCCGACGTGGTGTTCCTCGACCTTGAGGATGCGGTGGCGCCCGACGACAAGGCGGAGGCGCGCCGCAACGTGATCCGCGCCATCAACGAGATCGACTGGGGGGCCAAGACGCTTTCGGTCAGGATCAACGGTCTCGATACGCCCTATATGTACCGCGACGTGGTGGACGTCCTGGAACAGGGCGGCGAGCGCCTCGATCTCATCATGATCCCGAAAGTCGGCACGGCGGCCGATGTCTACGCGCTCGACATGCTGGTGACGCAGATCGAGCAGGCCACCGGGCGCGGGAAGCGCATCGGATTCGAGCTGATCATCGAGACGGCGCTCGGCATGCAGAACATTCACCGCATCGCCGCCGCGTCTCGCCGCAACGAATCGCTGCATTTCGGCGTGGCCGACTATGCCGCCTCGACCAAGGCGAAGACCGTGAATATCGGCGGCCCGAACCCGCTCTACGGCGTGCTCACCGACCGCAGCGAGGCTGGCGCCCGCGATTTCCATTGGGGCGACATGTGGCATTACGCCCTGGCGCGCATGGTGGTGGCGGCGCGGGCCAATGGCCTGCGCCCGGTGGATGGTCCTTTCGGCGACTTCTCCGACGCGGAAGGCTACCGGGCCCAGGCCAATCGCGCCGCCATCCTGGGCTGCGAAGGCAAATGGTCGATTCATCCCTCGCAGATCGCGCTGGGCAACGAACTCTTCAGCCCGACCGAGAAAGAGATTGCAGGCGCGGAGCGCATCCTCGCGGCGATGGAGCAGGCGAAGCGCGAGGGCAAGGGTGCCGTGGCGCTCGATGGCAAGCTGATCGACCTGGCTTCGATCCGCCAGGCGGAAGTCCTGGTCGCCAAGGCGCGCCTGATCGCGAGACGGTGACCAGAGCCGGGGTTTCCAGCGCCCTGGCGCTGTGCTAGGGAGATCGCGATGCGCAATTATCTCGATTTCGAAAAGCCGATCGCCGAGCTCGAAGGGAGCATTCGCGAGCTTGAGGCGACCGCCAACGGCTCCTCAGGCGTCAATATTGCCGAGGAAGTGGGCAAGCTGCGCGCCAAAGCCGAGCAGCAGATCAAGCTCATCTACTCGAAGTTGACGCCTTGGCAGAAGACTCAGGTGGCGCGCCATCCCGACCGACCGCATTTCGGCGAGTATGTCGCTGGCCTGGTGGAGGATTTCACGCCGCTGGCCGGCGACCGGGCCTTCGCCGACGACAAGGCGATCATCGGCGGCCTCGGGCGTTTTCGCGGCCGCTCGGTCATGGTCATCGGGCAGGAAAAGGGGCGCGGGACCGAAGGCCGGGTGCGGCACAATTTCGGCATGGCCCGGCCGGAGGGCTATCGCAAGGCAATCCGGCTGATGGAGATGGCAGACCGCTTCGGCATTCCCGTCATCACCCTGGTCGACACGCCCGGCGCCTATCCGGGCATCGACGCGGAGGCGCGCGGTCAGGCGGAAGCGATCGCGCGCGGCATCGATTGCTGCCTATCCCTCAAGGTGCCGTTCGTCGCCTGCATCGTCGGCGAGGGCGGCTCCGGCGGTGCGGTGGCCATTGCCGCGGCCGACCGGGTCCTGATGTACGAGCATGCCATCTATTCCGTCGCCTCGCCCGAGGCCTGCGCCGCCATCCTCTGGTCCTCGCCGGACAAGACCCAGGAGGCGGCCGAGGCGCTCAAGGTCACCTCGAAGGACCTCGAGCGGCTCGGCGTGATCGATACGATCGTGCCGGAGCCGCTCGGCGGCGCGCACCGCGCGCCGGAGGAGGCGATCCGCACGCTTGGCGATGCGATCGAGGCGGCCATGGCACCGCTCTTCGCCATGGAAGCCGGTCAGCTTCGCGAGCAGCGCCGGCGGCGTTTCCTGGAGATGGGGCGCGTCATCGGCGCCTGATGAGCTGCGTCGAGCGGAAACTCATCACCACTTCGCCGGACTGGTTGCGGACGCGGTAGGTCATGAAGACGAGGCCCCGATCGGGTTTCGATTGCGACGGGCGCATGTCCGTCACCTCCGCCTCTGCATAGAGCGTGTCGCCCGGCCGCACGGGTTTCGTCCAGCGCAGTTCGTCGAGACCGGGGGAGCCCATCGAGCCCCGTCCCAGGACCCCGGCCTGAACCAGCATGCGGAAGGTGACGGCCCCGACCTGCCAGCCGGAGGCGATCAGGCCGCCATAGATCGACTTGGCAGCCGCTTCCTTGTCGAGATGAAAGGGCTGCGGGTCATAGCGGAAGGCAAAATCGAGGATGTCGGCCTCGCTCAAGGTAACGCCGTCGGCCTTGATCACCTCGCCGACCGAATAATCCTCGTAGTAACGCTCGGGCATGACACCTCCTCGATGCTGCGGCGGGCGCATGAGACCATTACCGCGCCGGAAGGGGCAAGAGCTCGGTCGCGTCGAAAAAGCCGCTTGACCTTCCAGTTGCTGGAAGGTCCAGATTGTTGCCATGAACCAGACCCTGACCCTGACCCGGCCCGAAATCGACGGCGCGCCGGGCGCCGAAATCACCCTCGATGTCGGTGGCATGACCTGCGCGTCATGCGTCGGCCGTGTCGAGAAGGCACTGGCGCGCCAGCCGGGCGTGCGGGAAGCCGAAGTCAACCTTGCCACCGAGACGGCCCATGTGCGCTTCGATCCGGCCGTGACCGGGGCCACGGCCCTCGTCGCGGCGATCGAGGCGGCGGGTTACGAGGCTTCGCCGCACCAGCGCGACAGCGCGGCCGAAATCGCCGCGGCGGAAGAGCGGGAGCGCACGGGTCTCGCCCGCGAAGGCTGGCGGGTCGCAATGGCGCTCGCCCTGGCGCTGCCGCTCACCTTGCCGATGGTGCTGCCGGTTACAATCCCCGGCTGGGTGCAGCTTGTTCTGGCGACGCCGGTGCAATTCTGGCTCGGGCTGCGTTTCTATATCGCCGGCTACAAGGCGGTGCGCGCGGGCGCGGGCAACATGGACCTGCTGGTCGCCATCGGCACTTCCGCCGCCTATCTGTATTCTCTCTGGCTGCTGCTCGATGGCCATGGCGACATGGGGCACCTCTATTTCGAGGCATCCTCGGTCGTCATCGCCCTGGTCCTGCTCGGCAAGTGGCTGGAACGGCGCACGAAGCGTGCCACCGGTGCGGCGATACGGGCGCTGATGGATCTGCGGCCCGACACGGCGCGGGTCATTCGCGACGGCGTGGTGCACGAACTCCCGCTTTCCGCGGTGCGGAGCGGCGATGTGGTCGCGGTGCGTCCGGGCGAGCGGGTCCCGGTCGATGGCGAGGTGACGGCCGGGGCCAGTTCGGTCGACGAAAGCCTCCTGACCGGCGAAAGCCGCCCGGTCGTGAAGGAACCCGGCGCGCCGGTCATTGGCGGCTCGATCAACGGCGAAGGCTATCTCGAAGTGCGGGCGACAGCGGTTGGCGACGCGGCGATGCTGGCGCGCATCGTGCGCATGGTGGAGGAAGCGCAGATCTCCAAGGCACCCGTCCAGCGCCTTGTCGACCGCGTCAGCGCCATCTTCGTTCCGGTCGTGCTGCTGATCGCGCTGGGGACGTTCGCCATCTGGATGATCCTTGGTGGCGGTTTCGAGCAAGCCATGGTCGCTGCCGTTTCCGTGCTGGTGATCGCCTGTCCCTGCGCGCTCGGTCTCGCCACTCCCGCTGCCATCATGGCCGGAACCGGCGCCGCGGCGCGCGCCGGCATCCTGATCCGCGATGTGGCGGCGCTGGAAATTGCCTCGGAACTTTCCGTGATGGCGCTCGACAAGACCGGCACCATCACCGAGGGGCGTCCCGTGCTTGACCAGATCGTGAGCCTCGCCGATCTCGACGACGACGAGGTCCTGCGCCTGGCGGCCGGGCTGCAGGCGCGGAGCGAGCATCCGCTTGCGCAGGCGATCGTCGCCGCCAGCGAAAGACGCGGCCTCGTGCCCGCGGGAAGCGAGGATTTCCGGGCCGTCCCAGGCAAAGGCGTGCGCGGCAGGGTCGAGGGCCGCAAGCTCGCCCTCGGCTCCGAACGGCTGATGCGCGAGCTTGGCATTGCCGACGAGGAGCTGTCCAAGGCGCAGGCGCGGCTTGCCGATCCTTTCGCCAGCCTGATGTGGCTCGCCGAGGAGGAGCCGGCCGGCGTGCGGCTCCTCGGTCTCTTCGCCGCCGCCGACCGGATACGTGCCGGCGTCACCGACGCGCTCGCCCGCCTGCGGCAGGATGGCATCGAACCATGGCTGCTCACCGGCGACAACGAGGCCATTGCGCGCGCCGTGGCGGCGCAGGCAGGCATAACTCATATCGAAGCCAATCTGCTGCCCGGCGACAAGGCCGACATCATCCAGCGTCTCCGCGCGGAAGGTGCGCGCGTCGCTATGGTGGGCGATGGCGTCAACGATGCGCCGGCCCTTGCCGCCGCCGATGTCGGCATCGCCATCGGTGCCGGCGCCGACGTGGCCAAGGAGACGGCGGGCATCGTGCTGGTGCGATCCGATCCCGCGCTGATCCCGGCCGCCATCGAGGCGAGCCGCTTCACGCGGCGCAAGATCCGGCAGAACCTGTTCTGGGCCTTTATCTATAACTGCGCCGGCATCCCGCTTGCGGCCTTCGGCCTGCTCGATCCGGTCTTTGCCGGCGCCGCCATGGCGCTCTCGTCGGTGAGTGTCGTGGCCAATGCATTGCTGCTCAGCCGGTGGAAGGTGGCGGGCGTGGAAGGAGGAGCGTCATGAATATCGGCGAGGTCGCGGCCCGTTCCGGGGTTCCGGCAAAGACGATCCGCTACTACGAGGAGATCGGCCTCATTCCGCCGGCCGATCGCGGGTCGAACAATTATCGCGATTATGGCACGCGCGAGGTGGAGACGCTGCGCTTCGTCCAGCGCGCCCGCTCGCTCGGCTTTGGCGTAAAGGAGGTGGCGGGCCTGCTCGAACTCTATCGTGACCGAAGGCGGACGAGCCGCGAGGTGAAGCGGCTGGCCAAGCAGCATATCGCCGAAATCGAGCGCAAGATCGTTGAACTGGAAGCCATGCGGGCGACGCTTGCCGAACTGGTCGAGCGGTGCCATGGCGACCACCGGCCGGATTGCCCTATCCTTGCCGACCTGGCCGGCGAACCGCGCCAGACAAGAACCGGCTGACGGAGCTTCGGCATGGCAAAGATCGAGTTCTTCTTTGACTGTTCCAGTCCCTGGACCTATCTCGCCTTCCATCGCATCCAGCCGCTGGCGCGCGACGCCGGTATCGACATCGGATGGCGGCCGGTTCTGGTCGGCGGCATCTTCAATGCGGTCAACCAGAGCGTCTATGCGGCGCGCGAGAATCCGGTTCCCGCCAAGGCTGCCTACATGCGCAAGGACCTCGGCGACTGGGCGCGCCATTGCGGCCTGCGCATCGTGTTTCCACCGCGGATCTTTCCGGTGAACTCGGTCAAGGCCATGCGCGGCTGCATCGTCGCCGGGGAGGAGGGCAAGCTCGTTCCCTTCGCCCGCGCCGTTTTCGAAGCCTACTGGGGCGAGGATCGCGACATCGCGCAGGATGACGTCCTCGCCGATCTGTGCGGCCGCGTCGGCATCGCCGCCTCGCCCTTCCTGCGCGCAATTGCGGAGCCGGCCGTGAAAGAGCGGCTCAAGGCGAATACGGACGAGGCGATCCGCCGTGGCGCCTTCGGCTCGCCCACCATGTTCGTCGGCGGCACGGACATGTATTTCGGCAACGACCGGCTGGAACTCGTGATGGCGGCGGCACGGGCCGGCCGCGCGGCAGGCTGATCGCAGATTTCAAGGTGGTGGCAGGCCGATCCGGCGGTCGGGTCGCGAACCCGGCGCGGCAGACGGCGGGGAGCGGAGGTAGAGATCGTTGGTCAGCGACGAATGATCCCAGGGAACCTGCTGGCGACCCGTCGCGATCACGACATCGGCGCGGGTGCGTGAGAAGACCTGCCTGATCTCGAGGCCGGGCGTGGGGAGCGCACGAACCAGTGCGGCTGTAAAAGGGCTGTTGTCGCCGTCGCCGTCGAAAGCGACGTTGCCCGGCTGCGTTGCATAGGCGATCAGCATGCCGATGGCGCCCTGCATCTCGGCGAAGCCTTTGGCCACGCTCCTGATCTGGCCGCCATCGCGCAGCTTTATGGATCGGCCCTGGCTCACCGTATCGCGGATATCCATCCCGAAGGCATCGTTCCTGCAGGCATCGAGGATCACGATGCTTGCCTCGGACTTGCCCTCCATCCTGGCGATGACGATGTCGATCGGGTACAGGCCGGAGACCTCGTTGCGCGCCGAATCGAATGTCGCATCCACCGGCACGATGAAGTTCATGCCGTTCACCTGAAGGCCGTGACCGGCGTAATAGAAGAGTGCCACCGAGCGACGGTTGAGCTGCTGACTGAAGCGGTCGACTTCGGCAAAGAACCCGGCGGTGGACAGGTCGATGGAAAGCCGGACCTCGAACCCGATAGCGGACAGCGCCGCGGCAAC
The DNA here is from genome assembly GCA_026126165.1 of Alphaproteobacteria bacterium. GTDB lineage: Bacteria > Pseudomonadota > Alphaproteobacteria > Ferrovibrionales > Ferrovibrionaceae > JAHCJQ01. The sequence goes on from JAHCJR010000090.1 coordinate 9,241, forward strand.
CGAACGGGCATCGTTCGCCGGATTTCGCAACGGTGCGGCCTGCTGGTAGGCGGAATTGCCGATGACGAGCGCGATGCGTTCCTGGGCGCCGCTCGCCGACACCATTCCGGCAATCGTAATTCCGGCCAGGAGCGCAAAAGAGAATCTTGGCCGGGGCATCGCCATGTGCCGTCTAGAAGCGGAACGTGCCGGCGAACTCGATACCCTGAACGATATTGCGACCGATCTTCTCCTCCGCCTGGTTGTCGATATGCACGTTGATCAGCCTGTAACGGCCGCTGAGCGTGAAAAAGCTGTTGAACGCATATTGATAGCCGATGTTGAGGTCGCCGAGGAAGGCCGCGCCATCGGAATTGTAGACGGGATAGCCGACGAGGTTGGTGCGCGCCGAGGTGCGGGAATGACCGACACCAGCGGTGATATTGGCGAATACCGAGTGACGGCCGGCGTCGTCGATGGAATGGGCGAAGCCCCCGCCGACCTCGGCCATGTAGAGGTGGGTAACATAGCGTTCGCGCCCGTTGGTTCCGCTATGATCCAGCGCCTGACGGCCACGCACGTAGCGTGGTCCGAAAAAGACATAGAGGCTGGTGTCAGGGATACGATAGCGCAGCAGCGCCTCGAAGTCGGTGCGGGAGAAGCGGGCATCGCCGCGCGTATCCTCGTCCTTGTCGCGGAAATCGGAATCGCCTTTGCCGTAAAGGCCGGTCACGGCGAGATCCCAGTTCGGAAAGCGGCCGAGACGCGCGCCGATGGTCATGCCGCCCATCGGCGTGAAGATCGGATCGACCCGTGCATCATCGACCGAAACCACCGTGGCGTAGAAGCGTGGCGCCACTGTGATCTCGAAGGCCTTGTCGGGCGCCACTGCCTGTTGCGCGGGCGCAATGGGTTCGGGCGAGCGGGGCGCGCCGGGCGCGCTGCGTTCCGCCGGAGTACCCGAAGGCGTCGCGGGGGCGATCGTGCGTTGTGCCAGCCGATCGAAGCAGTCGAGGCGGGCCCTGTCATCGTTGAGGACGGCGCAGCGCCGCATTTCATCGGCGCCCTGCGCAATCGCCGGGCCGCTCGCCGCCAGGGCGGGCGCAATTGCACAACCGGCAAGCAGCATAGCCTGCCATAGCTTCTGGACCATGATTATCCCCTCTCGAGCACCCTGTTTGGATCAAGGCGTTTCTTTGGATATCAAGATATACGAAGTAAAAAATTCAACAATATTTTAGTTGTGAAGAAAAACTACCCGGATACCGTATTGGTTACTTGACGGATACTTTGAGAGGAAGGCGGCGGTTTCTGCGAAGACCATCCTCGCCGACCGCCTCCGGCGGGGTAGAATGCGGCCGATTCGCCCGCGCCCCTCAGTCCCGGAGCAGCAGTTTGTCCCAGAGTAAACGCAGGCCGCGCAAGGCACGCCGCGTCGCGCCGGTGCTATCGCCGCGCGGTCTAGGTATTGCAGCGGTCGTCGCGGCGGCATTGACCATCGGCGTGATCATCGGCGCCTCCCTCGATGCGCCCGAGAAGGAACCGCGGAGCCCGCCGGCAACGGCTGAAATCCGGCCGGTGAAGCCGGCCGCCCCGCCGCCGGCCCGCGCGACGCCAGCGCCGGTGGAGATGCAACAGGCGCCACCGCCGGCTGTGGCGCCGCAGGCCGTTGCGCCACCCCCTGCCCAGACTGCGGCGCCGACGCCCGCGCCGGGGCCCGCGCCGGCGCCGGCGCGGCGCGGCGGGGGGGGGGGGGGCGGCGGGGAGAAGCCGCCTTGCCGCCTGGCGTCGTTACACCCGGCGCAAAGGCTCAGACCGGACGGGAACGGCCGGCCGATGATTGCCCTGGTGATCGACGACATGGGCATGGACCGCAGGCGCTCGCGCCGCGCCGTGCAGCTTCCCGCCCAGGTGACGCTCGCCTACCTGCCCTATGCGGACGAGGTCGCGCAGCAGGTCGAGCAGGCGCGCAAGGCCGGGCATGAGATCCTGGTCCATCTGCCCATGGAGGCGTCAGATCGCGGTGCCTATCCGGGGCCGAACGCCCTGATGGTCGATCTGGAGCCGGGCGAGACCCTGCGCCGCCTGCGCTGGAACCTCGACCGCCTCTCGGGCTATGTGGGCGTCAACAATCACATGGGCAGCCGCTTCACCGCCCATGCGCCGGGCATGGAGATGGTGCTGGCGGAACTCAAGGCGCGGGGGCTGCTGTTTCTCGATTCCCGCACCAGCTCCGAGAGCCTCGCCGGACGGATGGCGCGACACATGGCGCTGCCTTCCGCCAGCCGCGATGTCTTCCTCGATCATATTGAGACCGCCGAGAACGTGGCAGGACAGCTCCAGCTCGTCGAAGATCTGGCGCGCCGGCAAGGCAGGGTGATCGCCATCGGCCATCCGCACGATGCGACCCTCGATCAGCTCGAGCGCTGGCTGCCCACGCTCGGCAGCAAGGGCCTGATCCTGGCGCCGCTCAGCGCCGTGATCGCCCGTTCCTATCAGGGCTGAAAGCCGCTAGCGGTTGCGTCCCGTCGCGGCGGCGAAGCGAACCGCTTCTTCGGCGGCGCGCACCAGTGCCTTGGCCTTGTTGACCGTCTCCTGGAACTCCGCCTCCGGGTCGCTGTCCGCCACCACGCCGCCGCCGGCCTGGACATACATGGTGCCGTCCTTGACCAGCGCGGTGCGCAGGGCGATGCAGGTATCCATCGAGCCGTTGGCGGAAAAATAGCCGACCCCGCCGGCATAGATGCCGCGCCGTTCCTTCTCCAGTTCCTCGATGATCTCCATGGCGCGGACCTTGGGGGCGCCGGACACGGTGCCGGCGGGAAAGCCGGCAAAGAGCGCATCGATGGCGTCGTGCCCCGGCTCGATCTCGCCCTCGACGTTGGAGACGATGTGCATGACGTGGCTGTAGCGCTCGATCACCTCGCGCTCCGTGACCCGCACGGTGCCGATCTTTGCCACCCGCCCGACATCGTTGCGGCCGAGATCGAGCAGCATGAGATGCTCGGCCAGCTCCTTGGGGTCGCTGAGCAGATCCTTCGCCAGCGCCTCGTCTTCCGCCGGCGTCTGGCCGCGCCGGCGCGTGCCGGCGATCGGCCGCACCGTCACCACGCCGTCGCGCAGCCGCACGAGGATTTCGGGGCTCGAGCCGACCACGGCGAATTCGCCAAAGTTCAGGAAGAACATGAACGGCGAGGGGTTTGTGCGACGCAGCGCGCGATAGAGCGAGAACGGCGGCAGGCGGAAGGGCAGCGAGAAGCGCTGCGAGGGCACCACCTGGAACACGTCGCCCGCGCGGATGAGCTCCTTGGCGCGCAGCACGATCTGCTCGTACTCGGCGTCCGACGTATCTACGCTGAGATCCAGCGGTAGTTTTTGGGGGTTTGGCGGCGCGATGGGCGCGAGCGCTGCCTGGCGCGTGAGCACCGCCGTCACCCGCTCCAGGTCCTCGACGTCGTGCGCCACCAGCTCGGCGGTGTGCGTGAGGTTGTCGAACACCACCACGGTGCACTCACCGAGCAAGCGCGCGAGCA
>JAHCJR010000091.1 GCA_026126165.1 Alphaproteobacteria bacterium
TGCCAGGTTTGGGCGAGCGGGCGGCGGACGCATCCTCGCCCTCCTCCAGCAGCAGGGCGATGGGTGTGTTCACCGCCACGTTCTCAGTCCCCGCCGGCACGAGAATCTCGCCCAGTACGCCTTCATCGACCGCCTCGACCTCCATGGTCGCCTTGTCGGTCTCGATCTCGGCCAGCACCATGCCGGCGCTGATCGCGTCGCCCTTCTTGACATTCCACTTGGCCAGCTTGCCCTCGGTCATCGTGGGCGAGAGCGCCGGCATCAGGATCTCGATCGGCATCGTTCAGTTCCTCCCGGGCCGCGCGCTATTTCAGGATATCCGTCCAAAGTTCGGCCGCGTCCGGCTCGGGCGAGTCCTGCGCGAACTCCGCCGCGTCGGTGACGATCGCCTTCACCTCGCGGTCGATCTCCTTGAGCCGCGCCTCGTCGCAAAGGCCGCCATCGAGCAGCCGCTTCTTCATCTTGTCGATCGGGTCCTGCTCGGCCCGCATCTTGTTGACCTCGTCCTTCGAGCGGTACTTCTGCGGATCGGACATGGAGTGGCCGCGATAGCGATAGGTCTTCATCTCCAGGATCGTCGGGCCCTTGCCGGCGCGGCACGATGCGACCGCCTCTTCGGCGGCGGCGCGCACCGCAAGCACGTCCATGCCATCGACCGGCCGGCCGTGGATGCCGAAGCTCTCGCCACGGCGATGCAGCTCGGTGACCGAAGAGGAGCGGCGCACCGCCGTCCCCATGGCATACTGGTTGTTCTCGATGATGTAGATGACCGGCAGCTTCCAGAGCTCGGCCATATTGAAACTCTCGTAGACCTGGCCCTGGTTGGCGGAACCGTCGCCGAAATAGCAGGCCGTCACGCGGTCGGTCTTCATGTAGCGCTGCGCGAAGGCAAGCCCGGTTCCGAGCGGGACCTGGGCGCCGACGATGCCGTGCCCGCCATAGAATTCCTTCTCGCGGCTGAACATGTGCATCGAGCCGCCCTTGCCCTTGGAATAGCCGCCGATGCGTCCGGTCAGTTCCGCCATGACCCCGCGCGCATCCATGCCGCAGGCCAGCATGTGGCCGTGATCGCGATAGGAAGTGATGACCCGGTCGCCCTGCCCCAGCGCCGCCTGCACGCCGACGACGACCGCCTCCTGGCCGATATAGAGGTGACAGAAGCCGCCGATCAGACCCATCCCGTACATCTGCCCCGCCTTTTCCTCGAAGCGGCGGATCAGCAGCATGTCGCGGTAAAGCGCAATCATCTCGTCGGCGGATACGGCAGGCTCGGCCGCCGCCTTCTCCTTTGTCGATTTCGCCATGCTCCCTCCCTGTGGCGGCATCGGCCGCGCCCGCAGCGGCCCTGGGGAGCATGGCGATGACCTCGCCAAAAGGCAAGAAGGCTGGATTAACTGAATTTCGGTTAATGCAAAATCGAAAGGAATATTCTGCGTTACTTCAATATGTTACGGGCGCATGAATGCATAGTCCTCGTCGTCGTCGAGATTGCGGGCCGCGAATTCCAGCTCATGGGCGATATCGGACGCGCTGCGGTGCCGGCGATAAAGCCGGATCACCTGCCCGAGCATGGCACGCCCAAGCAGGTCCTCCGCCAGTCCCGCCCTGCCGGCCTCGGCCAGGGCCGCCGCCAGATGCCGCCCCGCGATCTCGTGAATATCCGCCATGATCGTCTCCCGCATCGATCGAGCGGGAAAGCTACCGAAGCCTTCCGGCGACGGCATTGACGCCGATCAAGCGCCGGTCATTGCTCGTCGTAGATGACGATCTCGTCCGGGCGCACGAGGCCGAGAATGCGGCGCGCCTGCTCATCCAGCATATCGAGATCGAGCCGGTCGGCGCGCAGCAGCGAAACCCGCCGCTCCATCTCGCGCCGCTCGCGTCCCGTCTCCGCCAGGGCCTGCTGGGCGATGGTCACTTCCTGGGACAGCCGCGCATAGGCCTGCAATCCCCGGTCGCCTTCGATGGCATGGTAGCCGAAATAACTGATCGCGCAGGCGCAGAGCACCGGGACGATGGCGCTCGGCGCGCGGCGGCGGAATTCCTCGATCAGGCCCATGCACCGAGAGAATCAAAGCGGCGCCCGGCGGTCAACGGAAAAAATCAAATAATTCCAACGAGTCGTGCCCGGGCTCCGTAATTGACTCGAATTGGCACAACCGGCCCCCCATGACATCATCCGGCGCCGGCGGCAAGGCGGGCACCGACCCCCGTGACAGGCCGCGCGAACGGACTATCTTCCGCATCGCGTCGCTCGGGCGGAAGCTTTCCGGGAATGCCGGGCCGCTCCACGGCGTCAAGCAAGATCGCCACGCGCAGAATGGCGATCGGACTTCGCAACAAGCAGGAGGACCCCGTTACATGAATGCTCCCGTGAAACCACCGACCGGTTTGAGCCGGCGCGGCTTCGTCGCCACTTCCCTCACTGCCGGCTTCACGCTGGCCGCCGGGCCGGTGATGGCGCAGACGGCGATCCGCACCGATACCGCTGGCCTGATGGCGGGCGAGATCCTCATTCCCACCAGCGACGGCCTGATGAAGGCCTACTGGGCGATGCCGGCAACCGGCACGAAGTTCCCGACCGTGCTCGTGGTGCAGGAAATCTTTGGTGTCCACGAATACATCAAGGACACCTGCCGCCGGCTGGCCAAGGCGGGCTACCTCGCCGTCGCACCGGATATCTTCGCGCGTCAGGCGGACATGTCGAAGGTTACCGATCTGCAGGCTGCCGTCGCCGTCTCCCAGCGCGTGCCCGACGCGCAGGTCCTCGCCGATCTCGATACGACGGCGCGTTTCGTCGATGCCACCGGCAAGGGCAACATGGACAAGCTCGCCATCACCGGCTTTTGCTATGGCGGGCGCATAACCTGGCTTTATACCGCGCACCAGCCCAAGGTGAAGGCGGGCATCGCCTGGTACGGCCGGCTCGTCGGCCAGAAGAGCGACCTGCAGCCGGCGCATCCGGTCGATGTGGCGGCGCGCATGAACGCGCCCGTACTCGGCCTCTATGGCGGCGCCGACCAGGGCATTCCGCTCGACACCGTCGAGCAAATGAAGAAGGCGCTGAGCGCAGCGGGCAAGAAGCACGAATTCGTGGTCTACCCCGACGCACCGCATGCCTTCCATGCCGACTACCGCTCGAGCTTCCGCAAGGAGCCGGCGGAGGATGGCTGGCGGCGGCTGCTCGCCTGGCTCAAGGCCCACGGCGTCGCCTGATGCGAAAAGCGGCCCTCCGGATGCCGGGGGGCCGCCCCTTCAGCCTTTCAGAACCGCACGACCGGCATAGGCGGCGACCGGCCCCAGCGCTTCCTCGATGCGGATGAGCTGATTGTATTTGGCCAGCCGGTCCGAGCGGGCGAGCGAGCCGGTCTTGATCTGGCCGCAATTGGTGGCCACCGCAAGATCGGCGATGGTCGTGTCCTCGGTCTCGCCGGAACGATGGGACATCACGGCGCGATAGCCGTTCTTGTGCGCCAGTTCCACGGTCTCGAGCGTCTCGCTCAGGGTGCCGATCTGGTTGACCTTGACCAGGATCGCGTTACCGGTGCCGCGCCGGATGCCATCGGCCAGCCGCGCCGGGCTGGTGACGAAGAGATCGTCGCCGACGAGCTGCACCTTGGAGCCGATGGCGCCGGTAAGCGCCGCCCATCCCGCCCAATCATCCTCCGCCATCCCGTCCTCGATCGAATAGATCGGGTAACGCGCGACCAGATCTTCGTAGTAGCGAACCATGCCGGCGGCATCGAGCACCTTGCCCTCGCCCTCCAGATGATACTTTCCATCCCGGAAAAACTCGGTCGAGGCCGCGTCGAGCGCCAGCATGATGTCGGAGCCGAGCTTGTAGCCGGCCGCCTCCACCGCGCGCAGGATGAATTCGATCGCCTCCGCCGTCGAGGCGAGCGATGGGGCGAAGCCGCCCTCGTCGCCCACATTGGTGTTGTGGCCGGCATCCTTGAGCTGCTTGCGCAGGCTGTGAAAAACCTCCGACCCCATGCGCACCGCATCCGCGAGCGTCGGCGCCGAAACCGGCGCAATCATGAATTCCTGGAAGTCGATCGGATTGTCGGCATGGGCGCCGCCATTGATGATGTTCATCATCGGCACCGGCAGCAGCCGCGCCGACGCCCCGCCGACATAGCGCCAGAGCGGCAGTTCGCGGTCGACAGCCGCCGCCTTCGCCACCGCCAGGCTGACACCGAGGATGGCGTTGGCGCCAAGCCGGCTCTTGGTCGGCGTGCCATCCAGTTCGATCATGGTGCGGTCGATCAGAAGCTGCTCGCTCGCATCCATGCCCGACAGGGCATCGAAGATCTCGCCATTGACATGTGCCACCGCGCGGCCGACGCCCTTGCCGAGAAAGCGGGTCTTGTCGCCGTCCCGCAGTTCGAGCGCCTCATGCGCGCCGGTCGATGCGCCCGAGGGAACAGCGGCGCGTCCGATGACGCCGCTCTCCAGCGCCACATCCACCTCGACGGTCGGATTGCCGCGGCTGTCGAGAATCTGGCGGGCGGCGATATCGACGATTGCGCTCATCTGGAGACTCCCCGGAATTGCCGGCGAACCGGCGGGCGCGCAAGGGATAGCGCAGGCACACGCGCCGAGGCAAGCCCGGTTCAGAACTGGTTGCGCAGGCCGATCATGAAATCGTGGCTGCGCAGCCTGCCGGTCAGGCGATCGTTCTCCGATGGATCGAAGAGATTGGCGGAGCCATCGTTGTCGGAACGGATGCGGCCCGCATCGACATAGCGGTAGCCGAGATCGAGCGAGAGGGTCCGGGTGATGTCGTAGCTGAGGCCGGCGCCGATCTGCCAGGCAAAGGCGATCCGGCTGTCCCCCTGCACCTTGCCAAGGCTGGTGTTGAAATCCTCGAGATTGTTCCAGGCGCCGCCGATGCCGCCCATCAGGTAGGGCGTGAAGCCGCCGAAACGCCAGATGTCCCAATAGAGGTTGGCGAGAACCAGAAGGTTCTCCACCTCGATCTTGGAGCCAGAGATCTTGCGGTCGTAGAGCCCGCGATAGTTGATCGCCGTATCGAAGCGGAGCCAGGGATTGAACCGGTAGCCGAGACCAAGCTGCACCGCAGCGCTGCCCCGCACGTCGTCATCGAAATTGCCTTTGAGCGACAGGCTGTCCGAGTAACCAAGGTCGAGCCTGACGTAAGGCCCCTTCGTGGTGTAGTCGGCCGCCACCTCCGACGCCGGCATGCCGCGTCTGGCATTGGCGACCTGAGGCACCGGAACCGGCGCGGGTGGCGGCGCGGCCTGGGCGACCGGTGGCGCCGCCGGCGGCTGGTAGGGATAGGGCGCAGGCGGAGGCATCTGGCCATAGGCCGGCGGCGCCGGGGGCAGATAGCCCGGCTGCATCATGTTGCGGAAATCGTATAGCCCGGACGCGCGGGCCTGCGCCTCGCCCGCCGTCATCAGCAGAAGTGCTGCCGCGAGCGAGGCAAACCCGATCGATGCAAGATACGACTGCCGCATGATTTTCCCCCTCATCGTCCAACCGTAATTGACCACAGCCGGCCGCCGGGGGCAATGCGGCCGCTCAAAGATCCTTGGCCAGCCGGTCGAACTCCGCCAGGCGGGCGAGGAGGTCCGGCATGTGCGCCAGCGGCACCATGTTCGGACCGTCGGAGGGCGCCCGGTCGGGATCCTCGTGCGTCTCCATGAACAGCGCCGCCACGCCGACCGCGGCCGCCGCCCGGGCCAGCACCGGCACGAATTCCCGCTGCCCGCCCGATGTCGCGCCCTGCCCTCCCGGCTGCTGCACGGAATGGGTGGCATCGAAGACGACCGGGCAGCCGGTCTCCGCCAGGATCGGCAGGGCGCGCATGTCGCTCACCAGCGTGTTGTAGCCGAAGCTCACGCCGCGTTCGCAGACCAGCACGTTGGGATTGCCGGCATGGTCGAACTTCTCGACCACGTTCTTCATGTCCCAGGGCGCCAGGAACTGTCCCTTCTTCACGTTCACCGGCTTGCCGGTGCGCGCCGCCGCCAGCAGCAGGTCGGTCTGACGGCAGAGAAAGGCGGGTATCTGCAGGACGTCGACGACCTCTGCGACTTCCGCGCACTGTTCCTCGGTATGGACATCGGTCAGGACCGGAACGCCGATCTCCTCGCGCACGGCGCGGAAGATCGGCGCCGCCGTCTCCCAGCCGAGGCCGCGATTGGACTTGACCGAGGTGCGGTTCGCCTTGTCGAAGGAGGTCTTGTAGATCAGGTGAATGCCAAGCCGCCGCGTCATCTCGCTGAGGCTGCCTGCCATGTCGAGCGCATGCTGACGCCCTTCCATGGCGCAGGGTCCGGCAATGAGGACGAACGGCAGGTCGTTGCCGATCTCGAAATCCCCGACACGGACATGGCGGATATCCATCTTGCTTTGCCTTGCCTTTCCTTGACCGGGGGCGCCCGGCCGAGTTTCAGACCAGCCGGCTTTGCCGGACCGCCGCCTCGATGAAAGAGGCGAACAGCGGATGCGGCTCGAACGGCTTGGAACAGAGTTCGGGGTGATACTGCACGCCGATGAACCAGGGGTGGTCCGGCAACTCGATGATTTCCGGCAGCAGGCCGTCGGGCGACATGCCGGAGAAGACCATGCCTGCCTGCTCGAGCCGTTCGCGATAGGCGGTGTTCACCTCGAACCGGTGCCGGTGGCGCTCCCGGATGCTGAGCCTGCCGTAAATCTCCGCCGCCCGCGATCCGGGTTTGAGCGCGGCGACATAGCCGCCAAGTCGCATGGTTCCGCCGAGATCGCCACCCTGACGGCGAACCTGGATCTGGTTGTCGTGCATCCATTCCGTCATCAGTCCGACCACCGGCTCGTCCGTGGCGCCGAACTCGGTGGAGGAGGCTGAATTGATGCCCGCCAGATTGCGCGCCGCCTCGATCACGGCCATCTGCATGCCGAAACAGATGCCGAAATAAGGCACCTTGCGCTCGCGCGCGAAGGTCACCGCCCGGATCTTGCCCTCCGCGCCCCGCTCGCCGAAGCCGCCCGGCACCAGGATGCCATGCACGCCGTCCAGATGCTGCACGGTCAGCCGCTCGTCGGTCTCGAAGATCGAGCTGTCGACCCATTCCAGGTTCACGCGCACGTTGTTGGCGATGCCGCCATGGGTCAACGCCTCGGCCAGCGACTTGTAGGCATCCTTGAGAACCGTGTACTTGCCGACCACGGCGATGGTGACCTCGCCTTCCGGCGAAAGCACGCGCTCGACCACCTCCTGCCAGCGGGCGAGATCGGGCGGCGGCGCATCGGTCAGGCCGAAATGGCGCAGGATCTGGTCGTCGAACCCTTCGCGGTGATAGGCGATCGGCACCTCGTAGATGGTGCGCACGTCCAGCGCCTGGATCACCGCTTCGGGCCGGACGTTGCAGAACAGCGCCATCTTGCGCCGGTCGCTTTCCGGGATCGGCCGGTCGGAACGGCAGAGCAGGATGTCCGGCTGGATGCCGATCGAACGCAGCTCCTTCACCGAATGCTGTGTCGGCTTGGTCTTGAGTTCGCCCGCCGCGGCGATGAAGGGCACCAGGGTGAGATGGACGAACAGGGCGCGGTCGCGACCCATTTCGATGCCGGCCTGGCGGATCGCCTCGAAAAAGGGCAGTCCCTCGATATCGCCCACCGTACCGCCGACCTCGACCAGGACGAAATCGACCTCGCCGACATCGGAGCGGATGAAAGCCTTGATGGCGTCCGTGATGTGCGGAATGACCTGCACGGTCGCGCCGAGATAGTCGCCGCGCCGCTCGCGGGCGATGACCGTCTGGTAGATGCGCCCGGTCGTCACGTTGTCGGCGCGCGTCGCCGGCACGCCGGTGAAGCGTTCGTAATGGCCGAGATCCAGGTCGGTCTCGGCCCCGTCGTCGGTCACATAGACCTCGCCATGCTGATAGGGCGACATGGTGCCGGGATCGACGTTGATATAGGGATCGAGCTTGCGCAGCCTCACTTTGTAGCCGCGCGCCTGGAGCAGCGCGCCCAAGGCTGCCGATGCCAGACCCTTGCCCAATGATGAGACCACGCCGCCGGTGATGAAGATGAACCGCGTCATGGGACTTCACCATAACAGAAACTTGCGGAGCGCCAAATCACGGGCGCGTCGCCGTCCCGGCGCGCGGGCGAAGATTAGCGGAAATCCGGGCCTCAGGCCTTAGCGGGACAGCGGAACGGACGGCGCCTGGGGCGTCGCGGGGGTGCTCTGGCCGGGCTGCGAATCGAGAATCGAGGTGGGCTTGCTGTAACCGCCGGCGAGGATCGTCAGGATGATCGAGGTGGTGAAGAAGCAGACCGCGAGCACCGCCGTGGCGCGGGTCAGGAAGTTGCCGACGCCCCGGCCGGTCATCATCCCGCCGCCGCCGCCGATGCCGAGCGCGCCGCCCTCGGAACGTTGCAGCAGCACGACGCCGACCAGCGCCACGGCGATCAGCAGATGGATGATGAGAATGACGGTCGTCATCGAAAAGTCCCTGAATTCCGCAAACCTTCGCACGCCGCCGGCCGGCGCCGCTTCCGGTGCCGGGCTTTTACACGAAACGGGCGGCCAAGGCTACCCCCGGCCGGGGCGCTTCAGGCACGGACCCGGGCGATACCCCAGAAGTCGGCCGCGACCAGGCTGGCCCCGCCGACCAGCGCGCCGTCCACGTTGGCGATGCGCAGCAGGTCGGGAGCGTTGCCGGGCTTGACCGAGCCGCCATAAAGGATGCGGAACAGCTCCCCGTCCCGGAACCGTTCGCTCAGGATGGCCCTGATCCGGTCGTGCATGCGCGCGACATCGACCGGGGCCGGCGTGCGGCCGGTGCCGATCGCCCAGACCGGTTCGTAGGCAATGACCGTGTTGCCGGCGCGGCTACCCTCCGGCAGCGAGGCCGCGATCTGCCGGGCCACCACGGCCTCGGCCTGGCCATCCTCGCGTTCGGCCAGGGTCTCGCCGACACAGACGATGGCGGTCAGTTTCGCCGCGTGCGCGGCGGCAACTTTCGCCGCCACGGTCGCGTCCGTTTCGCCATGGTCCTGGCGCCGCTCCGAATGGCCGAGGATGACATGGCTTGCCCCCGCATCCTTGAGCATCTGCGCCGAAATGTCGCCGGTATGGGCGCCGGACGGGGCCGCGTGGCAATCCTGCCCGCCCAGGGCGATGCGCCGGTCGGCCCGCGCCGTGCGCAGCCAGCCCTGCATGGCGAGGAGCAGCGTGGCCGGCGGACAGATCACCAACTCGCAATGGAGCTTCTTGGGTTTCAGGGCGAGCCTGGCAAGCTTCCGGATCTCCGCCTCCGCCCCCTTGCGCAGGCCGTTCATCTTCCAGTTGCCGGCGATCAGCGGGACCGGTCCTTTCGCCATCTTGGAACTCCCTGCGAATCTCGGTCTTCTCGGTATAGGCTTGATGTATCAGAGCAATCGGGCGATTGAAAGCCTGACGTCCCCGGCACGCGCACCCGGCCGCGGCCGTGCCCGAAAAGCATTGCCGGCATTCCGGCCCGCCTCTATCATGCGCGCTTCCATCGAGAACAGTTTTGCTGATATTTCAAGGGGTTGATCGGTCATGCTCGCGGAACTGAGGAAAAGCGCCGGAAGCTGGGTCGTGCGTATCCTGCTCGGCCTCCTGATCCTGAGCTTCGGCATCTGGGGCATCGGCGATTTCATTCGCGGCGATGGCGGGCGGGACCTGGCCAAGGTCGGATCGGTGACCATTTCCACCCAGGAGTTCGACGAGCAGTATCGCCGCGATCTTCAGGTCTGGCAGCAGCGGCTTGGCATTGCCGTCGATAACGAACGGGCGCGCCAGCTCGGCCTGGCGGAGAACACGCTCCAGACCATGGTCCAGCGTGCCCTCGTCGATCAGGCCGCGAGCGACCTCAAGTTGGGGGTGTCGGAAGCCACGCTGGCCCGGGAGATTCGCGACAACCCGCTGTTCCACAACGCCACCGGCCAATTCGATCGCTTGATCTTCGAGCGGGTCCTGTTCAACAACGGCTTCAGCGAGCAGGGCTATATCCAGCGGTTTCGGCAGGACTTCCTGCGCGATATTCTGCTGAGTTCGATCGAGGGCAGCGTGACGCGGGCACCCGCACCCTTGGTGGACACCCTGTTCGCTTACCGGCAAGAACGCCGCGTGGCGGACATTCTGCTCGTCCCGCCCCTGCCGGCTGCCAGCATCCCCGAGCCGGACGATGCGACCCTGGAGAAGTTTCACCAGGATAATGCGCCGCGCTTCACCGCGCCCGAATATCGCGCCCTCACCTTCGTCGTGATCAGCCCCGACGCGCTGCGCGAGGAAGTGGGCGTGAGCGAGGAGGAGCTTCAGGAAGAGTACGATTCCCGACGCGAGAGTTTCGAGGTTCCGGAGCGGCGGGAGGTGCAGCAGATCGTCTACTCCGACCAGGCCGCCGCCGCCGAGGCCCTGGCGCGCATCCGCGGCGGGGAGGATTTCGCCGCCGTCGCCAAGGCCACCCGCAACCTGGAGGCGTCGGATATCGCGCTTGGCCGGCTGACGCGGCGCGAACTGCCGTCGGCGGTGGCGGAGGTGGCATTCGCCCTGGCCGGCGGGGCCATCTCGGAACCGGTGCAGAGCCCCCTCGGCTGGCACCTGATCCGCGTCGGCGCGATCGAACCGGGCCAGCGCCGCACGCTCGCCGAAGTCCGCGAGGAACTGACGCGCGAAGTGGCACTGCGCAAGGCGGCCGATCTCGTATTCCGCACCGCAAACCAGATCCAGGACGAGATCGCCGGTGGCGGCGGACTGGAAGCCGCGGCGGAAAAGATGCGCCTGAAGGTCATGAAAATTCCGGCCGTCGACCAGCGCGGCCTGGCCCGGGACGGCCTGCCGGCCCCAGGCCTCCCGGACTTGCCGAACTTCCTCGAACAGGCGTTCCTTGCCCCGCAGGGCGGCGAGCCGCAGCTTGTCGAGACCAGCAACGATGCCTATTTCCTGCTGCGCGTCGACGACATCGTCCCCTCCACGCTCAAACCCTTCGCCGAGATCCGCGCCGAGGTCCTCTCGGCCTGGCGGACGGTGACAGCCGACGAGAAGGCGCTCGAGAAGGCCCGCGAGATCGCCGACCGACTCAAGGAGGGCGGCAACTTTCCTGCCCTCGCCAGGGCGCAGGGCGGAGAGATCCGCTCGACCGGCGCCTTCACCCGCGGCGGCCAGGGGGCCGAAGCCGGCGTCCCTGCCCGTATCGTGCCGCTGCTCTTCCAGGCCAAACGCGGCGAGGCGGTGGCCGCGCCGGCGGGACCCGGCGCCGGCGCGGTGGTCGCGCAGCTCACCGAAATCCGGCCTGCCGATGGCACGGCCGAAGCGGACGCGCGCAAGCGCCTGGCCGATGCCCTGCAGGGTGCCATCGCCAACGACATCGGGACGCAGTATCGCGCCGCGCTGGAGAGCGAGTTCGGCGTGCGCATTTATCGCCAGGTCTTCGAGACGCTCCTCAACTAGCACTCTCTTTTCCGGGAATACGCGCGTGAGCATCCAGCCGGACTTCCAGACCTTTGCGGAAGGCTATGACGAAGGCCGGCCACAGGTGGTCTGGACCACCCTGGTCGCCGATCTCGAAACGCCGGTCTCCGCCATGCTGAAGCTCGCGGACGGGCGGCCGATGAGCTTCCTTCTCGAATCGGTCGAGGGCGGCGCGGTGCGCGGGCGCTATTCGATCATCGGCATGCGGCCGGACCTGATCTGGCGCTGCCGGCGTGGCCGGGCGGAGATCAACCGCAATGCCCGTTACGCGCAGGAATTCGCCCCCTGCGAGCAGGACCCGCTCACCGCGCTCCGCGCGCTCCTGAAGGAGAGCGAGATCGGCCTGCCCCGGCATCTGCCGCCGATGGCCGCGGGAATCGTCGGTTACATGACCTATGACATGGTCCGGCTGGTCGAAAACATCCCCGACAACAAGCCGGACCCGCTCGGCATTCCCGATGCGCTGTTCGTGCGCCCGACGGTGATGGCGATCTTCGATTCCATCCTCGACGTGGTCACTGTGGTGACGCCGGTCCGCCCCGAGCGGGGCCGCGACGCGCGCGCGGCCTATGCGCTGGCCAACGAACGGCTGGCCGACGTGGTCGCCGATTTCGAGCGGACCCTGCCCTATGGGCGAGAACGGCTGGAAGATGCGGAGACCCTGCCCGAGCCGGTTTCCAA
>JAHCJR010000092.1 GCA_026126165.1 Alphaproteobacteria bacterium
TCACCACCAATCTCGAACATATCGGCGATATCATCGACAAGAACCTGATGGAGCTGGCCGCGAAGAAGATCAAGAACAAGCTGGTCTTCTCGCCGGACGGGCTGGCCGAGATCGAGGCCCTGCACAAGCGGGTTAGCGACAATCTCCAGCTCGCGCTCGCCGTCTTCATCTCCGGCGACGTCAAGTCGGCGCGCCAGCTCATGGAGGAGAAGGACCTGTTTCGCGAGATGGAGCGCCGCGCCGCGGAAAGCCATCTTGAACGCCTGCGCTCCGGCCGCACCGACACGGTGGAGACCAGCTCGCTGCATCTTGACGTGCTGCGCGATCTGAAGCGGATCCATTCGCATCTCGCCTCGGTCGCCTATCCGATTCTGGAGCGGGTCGGCGAACTCCGTCCCTCGCGACTGGCGAGCGGCGCGGCGCGCGAGGAGAATGCCGCAAGGCATCGCTCGGGTCGCGAGGCGCCGACTGCCGGCTGAAATCTCCCCCTCACCCCAACCCTCTCCCACTTACGTGGGAGAGGGAGAAGTAAGGACGCCCTCTCCCGCGCGCGGGAGAGGGTTGAGTGAGGGAATGGCGACGGAGCGCTATCGTTTCCGCCAGGCCTGGGTCCGGCGTGCGATGCCGCGGGTGAGGATGGCGTGCAGCAGGCGCACGCCGGCCGAGGTGACGACGATCATCATGCCCATGGCCGCCGCCGAGGCGATTTCGCCGGCATCGTCCATGTTGAGCACCGCGACCGAGGCGAGGGCGGTGTCCGGCGAATAGAGGAAAACGACGGCCGAGACCGTGGTCATGGCATTGACGAAAAGATACATGCTCACATCGAGGATCGCCGGCACGCAGACCGGCACCGTGACACGCCAGAAGGTCTTGTAGACCGGGACCTTGAGCGAGGCGGAGACCGCCTCGAATTCCGGGTCCATCTGCTTCAGCGCCGTGACGCCGGTCAGATGCGCGACGGTGTAGAAATGGGTCACCGTGCAGATCACCAGGATCGTCATGGTGTGATAGAGGAAATTGAGCGGGTTGGCCGGACTGTTGAAGAAGAAGACATAGGCAAGCCCGAGAACCAGCCCCGGCACCGCCATCGGCACCATGGCGAGAAACTGCAGTACCGCGCGCCCTTCGCGGAAGCCCTTGGCCTTCTCCACCAGGTAGGCGCCGACGAAGATGATGACGGTGCCGATCAGCGCCGTCCATGACGCCATCTCGATCGAGTTGCGGTAGGCGGCCCAGCCGCCGCCATCGCGCAGGTCGAACTGGTAGTGATAGGTCGTGAAGGAAAGGTTGTAGGGCCAGAGCCGGACGAGGGAGGCATAGGCCGCCATGGCCAGGACGGCGAGGATCATCGCGCCGATGAGAGAGCAGTAAATCAGGTAAAACAGGTCGCGCCCGCGCGAGGGCTGCGGCTGATAGGGGACGGAACGGGCGGTCAGCGCCGCCGTCTGCCGGCGTTGCACGATGCGGTCGGCGAAGAAAGCGATCACCGCCGGCACCAGCAGCACCATGCTGACCACCGCGCCCATTTCGAAATCGTGGCGGCCAACCACCTGCTTGTAGACATCAGTGGCGAGCACGTTGTACTGCCCGCCGATAACTTTTGGCACGCCGAAATCGGTGATGATCAGGGTGAAGGCGACGAAGAAGGCGGAGACCAGCCCGTAGCGGATGCCCGGAAGCGTCACGGTGAAGAAGATGCGTGTGCGGCTGGCGCCGAGCGAGGTCGCCGCCTCGTAGAGCCTCGCATCGCTCATCGACATGGCGATCAGGAGGATCGTCATGACATGCGGAAAGACGTAGTAGGCCTCGCCCATGACGATACCGATGGGCCCATAGATGGAATTGCCGAACAGCAGCTCCTTCGCGATGCCCTGATTGCCGAAGAAATAGACGAGCGAGATCGCCGGCAGCAGCGATGGCATCAGGATCGGCACCAGGGCGATGCCCTTGAACAGGCTCTTGCAGGGAATGCAGGTCCGCGTCAGGCCATAGGCATAGAAGAAGGCGAGGACGAGCGTAATGACGGTCGCAACCGTCGTCACCGTGACGCTGTTCTGGATGGAATAAACCAGCGCCGGGTTGGAGAAGTAGTTGGCATAGTTGGCGAGGCCGACGAAGCCGCCGTCCGGCCCCTGGAAGCTCTTCGAGAGCAGGGCATAGAGCGGCAGCAGGATGCCGACGAAGAGCAGCGCCGCGACCGCCAGCATCGTGCCGCGCAGGATCCAGTCGTCGGTGCCGAGGCGCGGGCGGACGCGCGGGCTTGCTGCGGTCTGCATTCGGCTGCGCCTCTCAGGCCGCCGGGGCTGCGCCGGCGCGCCCGGCAAAGACCAGGATACGTTCCGTCGGTAGCGCCAGTCTTGCCGTCATGCCCTCGCGAATGCCGAGATCGCGCACCAGATTGACCGAGAAATCGGCGCGGATTTCCGTTCCCCGCACCCCGGCGGCGCGCAGATAGGCGCGGAAGAAGGAGCCGAGGAATTCGAGTTCCTGCACCTCGGCGGCGAAGGAATTGGGCGTGGCCTCGCCGACCCCGCGGGCGACCACGTCCTCCGGCCGCACGCAGAGGGTGACCGGCGTTCCGGCCGCGATGCCTTCCGCCCCGCGCGCGGCGAGTTCCACGCCGTCGAGCCGGATGCGGCCTTCGCCGCCGGCCACCGCTTCGATGAAGTTCATGGTGCCGACGAAATCGGCGACGAAGGGCGAGGCCGGATGGCCATAGATTTCCTCCGGCGTGCCGACCTGTTCGATGACGCCGTGATTCATGACCACGATGCGGTCGGCCATGGTCAGTGCCTCTTCCTGGTCGTGGGTCACCATGATGGTGGTGACGCCGAGCTTGTTCTGGAGCTGGCGGACCTCGTGGCGCAGATGCATGCGGACTTTCGCATCGAGCGCGGAGAGCGGCTCGTCGAGCAGGAGGAGGCCGGGCGAGGTGGCGAGCGCGCGTGCCAGGGCCACGCGCTGCTGCTGACCGCCGGAAAGCTGCGCCGGGTACTTGTCTCCCTGGTCAGGCAGGCCGACCAGGGCGAGCAGTTCCTTGACCCGGGCCTCGACCTCGGCCTTCGGCCGCCGGCGATTCTCGAGGCCGTAGGCCACGTTCCTGCGGACCGTCAAATTGGGAAAGAGCGCGTAGGACTGGAAGACGATGCCGAAATCCCGTTCGGAGGGTGGCAGGGCGGAAATGTCCCGCCCGGCCTGCACGATCCGTCCCGAAGTCTGGATGTCCAGTCCGGCGATGGCCCGAAGCAGCGTGGTCTTGCCGCAGCCGGAGGGCCCAAGGAAGCAGACGAACTCGCCTTCGAAGATGTCCAGGGAAATATCCTTGAGAGCGGTGAACTCGCCGAACTTTTTCACCACGTCGCGGATTTCAAGATAGGCGCGCTTGTCGTCGGCCTGCTTCGCGGTGTCGTTCGCCATCGCGTTCCCGCTCGTTCCCCTGTTCTGTAGTGATGCCATCGTCACTGGAGGTGGAATTTTCCCCGGCCGCCGCGGCGGCCGGGGACTTCAGGCGAGGCGCGGACCGGTCAGCGCTTCGGATCGGACTTGCCGTCGTAACGCTTCTGCCACTCGTTCAGGATGCGGATGCGGTTGTCGGCGGCCCAGATGAAATCGTTGTTGATGAAGCGGGCCTGGACGCCGTCGAGCTCCTTGATCGGGTTCGGCACGCCAGGCATGGCGACCGCCTCGTAGCCCGGGGCATAGAGGTCCATGGCCTCACGCGTGATCGACCAGTCGGCGACCTTCTTGGCCAGTTCCTGCTTCTTCGAGGTCCTGACGATCGAGAATGCCTCGACCTCCCAGCCCAGACCTTCCGGCGGGAAGACGAACTCGATCGGCGCGCCGTCGAGCTTCGACTTGACCGCACGATAGGCGAGCGAAAGGCCGATCGGCGTCTCGCCCGAAGCGGCGAGGCGGCAAGGGGCCGAACCCGAATGGGTGTAGCGCGACATGTTGTCGTGGAGCTTGTCGAGATAGGCCCAGGTCGGCTGCTCGCCCATCATCTGCATCCAGGCGGAGACCATGAGGAAGCCGGTGCCCGAGGAATTCGGGTTGGGCATCACCATGTGGCCTTTATAGGCAGGGTTGACGAGGTCCGCCCAGGTTTTCGGCATGGGCAGGTTCTTCTTCGCCGCCTCGACCGTATTGAAGCAGATGGCCGAGCCGTAGGCGCGCTGGCCGACCCAGAGCGGCGGATTGTTCTTGGCGTCGTAGAAACGCTTGTCGAGTTTGTCGAGCCCCTTTGGCGCGTAGCCCGCGAAGTAGTTCTGGTTGGCGAGCAGTACCAGGCTGGTCGCGGCCAGGCCCCAGACCATGTCGGCCTGCGGATTGTCCTTCTCGGCGAGCAGCTTCGAGGTGACGATGCCGGTCGAATCGCGCACCCATTTGACCGTGACGTCGGGTACCGCTTTCTCGATGGCACTCTTGAACTTGGCGAGCTCGTCCGCTTCGACGGCGGTGTAGACGAGCAGTTCGGTGCGTGCCGTCGCCGCGTTTCCGGCGACGACGAGCGCCAGCGCACTGACCGTGACCAGCGCCCCCAGGCGCCGTGCGGTCCTGGGCAACCATTCGGCTTTCATTACGGTCATCCTCCGTGTCCCTGGTTCATTTCATCCGGGTGTCGCGTCTCGATCAACGTCTCCGGACCCGCATGATGTGCGGGTGCAGCCGGTCACCCTGTGCATACTCTTCCATACAAGACGGGCCTTTGCCAGTGCGAAGCATCCATGGAAATCCGGCGCGGCGCGACTTCCAGCGCGGCCCGGCTGGTGTCATCATCGTGCAACGCAATGCCGGTCTGATGATGGGTTGTCGCCGACCGGGACGCACGGCATTGCATCGAATCAATTCTTTGGCGAGGTAGGACATGAGCATCGTTTCGACAGTCCGCGCGGCCGGCCGCTGATGGCGCGTATCTATCTGGTGCGCCATGGCCGCGCCGCCGCCGGCTGGGATGCGGACGCCGATCCCGGTCTCGACGAAACCGGCCGGCGCGAGGCGCAGGCGATAGCGGCTTCGCTTGCCTCGCTCGGGCCGCTCCGGCTGTTGACCTCGCCGCTGCGCCGCGCGCGCGAGACCGCCGCCGCGTTCGAGCGCATCTGGCAGCTCGAGGCGGAGATCGAGCCTCGGCTTTCCGAGATACCTTCGCCCCGGATGGATCTGGCCGCGCGCGGCGACTGGCTGCGCAAGGTGATGGCGGGGACCTGGCCCGCGCAGCCGGCCGAGCTGCGTGCCTGGCGCGGGCGGCTTGGCGATGCGCTGCGCGAGATGACGGAGGATACGGTGGTGGCCACGCATTTCGTCGCCATCAACGTCGCCGTGGGGCTGGCGACCGGGCGTCCGGAACTCACGCTCTTCCATCCGGCGAACGGCTCCTGCACCGTGATCGAGACGGGCGGCGAGGGGTTGCGCCTCGTCCGGCTCGGCCAGGAAGCGGAAAGCCGCGTGCTTTGAACTCAGTATCTGCTGCCGTCGCGCCGGTAATAGCCCTGGCTGCCCGGCGCCTCCTGCCGGTAGACCATGTCGATGTCGCTGTAATGCACGGTCTCGCGATCGGCGCAGGTCCCGATGGCGAGGAAGAGCGCCGGCCGGTCGGTGCGATTGACCAGGTGATGTCCGTTCGCCTGGCCGGCGGGAAAGGCGCAGAACTGACCCGGCGCGAGCACCCGTTCGCCCTCGTCGGTGACGAGACTGGGGCTGCCTTCCAGCACATAGACGAATTCGTCCTCGTTTTCGTGCCAGTGCCGCTGCGAGGACCAGGCACCGGGTTCGAGACGGGTCAGGGTCACGCCGAACTGCGTCAGGCCGCAGGCCTCGCCGAGGAAGCGGTTGATCCGTCCGGCCACGTCGCCCGCGAAGGGTTGCGGATAGCCGGTCTGCCGCGATTCCGGCACGTCGGAATGGGTGAGCACGTTCACCGGTTTCTTCATGGTGCTATTCCCGTCTGGTGGCAGGCCTGATCGGTGCGGGCGCGACGAGCTTCCAGCCGGTCAGCTCCCGTTCCTCGTTGCGCATGCGCCAGGAGATGAGGCGCTGTGCCATTCGCAGGGCGATCTCCCGTGCCGCCGGCTCGAGGAGCGCGTTTCGTTCCTCGCACGGATCGGCTTGGAGATCAAAGAGCAACGGCTCGAGCGCCGCGAAATGCACGTATTTGTGACGATCGCTCCGCAGCACCGCAAGCGCGCAGGAATCGCTGTCCAGCCCGAAATGCTTTTCCGCCGCCAGGCTCTGCGGATCGCGGAAATCGAACTCCCAGTGCGCGTCTTCCCGCCAGTCCGCCGGCATCCCGCCCGCGAGGAAGGGGCGAAGCGAGCGTCCCTGGACCTGAAGCGGGATCTCCCCGCCCAGCAGGTCGAGGATGGTCGGCATCACATCGACGCTTTCGGTGAAATGCGTGATTTGGCGGCCGCCTTGCAGGCCCGGCGCGGCGATGATCAGGGGGATGTGGAATGCCTGGTCGAAGAAGCCGAGTTTCCCCATCAGCCAGTGATCGCCCATCATCTCGCCATGGTCGGAGGTGAAGACGATGATCGTCCGTTCGAGTTCGCCGTTCCGCTCCAGCCGGTCGAGCAGCCGGCCGAGCGTGTCGTCGAACTGGGTCATCAGGCCGAAATAGATGCGCTTGAAAGCGATCTGGTCGCGCTCGTCCGATGGCGCGAACCAGCCCGGACGGGTCATCGCCCAGGCGAGGAACGGATGCAGGCGGCCTTCCTCTTCCTTGCTGGCGCGGCGCACGAACGGGCCGGGATCGGCGCCGGCATACATCGAATGATACGGCTCCGGCGCGACGAAGGGCGGGTGCGGGCGCAGGTAGCTCAGATGCAGGAACCAGGGCTCGCCGCCATGGGCATCGAGCCAGTCGAGCGCGCGCATGGTCAGGAACTCGGTCTCGCTCTCGGCCGCATCGAAAGGCGCGGGGACGTGCGGATTGCCGAACTTCCAGTAGGCGGGAAACTCATCGCGCGGCATGTAGGCGCGCAGCCCGTCGCCCGGCAGCTTGCGGCCGCGCGCCTTGAGCCAGGCGACCCATGGCTTCAGTTCTTCGGTCAGCACGAGGCCGGCATCGAAGCCCGGCATCACCTCCTCATAGCTGGTGAGCCGGGGATCGCCCGGCGCCAGCCCGCGCGGGTCCTGCGAGGTATCGGTATAGCCGAACAGGGTGGGGCGATAGCCGAGCCTGCGGGCCTCGAGCGCGATATTGGTGAAGCGCCGGTCGAGCGGCGTGCCATTGATGCAGGAGCGGTGCCGGTGCAGGTAGGTGCCGGTCAGCAGCGAGGCCCGGCTTGGTCCGCAAGGTGCCGTCACCGCATAGTGGCGGGCGAACAGCGTGCCCATGCGCGCCAGGCGGTCGAGATTGGGCGTGCGCACCACCGGGTGGCCGAGCGCGCCGAGGCAGGCGCCGCGCCACTGATCTGCGGTGATGAAGAGCAGGTTGGGTCGGTTCACAGGAGGATCAGGCTGATCTGTGGAAAGGCCAGGATCAATACTAGCACGGCCAGCATGACGAGGGCGAATGGCGCCGCGCCGGCGAAGATGTCGCCGAGGCCGATCCGCGGATCGTCGAGGGTGCTCTTGATGACATAGCAGGACAGGCCGAAGGGCGGCGTCAGCAGGCCGATCTCGACGGCGATCACCGTCACCACGCCGAACCAGATCAGGTCGAGCCCGAAGGACGTGGCGATCGGCAGGGTCAGCGGCAGCACGATCAGCATGATCGACGAGCTGTCGAGGATGGTGCCGAGCAGCAGGATCAGCAGGACGTAGAGCAGCAGGAAGCCGCCCACGCCGAGGCCCGCATCGGCCATGCCGGCGACCAGGAACTGGGGCAGGCCGCTCATGGCCAGCATTCTCGTATAGATGCTTGCGGCGATGATCAGGAACGAGACGGCGACCGTGACATGCCCGGTCTCGACCAGTACCTGCCAGAAGCGGCGCCAGGTGAGCCGCCGGCGCGCCAGCGCGATCAGCAGCGCGCCCGCCGCGCCCACCGCGCCGGCATCGGTCGCGTTGAAGAAGCCGCCATAGATGCCGCCCAGGACCAGAATGACCAGCACGACGATGGGCGCGACGCGAACCAGCATGTCCAGGGCCGTGAGGTCGGCCATGCCGGATGCCGGCGGCGTGGTGCCTCCGACCTGGTCCGGATAGCGCCGGGCCACGATCAGGATGCCGGCGGAGAAGGCAAGCGCGAGAAGGATGCCGGGCAGGATGCCGGCGATGAAGAGCGAGCCCACCGACTGTTCGGAAAGGAAGCCATAGAGGATCATCAGCAGGCTTGGCGGGATCAGCATGCCGAGGACGGAGGAGCCGGCGACGACGCCGACCGCGAAGCGCGGCCGGTAGCCGAAGCGGAGCATCTCCGGCACCGCGACCCGCGTGAAGACGACGGCCGAGGCGATGGAGATGCCGGTGATGGCCGCGAAGATGGCATTGGCGGCGACCGTAGCGACGCCAAGTCCGCCGCGCAGGCGCCGGAATGCCTGGTTGGCGACTTCGAAACAGTCGCGCCCGATATCGGCTGCCGCCACGAGGAAGCCCATGAGGACGAAGAGCGGCACCACGCCGAAAATGTGACTGGCGATGGCATCGCCCGCCGCCTGGGCCAGCAGCGAGGAGGCGATGCCGGCATCGCCCCTGATAAGCCAGACGCCGGCGAAGGAAAGCAGCGTCAGCGCCACCGCCACATGCATCCCGGCATAGATCAGCAGCAGCATGAGCAACAGCGACCAGGAGCCGATCTCGATGGCGCTCACGGCAGGCTCCGCATGCGTTGCAGATCGCTCCAGGCAAGGAAAAGGAAGGTGAGGGAAGTGCAGGCCGAGCCGAGCAGGATCAGGAACTTGACCGGCCAGGTGGGCGCGGTGAAATCGCCGATGGCGCCCACGTAGTCGCCGATCTCCACCGCCTCGATGAAGCGCGGCAGGCTGGCCTGGAAGATGATGGCGAGCAGCACCGCGCCGGCCATGTGGTAGAGCGCCTGCAGGGCGTAGCCGAGGCGCGGCCGGCGCGCGATCAGGATGCTGATGAGCGCGTCGGCGCGGGTGAAGCGGCCGACCCAGAGCGTGTTGGGAAGCTGCAGGAACACGATGCCGACGATGGAAAGGGCCACCAGTTCGGTGGTGCCGCGCACCGGGGCGTTGAAGAAACTCCGCCCGACGATGTCGCTGTTGATCAGCACCATCAGCGCGAAGATCCAGACCGTGCCGATGGCATTGAGCCAGGCGGTGAAACGGTCGAAACCGAAGGGCTGCGGACGGCCGTAAGTGTCCGAGGGCCTCGGGTCCGGCATGTCCGGATCGGTGCTGGCGCGTGAAGGCTCCATCGCGGCGGGGGCAGGGCGCGCGCCGCGGTATCCCGCGCGCGCCCCGCCCGTCGCTTCAGTTGGCCCAGTCGCGCGGCAGGGCGACGCCCGCCTTGCGCAGGCCGTCCATATAGCCTTTCAGCACCTGGGTGCCGGGCTGGCCTTTCTTGTCGAGATCTTCGGCCCAGGCCTTCGCCACGTTGGGCAGCGCGTCCGCCCAGCGCTTGCGCTCCGCCGGCGCGAGTTCCGAGATCTTGGCGCCCTGCGCCTCCATCTGCTTCAGCAGACCGGCCGCGGTTTCCGCCTGCGTGCGCGCGAAACGCACCGAATATTCCGCCGCCACGTCGCGCAGGACCTTCTGCACCTCGGCCGGCATGCGGTCGAAGCGCGCCTTGTTCACGGCGATACCGCCGGCGAACATGGCACCGAAATTCACCTTGGTGATGTAGGGCGCGACCTCGTGCACCTTGGCGCCCCAGGCGCCGGTCGAGAAGGTGAGCGTGCCATCCGACACGCCGGTCTTGATGTCGTTGTAGTAGGTTTGCAGGGTGCCGGCGACGGCGACCGCACCGGTATCCTTGATCCAGTTGGCCGAGGGCCCGGGCGCGCTGATCTTCTTGCCCTTGAGGTCGTCGATCGTGCGCAGCGGGAAATTGGTCCAGATGTGATAGCTGTCGAGCGCCGCCCCGCCCAGATAGACGAGGCCGTTGCGCGCCCAGACATCGTTCATCGCGGGGATGGAGCCCTGCAGGTCGGCCACCACCTTGGTGACCAGGCCGATATCCTCGCTGCCGAAGGGCGTCACGTAGGAGACGTTCTGCAACGGGAATTTCGGCGCCTCGAAGATGGTGCTGACGAAGCCGATATCGGCGATGCCATCCTTGATCGCGCCGCTTTCGGTACCGAGCTTGACCAGCGTGCCGCCATAGGCTTCGGTCCATTCGATCTTGTGCTTGCCGCCTTCGGCGAGGCGCCGGTTGACCTCCGGGATATAGAATTCGGTCATCAGCTTGACCCAGAGGAAGACCGGCGGGTGGCCGGCCGCCGCGGTCATCCTGATGGTCTCGGCATGTCCGGCCGCCGACCAGAGCAGGGCGGAGCCGGCGGCGAGCGCCGCGAGCTTGAGGCGGATACGGTCGAATTGCATTGTTACCCCCGGTGCGTGTTCCTCTCCCGGGGCCGATATTATCCCAGACGCCGCCGCATTCCAGCCTTCCCATTCGCCGCCGGGCGGCGATAATCGCCCTGTCGCCCCGAATGCTTGGCCGGAGGAGAGGATAATGGCGCGGCGGTTCGTGGATCTGTCCATCTACCTGGAAAACGATGTCGTATCCGACCCGGTGCCGTTCGGCCCGAAGATCACCTATTTCGATCACCAGCAGACCTTCGAACAGATGGCCCCGTTCTTTCCCGGCCTGAAGAAGGAGGACCTGCCCGATGGCGAGGCCTGGGCGGTGGAGAAGGTCGAACTCATCACCCATAACGGCACGCATCTGGATGCGCCCTATCATTTCCATTCCACGATGAACCGGGGCGAGCGCGCCATCGCCATCGACGAGGTGCCGCTGGACTGGTGCTTCCAGCCGGGTGTGAAGCTGGATTTCCGCCACCTCCCTGACGGCTATGTGGTCACGGCGAAGGATGTCGAGGCCGAACTCCGGCGTATCGGGCACGAACTGAAGCCGCTCGAGATCGTGGTGGTCAATACACGAGCCGGCTCACGCTACGGCAACGACGATTACGTCAATGCCGGCTGCGGCATGGGCTATGAGGCAACGATGTATCTGCTGGAACGCGGCGTCCGCCTCACCGGCACCGATGCCTGGAGCTGGGACGCACCCTTCGTCTATACCGCCGAGAAGTACAAGGAGACGCACGATCCCAGCATCATCTGGGAAGGGCACAAGGCTGGACGCGATATCGGCTATTGCCATCTCGAGAAGCTGCACAATCTCGAGGCGCTGCCGGGCGATGGCTTC
>JAHCJR010000093.1 GCA_026126165.1 Alphaproteobacteria bacterium
ATGCCGCGCCGGCGCGGCATCGGCGCACGCACCAATGCCGGCAGCAGGTTGAAATCGAGCGGCGGCGCCGCCTCGCCGCCCAGATCGACCGCCTGCGGCGCGAGGCTCGAGGCGGCAAGCCGGGCCAGGGCCTGCTCCACCCTGGCGCGCGGCGCCACGAGCAGCCGCAGGACCAGCCGGCGCTCCGCCGGCCGGCGTTCGAGCACCCGCCAGTCGAAATAAACCTGGTCGGCCGGAAACGGCGTCTGCCGCTCCATCTCGAACTCGAGCACCTCGCGCAGATTTTCCTCCGCGGCGAGGGGCAGAGCCAGCGTCTTGCCGAGACCTTCGTTTGCCGGCAGCCGCAGCACCACGACGCGGCCGGCCAGTGCCGGCGAAGCCGGCTGGCCAGGCGCCAGGCGGCCGGCCTGCTGGCGCCGCGCGCCGTCCTGCAGGCTCAGCGCCAGAGTCTCGCCGTCGAGCTCGACCAGAAGGAAGGCCGGATCAAGCCCGAGCAGACGCGCGAGCGGGCCGGGAAGAAGCCCGCGAAGCTCGCGTCCCCACCAGCGCAGGAAGCGCGCAAACGGCGCCGCCCGGTCCGGCGATCCGGCGCTAGAATTCATGCGAAACCCGCCCCCTGCCCATGGCCCCGACTCTATCACCCGCGCCGAGGGCGAGGCAACGCGGGGGGCATTCAACTCTCACCGCAGATCGACGATGCGAAAAGGCTCGCGCCCCGCGCCGAGAAGCACCACCTGCGCCTCGCGCCGGAAGATGCGGCCTGGCGCCAGCACCAGTTCGGCACGCACCAGAAAGCCGACCCCGCGCGAGGGTCTCGCATGGATTTCCGCCGGCCCGAGATCGGGATCGCCCAGTTGCTGGCGATGGAAGGCCGGCGGGCGCCGCTCGACGATGGACCGGGCGGTGCGCGGGTCGAGCCCCGGCAGGGCCGCCAGCACTTCGACCGGCGCGCTCGCCGGATCGACGCCGTCCTGCCCGTTCAGCACGGTGACCAGCGGTCGCGCCCGCTCCAGCCATTCCGCGCGCATGCCCAGTATATGGGCGAGTTCGCCGACATGGGCGAAGGGCCGCGCGCGCGGCGCGCCGGGATGGCCGGCCGCGGCATAGAGCCGGGCCAGCCGGCCGCCATCCTCCGCCTCCTCGCGCCAGTCGGTGATGTTGCGCGCGAGCGCCCGCGCCTCCCCTGCCGGCGCGCCGACGGCAATGAAGAGCGAGGCGAGCAATTCCTCCGGCGCGGCATTGAGGTCGATGCGGCCGCCTTCGTCGAAGACCTGGACGCGAACCGGAAATCCGTCCACGTTGGTCTCGAAGGGTACGCCGTCCACGCGCAGCCGGCTCGCTGCGCCAGTCCCGATGAGGCGCAGCGCCGTCATCTGGATCGCGCCGTCCGCGAGATGCCGCGCATGGGCGAGGTCGAGCAGGTTGCGCGCCAGCACGGTCTCGGTCCGGGTGGTGCCGGCGAAGCCGACCAGCAGCGCCGAAAGCAGCGCCAGCACCCATAGTGCCGCGATCAGCGCCACGCCCCGCTCGGTGCGGCCCGGGCCCCTCATTGCTGCACCACGCCAAGGCGCGGCACGGCCAGGAGATCCGGCCAGTCCGCCCGGTCGCCTTCGCCGGCGCGGATGCGAACCAGCCGGGGCAGCGTGTCCGAACGCGGCCAGCTATCGAGCCAGCGTCTGCCATCGTGATAGGAGATCGCGAGCGGCGCCCGCACGATGGCGAGCGGCGCCGCGTCCGCATCGGGCAGGAAGCGGAATGGCTCGCGCTCGCGCGTGATCGGCTGGCGCAGCACGATCAGCCGGCTGCCGCCCTCATCCTCCTGCACGACGATGCGCAGGTACCAGAGCCCCGGCATACCGTCGCGCCCATACATCTCTGCCACCAGATCGAGCCGGCCGGGGCCGCCACGGAAGGCGACCTCGCCACGGGTCTCGTCGTTGACGATGAGCGGCACCGCGGCCTCGATCTGCCGGCGCAGGAAGTGCTGCGCCACGCGCAGGTCCTCGAGCCCCGCGATGCGGGCCTCGACCTGCCGCGTGCTGACCAGTCCGAAGCGGAGCGCGCCGGTCAGCAGCCCGGCGAGCAGCGCAAGCAGCGCGATGGCGACCAGCGCCTCGAGCAGGGTGAAGCCCTGCGAACGCCGCCGGGTCACGGCAGCATCTCCGGCACCACCAGCAGGGTCGAGAGCGCGACATCCTCGCCCGACCGCGCGCCGCGCCAGGTGACACTGACCCGAAGCAGCAAGATGCGCTGTCCGGCGCCGCTTTCGACTGGCTGGGACTGGCTCCGCCAGGCAAAGCCGCCGGGCAATTCGCCGGCCCGCGCCTCGCCGCGCGGATCGCCGAGCGCCGCCAATTCTGCAAGCCGGGATTCGGCGTGCAGCAACGCCATCGTCCGCCGCTCCGCCGCATGTGTGCCTTGCAGCCCTTGCCCGATCAGCGGCAGCGCCGCGCCGAGCACCAGGGCGACGATCAGGAAGGCGACCAGCACTTCCAGCAGGCTGAAACCCCGCGCGCCCCTTTTCATGGCGCGCCCACGGCGCGCACGCGCCCCGTCAGCCAGTCGACCTCGACAAGGCGCGTTGCCTGGCCGCGGGCGAGGGCGGCGCGCCCGCCGGAAGAGGAGCCGTCAGGGAAAAAACGGATGCCGTCCGCCGGCTCGACCAGCACGACGATTCCGGCCGGCAGGTCGAGCGGACGGGCGGGAAAGCGCGTCTCGGCGCGGGTCTCGAGGGCGAGGTTGCGCGCCCGGCGCAACTCCGCCGCCACCAGTTCGCTTGCCGACCCGAGATCGGCCGGCCCGAGGCCGCGCGCCAGGTTGGGCAGTATGATTGCGGCGCCGAGCGCAAAGAGGCCCAGCGCCACCAGCATCTCCAGCAGGGTGAAGCCGGCCTGTCGCATGGCGTCAGTTCAGGACGATGTCGGCCGCCTCGCCGCTGCCGCCGACCTGGCCATCCGCGCCGAGCGAAATCAGGTCGAAATCGCGACCCTGGCTGCCCGGCATGCGGTAGACATAGGCACGTTCCCATGGGTCGGCGGGAAGCTGACCACCCTTGAGATAGGGGCCGTTCCAGCGCGCCAGTCCGGCCGGCCGCTCGACCAGCGCCCGCAGCCCCTCGGCCTGGCTCGGGTAGCGGCCGACATCGAGGCGGAAGAGGTCGAGCGCCGAGGAGATCTGGTTCATCTGCAGTCGCGCCGTCTCCGACTTGGCGGTGCCGACATAGCGCAGCACCTGGGTCCCGACCACGCCGCCGATCAGCGCCAGGATGGTGAGCACGACCAGCAGCTCGATGAGCGTGAAGCCCCGCTGCCGCCTTCTTCGCCTGCCGTTCGATCCATGCAACGCCATGATCCCCTCAAACACCCGGTCGCTCAAAGGGCGAGCGCATTGAGCCCGACCACGGCAACCATGACCGAGACTATCACCAGCGCAACGAACAGTCCGAGCGAGACGATGAGGACCGGTTCGATCAGCGCCATGGCGCGCCGCACGCCGCTCTCCGCTTCCTCGGCATAGATACCGGCGAGTTCCTGGAGCATGTCGGGCAGCCGGCCGGTCTCCTCGCCGACGCGCGTCAGTTGCAGCGCCAGCGCCGGGAGGGCGCCGGCCTGGGCCAGCACCTGGCTGAGCCTCGCCCCTTCCGCCAGGCGCTCGCCGGCGGCGACGATGCGCAGGCCAAGTTCCCGGTTCGCCATCGCCTCGCCGGCCAGGCGCATCGCCTCCGGCAGCGCGACGCCACCGCCGAGCAGCGCGGCGAGCGAGCGGGCGAAACGCTCCGTCTCGAGATCGCGGATCAGCCGTCCGGCCAACGGCAGTCCGAGCAGCCGGCGATCGAAGGCGCGCCTTCCTTCGGGCGTGGCGAGGCGGCGACGGAACCAGAGCAGCCACAGCAGGAAGAGAAGCAGCAGCAGCCAGCCGAAATCCCGCGCCGCCGCCGCCGCGCCGAAGACGATGCGCGTGAGCAGCGGGAGCTCGCGCGCCGCCTCGTCGAACAGCGCCTCGAACTCCGGGATCACCACCACCAGCAGGATGGCGATGGAGATCGCCGCGACCGCCAGAAGAAAAGCAGGATAGATCAGCGCGGTGCGCACGCTCTCGCGGATGCGCCGCGCGCGCCGCTGATGATCGGCCAGCCGTTCGAGCCCTTCCGCCAGTCGTCCGCCGGCCTCGCCCGCCTGCACCAGCGCCACCGCGAAACGGTCGAAGGCGGCACCCTGGCGTGCCATCGCTGTGGAAAGTGAATGGCCGTCCTTGATCTCGTCGAGCACGGACGCCGCCAGCATCGCCTCGCGCGCGCCGCCGGCCACCTCCGTCATGATGACGAGCGCGCGGTCGAGCGGCAGCCCCGCGGCAAGGAGCCGTGCCAGGCTCTGCACGAAGCGCAATGGCGCGTCCTCGCCGAAAAGGGCCGCCAGAGCGGCCAGCGCCGGACCGAACAGCCCGGCCTCGGCGCGGCGCGGCGCCGCTGCCCCGGGACCGAGCGGCTCCGCCTGGATCGGCAGATGGTTTTCCTCCTGCAGCCGGCGGATGACGCTAGCGCGGTCCGGCGCCTCCATCTCCGCCTCCACCACCTCGCCGCTGGGATCGACCGCCCGGTATCGGAACCGCGCCATCGCCTCAGACCACCTGCGTGACGCGCATGACTTCCTCGATCGTGGTGATCCCGGCCAGCGCCTTGAGCAGGCCGTCATCGGCCATCGGCCGCATGCCGGCGGCGCGGGCTGCCTGGTCGATTTCGCGCCGCTCGGCGCGGCGCAGGACCAGCCGGCGCAGATCGTCCTCGAGCGGCATCAGTTCCGCGATGGTCGTGCGGCCGGCGAAGCCGCTGCCCTGGCAGGCGGCGCAGCCGCGCGCGCGATGCAGCCAGGGCTCGCCGCCATCGGACAGCCGCTCGAGCCCGAGCTGGCGCACGAGTTCCGGCGCCGGAAGGTAGCGCTCCCGGCAGTCCAGACAGAGCCGCCGCACCAGCCGCTGCGCCAGCACTGCCAGGACCGACGAGGTGAGCAGGTAGTTCTCGACGCCCATGTCGACGAGGCGCGTCAGCGCGCCGGCGGCGTCGTTGGTATGCAGGGTCGATAGCACGAGATGACCGGTCAGCGCCGCCTGCACGGCGATGCGCGCAGTCTCGCCATCGCGGATCTCGCCGACCATGATGATGTCGGGGTCCTGGCGCAGGATGGCGCGCAGCACGGTGGCGAAGGTCAGGCCGATGCGCGGCCGGACCTGGATCTGGTTGATGCCGGGCAGTTCGTACTCGACCGGATCCTCCACCGTGATCAGCTTGCGCGAGGGATCGTTGAGCCGCTGCAGCGCCGCATAGAGCGTGGTGGTCTTGCCGCTGCCGGTCGGCCCGGTCACCAGAATGATGCCGTTCGGTCGTTCCAGAAGGCTGGACAGGGTCGCGCCGACCGGGGCGGAGAAACCAAGCCGCCCGAGATCGAGCGGCGCGCGCGACTGGTCGAGGATGCGCAGCACGACCGATTCGCCATGTTGGGTCGGCACTGTCGAAACCCGGAGGTCGATCTCGCGTCCCTGCACGTTTGCCTTGATGCGCCCGTCCTGCGCCAGCCGCCGCTCTGCGATGTCGAGGCCGGCCATGATCTTGACCCGGCTGGCGATCGCCGCCTGCAGGCGCGAGGGCGGCGCCTCCACCGCCCGCAGCACGCCGTCGATGCGATAGCGCAGGCGCAACGTGCCCTCGAACGGCTCGATATGGATGTCGGAGGCCCGCTCGTTGACCGCGCGGGAGATCAGGCCGTTGACCAGACGGATCACCGGCGCTTCGCTCGCCAGGTCGCGCAGCCGCTCGATATCGGCGCTCGCCACACCCTCGCCGGTCAGGGACGCGGCGGCGATCTCCGCCGCCGGCTTCGGCTTGCCGAACAGGCGGTCGAGCGCCGCATCCAGCTCCGCCGGCACCGCCACCACCGGGCGGACCTCCTTGCCCGCCAGCAGGCGGATCGCCTCCCGCGCATAACCGTCGAGGGGGTCCGCCATGGCAAGGTCGAGATGGTCCGCATGCTCGCGCAGCGGCAGCACGCGCGAGGCACGCAGGAAGCGGATGGTTACCCGCTCGCCGAGCAGCGGCCTGTCGGGATAGTCGCCCGGCCCGGCCAGCGGCAGCGCGAGCTGTTCCGCGAGGGCCGCCGCCATGTCGCTTTCGCTGACCAGCCCGAGACGGGTCAGGACCACGTCCAGCCGCTCGCCGGAAACCGCGGCGAGCGCGCCGGCGCGCTCGAGCCCGCCGTGATCGACCTTGCCGTTCCTGAGCAGCAGCTCCGAGAGTTCGCCCACCGCCTGATCCTCGACCGAAAGCATGAGGATAGAGGCAGCCTTACAGGAACGAAAGGGGGCCCAGCCGCCACGCGACCCAGATGCCCAGCGTCAGGAAGACGCCGAACGGCAGGCGCGTGCCGGCGCGCAGTGGCCGCCGGCGCAGCAGCCCGAGCAGCAGCGCAAAGATCAGGCCGGCGAGGGCCGCGACCAGCACGGCGCCCGGCAGGCCGGCCCAGCCGATCCAGGCGCCACCCGCGGCGATCAGCTTGACGTCGCCGAGGCCGACCCCCTCCCGGCCGCGCCAGCGCCGGTAAATTGCAGAGATCGCATAGAGGCCGCCGCCACCCGCCAGAGCGCCGGTGGCGGCATCGGTGAGGCTAAGCGGGCCGAGGCCGGCGAAGGCCACGGCGAGGCCGATGCCGAGCAGCCCAAGCGTCAGCACGTCGGGAAGGATGTAGCGATACGCGTCGGCGGCCGCCAGCGCGAGCAGCAGGAAAAGCAGAAGCGCATCGATCGCGGGCCCGCCGCCTTCCGCAACCTGCGGCAGCGCCGAGGCCAGCACCGCTGCCAGCGCGGCGAGACCAAGCCAGGCGAGCGGCGGGCGCCTTCCGTCAAGGCGGACCAGTGCTATGCCCAGCCAGCAGGCGGCGGCGCCGAGCGGCAGCATCAGGGGAAACATCAGCCACGACGGGAAGTGTTGCATCTGCGCCATCCTCTCGCGGATCATAGCCGCGCCCGGTCGTTGCAAGGGAGTTTCGTCGATGCCGTCCCGTGGCTGGCTGCTCGCCGCCATTCTCTCCATGCTCAGCGTCGGGGTGAGCGTCGGGCTGGCCGCGTTCCTCACCCGACCGGCGCCGGCGCCGGTGCCGCTCGCCACGGTGCCGCCCGGCCCCGACCGGGAGGCGATCGGCGCCGAGGCGCGCCGGCTGGAAGCGCGGTTGCGCCGCGCGCCCGAGGTGGCGGAGGACTGGAAGGCGCTCGGCCGCGCCTATACCGGCCTTGGCCGCTACATGGACGCGGTCGGCGCCTATCTCGAGGCGGAAAAACTCAACCCGCGCGATCCGGAAGTACGCGCGGCACTCGGGCAACTTTCGGAAATCGCCCGGCGCAGCGGCCGTCACGAGGATGCGATACAGGGCCGCTGACGCCGGAGCGGGCGGAAAAATGTCCCGCGATTACTTGTTGTTGTCACTTCCCATCCGGCAGGCGAGCGGACATAATCAGCCTTCGGGGTAACGCGCGAAGATCATCGGGGGGCATGGGATGATCGTTGCTTGCATGAAGATCCTGCGATCCGTTCGGGTGCTGGCGGCGGCGGCCACGGCCGTGGCGCTGTTCGGCACGGGCGTCGCGGCGCAGACGATTCCGCAATACGGCGAGAACCGCCATCTCGGCGTCACGTCCTGCGCCGGCTCGACCTGTCATGGCTCGGCGACGCCATGGCGCGATTCCACGGTGCTGCAGAACGAATACATCACCTGGGCGCAGAAGGACCGCCATGCCAAGGCATATGCGACCCTGCGCACGGAACGTTCGCAACGCATCGCGCGCAATCTCGGCCTGCCGAACGCGCACGAGGCCAAGGTCTGCCTCGACTGTCATGCCGATAACCCGCCGCCGGACAAGCGCGGCCGCGTCTTCCAGGTTTCGGACGGCGTCGGCTGCGAAGCCTGCCATGGCGGCGCCGAGAAATGGCTCGGCGTGCATGTCTCCGGCATGGCAAGCCACGAGGAAAACATCAAGGCCGGCCTCTATCCCACCGAGGAGCCGGTGGCGCGCGCCAAGCTGTGCCTGTCCTGCCATTTCGGCGACAACAACAAGTTCGTGACCCATCGCATCATGGGTGCCGGCCACCCGCGCATGAGCTTCGAGCTCGATACCTTTACCGCAATCCAGCCGGCGCATTACGTGGTCGATGACGACTACCGCAAACGCAAGCGCGTGGCCAACGGCGTGCAGACCTGGGCCATCGGCCAGGCGCTCGCCATCCAGGAGATCCTGGACGGCCTCGCGGATGCCAAGCGCAACCGTGATGGCATCTTCCCTGAACTGGTGTTCTTCGACTGCCATGCCTGCCATCATCCGATGAGCAACGTGCGCTGGGAGCCGCGCAGCGGCACTGGCCTCGGGCCCGGCATCGTGCGCCTGAACGACGCCAATCTGGTAATGCTGCGCGTGATCGCCGGGCACCTCGACAATGCCCTTGGCCAGAAGCTCAAGCAGGAGACGATCGCGCTGCACAAGGCTTCCACCCAGGGTGCCGAGGCCACGCTTGCCGCGGTGGCGCGCCTCAAGGCGACGACGCAGGGCCTGGTGCAGCGCTTCGCGCAGCATCAGTTCGGCGCCAACGACATGCAGGGGCTGCTCATCGGCCTGGTCAAGGAAGGCATGTCGGGCGAGTTCGTCGACTATTCGGCGGCGGAGCAGGCGACCATGGCCATGTCGGCCATCGTCACGTCGATGAAGCGTGCGGGCGTCATCGACGACCAGCGCTACAACGCCATGAAGGCGGCGCTCGACAAGTGCTATGACGCGGTGCAGAAGGACGAGGAATACAAGCCCCGGCAGTTCCTGGCCGCGCTGCAGGCCTTCGAGGCGACGATTCCGAAGAGCTGACCAGGTTCAGCGCGGCGTCGGCAGGGTTCCGGGCGCGTAGGGATCGCGCAGGCGGTCCGGGCGCGCCCCGGAACGCCGGGCGTCCCGGAGGCAGGCATAGTCTCCCGGACCCTTGCCGAAGGCCGGCGCGCCGCGGCGGTGATAGATATGATAGGGGTGGCTGATCCAGACCACCTCGTCGCCCGGGCAGGTGCGCCGCGCATCGTCTTCGCGCCGGAACAGCGCCTGCGCGGAGGCGTCCTGGGCCGCCAGCAATAGCGCCAGCAACACGGCGACCAGCGGCAATCCCTCGCGCACCTTCATCCGGCCCGCAGCCTCCCGCATCTAGCGCACAAGCGGATGTGATTTGTGCGCGCGCCCGCGCCGACGTTAGCGTGCCGCCCTTCTCCCTGCAAACTTTCAAGGGACGGGACGAGCGGGCGCATGTCGGCGTTGGAGCAGGTCCAGGCGACGGCCGCCAGCTCGCCGCTGGCCGGGCTGCCGAAGGATGCGGCGGCCTGCGAACGGCTGCTCGGAACCATCCGGGAAAAGCTGGCGGGCGGCGGGCGAAGGCCACGGCTGCTGCTGCTCGGCCACTGGTCCGGCCGGACCGGGGCGAGCGGCGTCTATCTCGACCTGGTGCGTGCCCTTGCGCCGGCCTTCGAGCTGCATTGCCTGCTGCCCGGCGAAGGGCCGCTTGCCGCGCCGGTCCGCGCCCTCGCCCATGACCTGGCGTTCCTTCCGGCGCCGTGGTGGCTGC
Organism: Alphaproteobacteria bacterium; assembly: GCA_026126165.1. Lineage (GTDB taxonomy): Bacteria > Pseudomonadota > Alphaproteobacteria > Ferrovibrionales > Ferrovibrionaceae > JAHCJQ01. The sequence continues at coordinate 9,632 of JAHCJR010000093.1, forward strand.
CGCATTTTCCGGCCTGCCTCGCCGGCGGACTGGCGGGCGCGGTGCGCATGGTGCTCGACAGGATCCGCACCGCGGAAATCGACCTCGTGATCTCCAACACCGCGGTGATCGCCCATGGCGCGCTCGCAGCCGCCGTCGCCGGCAAGCCGCACCTCTGGTATCTGCACGAGCTGGTGCACGAGGACGACGACCTGCTGCCGCGCGGCATCGGCGTCGCGCAAGCCCATGGCGGCATGCTGGAACTGGCCTCGCTCGCCGTCACCTGCTCCCACCATGTGCGCGAACGCATCCGCGACCTCGTGCCCGGGGCGGCGATGGAGGTGCTCCGGCCTGCGGTGCCGCCACCGGCGGCGCCCTCGCCGCTCGCCGACGACGACCGCTTCGACCTGCTGTTCTGCGGCACGCTCTCGCGCCGCAAGGGCTGCGACATCGCGCTCGGCGTGATCGAACACATCGCCCGCGCCGACAGCCGCTTCCACATGCATTTCATGGGGCTGGACGGCAGGCTGGGCGAGCAGCTCCGGCGCGAGATCGCACGCCGGCAGCTGGCCGGCCATGCCCATGTCCACGGGCTGCTTGCCGATCCCTGGGCGCCGCCGCGGGCGCGGCCGATCCTGCTGCATCCGGCGCGTTCGGAACCGTTCGGCCTGGCAGTTCTCGAAGCCGCGCTGCACGGCATTCCGGTGGTGGCCGCGCCCTGCGGCGGGCCGCAGGAGATCCTTGAAGGTCTGCCCGGATGCCGGATCGCCCGGGGCTGGAGCCTGGCGGAGCTGACGGCGGAGATCCGCGACCTGTCCGGACGCTACGACCAGAACCGCGCCGCGCTGCTGGACGCGCGTGCGACGCTGGCGGAGCGCCATTCGCCCGCGCGCTTCGCCCTCGCCGCGAACCTGCTGGTCGTCGAAGCCCTGCAGCACCCGCCGGCGCGCCTCGCCAGGACCGGCATCGTGCCGTTCGCCGAAGCGCTGTCGGGGGCCGGCGAGCGGCTGCTGAAGGCAGTCGCGCCGGGCAGCGATGCCGCCACGAGGCGCCGGCAGGCGATGGTCTGGTTCGTCGCCCAGAGACTGCGGGAAATGGCCAAGGCAACCGCAAGGCAGCCGGAGGAGCTGCGGCTCCTGCTGTGCGGTGATATGGACGGGGCGGATGGCCTGCGGCTGCAGGCCCTCGGCCTGCGCCCGGAAAGCCCGGCGCAAAGGCCGGAGCCGGGCGCGCTCGATGCCATCGTCTGCATCGCGCGCGGCGGCGATGAGCGGCCGTCGGCGGCGGAACTCGCCGGCTGGCTCCGCAGCGGCGGGCGCGCCTATATCGAGCCGGGCATGGACGATGCGGCAACCGGCCCCGGCTGGACCGTGCTCACCTGCGCCGCCCATGGGCTGCAACTGCTCTCCTATGCCCGCCAGCCGGAGTTCGCGCCGCTCGAATTCACGAAGCTCGGCGCCGGCCAGGCGGCCGATCTAGCCCCCATCCGTC
>JAHCJR010000094.1 GCA_026126165.1 Alphaproteobacteria bacterium
AGCGGCGCGGTGCGGTTCATCGGGTGTCAGCGCGAGCGCCAGTAGCACCGCGACAGGCAGGGCGACAATGACGAGCCAGCCAAGGATCACGAGTACCGGCCCGGCGTTCCCATCCTGCCCGGTGACTAAGATGGGGAGCGAGGTGGCGATCGTGGTGCCGAGGATCACGCCGCCTTCGCGCCAGCCGGCGATGCGCGTGCGTTCGTCATAGTCGGCCGAGAGTTCCGCGCCCCAGGACTGGTAGGGCAGGGTGATCATGGTCCAGGCGAGATAGAGGATCATGATCCAGACCAGCAGGTGGGCGGCGCCGGCCCCGGATGGGGGGAGAAAGAGGGCATGGATCGCCAGAACGAGCGGCAGGGTGCCGGCGAGGATCCAGGGTCGGCGGCGGCCGAAGCGCCCTCTCGTGCGATCGCTGAGAATGCCGACCAGCGGATCGGTGATCACGTCCCAGACACGGGCGAGGAACAGGATCGCGCCCACTGCGGCGAGATCGAGGCCCATTTCGCGGCTGTAGAAGACCGGCAGGTAGATGAAGAGTGGTATGCCCGCCGCCGCGAGCGGCACTGCCGGCAGGGCATAGGCCGCAAGGCGCAGGCTGCGCATGCGCCGGGACGGCTCGCGTCGCGGCGGGCTCACGCCCGGCTCAGGGCGAACTGGCGGACGTTGATCACCCCGGCGCGGAATCCGCCTTCGCAGTAGGCAAGGTAGTATTCCCACATGCGGCGGAAGCGCTCGTCGAAGCCCTGCGCCTCGATCTGCGGCCAGGCCGCGCGGAAACGCCGCGTCCATTCCGCGAGCGTGCGCGCATAGTCGGCGCCATACTCGCCGATATCGGACTCGCGCAGGCCGGCGCCCGTCGCCTGGCGCGTCAGTTCGGCGGGCGAAGGCAGCATGCCGCCCGGAAAGATATAGCGCTGGATGAAGTCCATGGTGCCGCGATAGGCCTCGAAATACCGGTCGGCGATGGTAATGACCTGGAGCGCGGCGCGCCCTTCCGGCTTGAGCCGGTCGCGGATGGTCTGAAAGAAGATCGGCCAGTAGCGTTCGCCCACCGCCTCGAACATCTCGATGGAGGCGATGCAGTCGAACTCGCCCCGCACCTCGCGATAATCCTGCAGGCGGACTTCCACGCGATCGGCGAGGCCCGCCTCTGCGATGCGGGCGGAGGCCAGTTCGTATTGCGCCCGGCTGATGGTCAGGGTGGTGACGCGCGCGCCGAATTCGCGTGCGGCAAGACAGGCGAAGCCGCCCCAGCCGGAGCCGATCTCGAGCACGCTGTCGCCCTGGCGGATGCCGGCGATCCGGGCCAGCCTGCGATACTTCTCCATTTGCGCCGCTTCCAGCTCCTGCGCCTGATCCGTGAAGATGGCGGACGAGTAGGTCATCGAGGGGTCGAGCCACAGCCGGTAGAAATCGTTGCCCAGATCGTAATGGTAGGAGATGTTGCGCCGGCTGCCGCGCCTCGTATTGGCCTGTAGCGCGAAGAGGACGCGCCTGGCGATGCGAAACCACGCTTTGCCCATCAGCGCCTCGTCGAGTTCCTCGTTGGCCACCGCCCATTCGGTCACCGCGGCGAGATTCGGACTGTCGAAGTCGCCATCGAGAAAGCTTTCCGCGAAGGAGAGGTTGCCGCCGGTAAGCAGCCGGCGCGCCCAGTCCTGACGGAGGACGAGCATCACTGCGTCCGGGCCTTCGGCTTCGCCCCGCATCAGGAAGCGACGTCCGTCGGGCATTTCCACCGTCATGGACCCGCGTCGTGCCCGCGCGCCGAGCATCAGCGCGAACTGCATCCAACGTGTCAGACCTCTCTGCGCCATGGCCTCGCGCGGGCCGCGGATGAGGATTGGCTGGCGCGGCGCGCTGCCTTCGAGCGTTCGAGCGGAGGATGTATCGACGGCACTCATGGTCTGCAGTCTCCCTAGCCGGACAGGGTTCCGCGGCTCACCGGACGTTCGGGGGCGGGTGGGCGTGGTACCAACTTCGCACCCTTGAGCCAGAGTCGCAGCGCCTGCCAGTGAATCGCGCCGATCACCTTGAAGGTCATCAGCGGGTAGCGGATGAAGGCGCCGAGCAGGCGTCTGTCGTCGAAGGGCGCGCGCACGCCGTTCTGTGTCGCGATCAGCATGTCGCCGTCCGGGACGGTTTGGTGGATCACCACCGACAACCGCTCCCCCGGCGCGCTCATGCGGAACCGGTACCGGGACTCCATGCCGATGAAGGGGGAGACATAGAAGTCCTTGGCCGCGCTCTGGCGGATCGGGGTGGCGGCGTTTCTGCCGACGGGGATGACGTAGCTGTGCTGGCCGCCAAAGGTGTTCTTGACCTCGTACAGGATGACGTTCAGCCGGTCATCCGCATCATGGCAGTAGTAGATGCTGAGCGGATTGAAGACATAACCAAGGATGCGCGGAAAGCAGAGCAGGCGCACGATGGCTGGTGGCGTGGCGATGCCGGCTTCGGCCAGGGTGCGGTCCAGCCAGGGCCTGAGCGCGCTTCCGTCGCGCGGCCCGTGGTCGCGCTCATGAAACGAGAACAGGTTGAAACGGTTGATCGAGAAAAGGCGCGTCGAGGCCGCCGCTTCCCCGAGACGGTCGATATCGACGAGCAGCGAAAAGACGCGGTACCGGAATGCGTGGCGAAAGGGGCGCATCCGGCTATGCATCACATGCCCGAAATAGAGCGCGGCAGGCGGGCTCATTCGGCGGCCCTCAGCACGATCGGCGGCTCGATGCCCTCATAGGGCGCGACATCGGTGGCGAAGTCCGGCGGCGCGCCGAGCGAGCGGGCGATGCGGATCGCACTGACCAGGCCATCCTCATGGAAGCCGTGACGGGTCCATGCGCCGCAGAACCAGGTGCGCCGCTTGCCCTGAATCTCGCCGAGCGCCGCCTGGGCGCGAATGGCGCGCTCGTCGAAGAGCGGATGCTCATAGCCGATGCGCGCGAAGGTGAGGGCCGAATCCGGCTCGGTGAGCGGGTTGAGGGTGACGAAGAGCGGACAGGCCGGGTCCAGGTTCTGCAACCGGTTCATCCAGTAGGTGACCGCCACCTTGCGCTCCAAGTCGCGGCGATCCTCGGTCAGGTAGTTCCAGCTCGACCAGACGCGGCGGCGCCTGGGCATCAGCCGCGCATCGCGATGCAGCCAGGCCATGTTCTTCTCGAAGCGGAAGGCGCCGAGCAGTTCGGCCTCGCCCCGTGTCGGATCGGTGAGCAGTCGAAGCGACTGGTCGGCATGGGTCGCCAGCACCACCTGATCGAAACGCTCAGGTTCCGTTCCGGCGGCGTGCAGCGTCACGCCGGTCTCATCGCGCACAAGTTCGACCACCCTGCATCCCAGCCGGAGATCGATGTCGCCTTGCCGCAGCAGGCGACGCACGTAGCTGCGCGCACCGCCACTGACCGTTCGCCATTGCGGGCGGTCGTTGACCTGGAGCAGGCCATGATTGACGAAGAAGCGCACGAAGCTGCGGGCGGGAAAATTCAGCATTTCCGCCATCGGCGCGGACCAGATCGCGGCGCCCATGGGCAGCAGGTAGTCGAGGATGAACGCCTCGCCGTATCCACCGGCGGCAAGGTAGTCGCCAAGCGAACTCTCGCCCAGCCGGCCGGCGGCGAGCGCGGCGGGGGCTTCGCGGTTGAAGCGGAGTATGTCGCGCCACATGCCATGGAAGCGGGGCTTGAGAAGGTTGGCAGGTTGTGCGAACAGGGTGGCGAGGTTGCTGCCGGCCCATTCCAGGCGACCGCCGCCGACCGAGACGCCGAAGGACATCTCGCTCTTCTCGCTGGCCACGCCGAGTTCCGAGAAGAGGGCGCAGAGATTGAGATAGTTGAGCGGATTGAAGACGATAAAGCCGGTATCGACCGTGACCTGCCGGTCACCGAAATCGGCCTCCATCGTATTGGTGTGTCCACCGGGCCGCGCGTCGGCCTCGAACAGGGTGACCTCATGCCGGCGCGAGAGGAAGTAGGCGGCCCCCAGACCGGCGATGCCGCTGCCGACCACCGCGATACGCTGCCGGCCTGGCGTTTCCATCATGCGCTCTCCCTCGTCATGCTCCGATAGGCAGAGAGCGCCCGCTGGCGCCCGGCCTCGAGCGGCACGATGGGCGCCGGGTAGTGGTGCCCCAGCCTGATCCCGCATTCTGCCAGCATCGAGGGCGGTGCGGTCCAGGGTTTATGGATATGGCTGGCCGGAAGTGCTGCCAGCTCCGGCACGAAGCGGCGGACGTAGTTGCCATCGGGATCGAAGCGTTCGCCCTGCAGGACCGGGTTGAACACCCGGAAATAAGGCGCCGCGTCGGCACCCGAACCCGCCACCCATTGCCAGCCTGCGGAGTTGTTGGCCAGATCCGCATCGACCAGCGTATCCATGAACCAGGCGGCCCCTGCCAGCCAGGGTTGAAGCAGGTGCTTGACGAGGAACGAGGCGGCGATCATCCGCACCCGGTTGTGCATCCAGCCGGTGCGCCAGAGTTCGCGCATGCCGGCATCCACCAGCGGATAACCGGTGCGTCCACGCTGCCAGGCGATGAGGAGTGCCTCGTCCGCTGCCCATGGGAACTGGTCGAATTCCGGCCGGAAGCTGCGTTCGGGCAGCTCGGGGAACTGGTGCAGGAGGTGATGGGAAAATTCACGCCAGCCCAGTTCGCGCAGGAACGCCTCAGCGCCCGCCTCTTCGCCGGTTGCAAGGGTCCATCCGCGGACCGCGTGCCAGACCTGGCGCGGGCCAATCTCGCCGAAATGCAGATGCGGGGATAGTCGCGACGAGCCCGGCAGGTCCGGACGGTCGCGCAGCTCGGCATAGCCGGCAAGGCCGTCCTCCAGGAAGCGGGCGAGCCGCGCGCGCGCCGCGCGTTCCCCCGGCGACCACGCCTCCCGCAGGCCGGCGGCCCAATCCGGGGCTACCGGCAGCAGCCGCAAGTCCGCGAGCGTCGAGCCGGCAGGCGCATCCCTGAATCCATTGATGCGGCGCGGGGCGGGCAGGGGTGCGAGAGGCTCACCCTGCGCGAGGCAGGCCCGCCAGAAGGGACTGAACACCTTGAAGGGCTGATCCTGGCCGGTGCGGATGATCCAGGGCTCGAAGAGCAGCGCGGCATTGTGGCTGCTCACGTCCAGGCCCATGGCGCGCAGCGATGCCTTCAGTGCGGTGTCGCGGGCAATGGCGGCGGGTTCGTAGCATCGGTTCCAGTGGATGGAGGCCGCCCCGGTCCGGCGCGCCAGATCGGGCAATACATCCGCCGCGCGGCCCTCCAGCAGCAGCAGCGGCGCACCGTGCGCGGCGAGATCCTGGCCGAGTGCGGCAAGGCTTCCATGCAGCCACCAGCGCGCGGCGGCGCCGGGCGCGAGGCCCTGGGTTCCGGGCGGCTCCATGACATGGACGGGGAGGACCGGACGCCCGGTGGCGATGGCCGCGAGCAAGGCCGGATTGTCCGCAAGCCTCAGGTCGTGGCGAAACCACACAAGGGCCGGGCGGGCATCGTCCACCCCGGCACCGCGACGAATACGCGCCATGTTTGCAATCGGCCCCTTCACCTCGTGGTGATGGTATACGCCGATTCGTCCCCGGCGGATCAGGAGCCGCTGGACAGCCGGTTGAGCGCGCCGCGCAATTTCTGCGGATCGGGTTCGCCCAGAAGGCGCATCGTCTCCTGCTGTGCCGCCTCCCAGAGCGGCATGGCGCGCCGGAGCAGGCGATGACCGGCAGGCGTGAGGCACAGGCGGCGGCCGCGCCGGTCGGCGGGGTCGATCTCGATCTCGACCAGCCCGCGCCGGGCCAGCGGCTTGAGACTGGCGGTCAGCGTGGTGCGATCCATGTCGAGCAGGGACGCGACATCGCCTATCGCGGCAGCGGCGGGCCGGTTCAGCGACATCAGAAGCGAGAACTGGCCATTCGTCAGTCTCACCGGTCGCAGGGCGTGGTCGTAGCGCCGGGCCAGGGCGCGGGCGGCGCGCTGCGCATGCAGGCACAGGCAGCTATCGCGCACCATATGCGTGAGCGGAAGCGGCAGCGGTCCCGAATTTGACATGCTCTATTTATGTTGATATCAACTCAAATGTCAATGTGCCGGGATCGGGAGGAGCGCCAATGGCTTACGTGGATGGTTTCGTGTTGCCCGTGCCGACCCGCAATCTCGACGCCTATCGCCGGATGGCGCGCAGGGCCGCACGCATCTGGCGCGAGCATGGGGCGCTCGAGGTTCGCGAATGCGTCGCGGACGATGTAAAGCCGGGCAAGCTCACGTCCTTCCCGCAGAGCGTCAAGCTGAAGCGTGGGGAGACGGTGGTCTTTTCCTGGATCGTCTATCGCTCACGCCGGCATCGGGACATGGTCCTGGCCAAGGTGATGCAGGATCCCCGCATCAAGCGGATGATGGAGGGCAAGCCCATGCCCTTCGATGGCCGGCGGATGTTCTTTGGCGGCTTCAAGGTCCTGGTCGCGCTTTGACCCCGCTTGTGGCAGCATCCCCGCGCCTGGCGCAGGGGGCGCCGGAAGGGGGAACGCATGAACAAGTGGAATGGACCTCGTTTTGCCGCCGCGCTGGCGGCGCTGCCGGTCGTGCTTGCGATGAGCACGACGGTTGCGGGGCAGGACCGCGTCAAGCGGGGCGAGTATCTCGCGGCCATCATGGACTGCACCGGCTGCCACACGCCGGGTGCCTTGACGGGAAAGCCCGACATGACCCGATATCTGGGCGGATCGGAAGTCGGTTTCGCCCTGCCAGGCCTTGGCATCTTCTATCCGCCGAACCTGACGCCCGACCGGGAAACCGGCCTCGGCACCTGGAGCGAGGCTCAGATCATCGCCGCCGTCCGCAAGGGCGAACGTCCCGACGGGCGCATGCTCGCGCCGGTCATGCCCTGGCACTCCTATAGCCGCCTGACCGATGCGGATGCCCGGGCGCTGGCGTCATACCTCAAGAGCCTGAAGCCCCTGCGACACAAGGTTCCCGATATGCGCGGCCCCTCGGAAAAGCCGACCGCGCCCTATCTCGATCTGGTGGTGCCCAAATAGGCGATCCCGCGCCGGAAGTCTCCTTCAGCCCCGCAGCCTGACATAAGCGAGACCGAGATGCTCGCGGTAGGGACTTGCCGGGCGCAGCGGCGGCACCGGCCGGTAAGCTTCGATCAGCGCCGCACTCGTCCAGTCGTCTTCGCTCGCCACATAATGGAACTCGCGCTCGCGATAGCGCCAGTCGATGCGCATGCCCGGCCGCATCTGCGGATCGTGCAGCATGGCGAGGGTTGGCAATGGCGGATCGCCGGTCAGAAACACGCCGTTGGCCGGCACGTTGTCGTCGAACAGACAATGCCGGAAGCCGCGCTTCGCCGCCTCGCGAAGCCGCCTTGTGTGCGATATGTGGTCGTCGAAAAAGACCATGCTGCGCGCGCGCGCGACGACCTGGTGGCCGGCCCAGTCGCCGAGCCGGTAATCGACCCTTGGGTGGCGCGTCAGCAGGTTGTCGTGCTCGATATCGAAGGTGATGAGTTCCGCTTCGGGCGCGGCTTCCGCCATGAGCCAGGCGGAATGGCCCTGCCAGGTGCCGCTTTCCACAATCAGCTCCGGTCGCAGGGCGCGCGCAAACAGATAGAGCCAGAGCGAGCCGTTGAAGCCCATGCCGCCGCTGTTGTCGCGCACTGGCCGGCGTTCATGCAGCTCCGCGAAGTCCGCGACCGCGCCGGGCAGCGCCGATGCCGGCATCGCCATCTCGGAACCAAGGACGCTGTCCAGCCATGGTCCGGCGATCGCAGCGATATCGGAGAACATCCGCTCGCGCAGGGACGGCGTAAGCAGGCCGTTCTCCGCCTCGTGGCCTGATTTTCGCAGGACCAGGCGATGGCGCGGCAGTACATGGCGGTTCAGCGCCCGCACGATGCGGTTCTTCAGGCTCATGCGATCCTTATGGCATGAGCCCCGCCGGGCCGGCAATCGGCGCTGTTCCCGTGCCGTCCGCCCCGGCTAGGATGGCGCCGCCAAAGATGGGGGGAAGCAATGGAGTTCAGAGAGATCACCGTGGGCCTGCGTTTTCCGGAAGGGCCGATCGCCATGCCTGACGGTTCGATCCTGCTGGTGGAGATCGAGCGCGGAACGCTCACGCGGGTTCTGCCCGATGGACGCCACGAGATTGTCGCCCGGCCGGGCGGCGGGCCCAATGGCGCGGCCATCGGGCCGGATGGAAAATGCTATGTCTGCAACAATGGCGGCTTCTCCTGGGTGGACAAGAACGGTCTTCTGCGGCCGACGCTGCAACCGGAGGACTATAGCGGCGGGAGGATCGAGCGCATCGACCTTGCGAGCGGCAAGGTCGAGATTCTCTACACGCACTTCGACGGATTGCCTTTGCGTGGACCGAACGACCTGGTGTTCGACGGTCATGGCGGTTTCTATTTCACCGATCGCGGCAAGGTGCGCATGCGCGACGAGGATCGCACGGGCATCTACTATGCCAAGGCCGATGGCAGTTCGATCCGCGAGATCGCCTTCCCGATGATTTCGCCCAACGGCATCGCGCTATCGCCCGATGACAGCGTGCTCTACGTGGCGGAGACCATGACCGGACGTGTCTGGGCCTTCGACCTGCTCGGCCCGGGAGAGATCGACAGGCGACCCTGGCCATCGCCCCATGGCGGCAGGCTGCTCGCCGGCGTCGGCGGCTTCCAGCTATTCGATTCCATGGCGGTCGACGGGGCAGGCAATGTCTGCGTCGCGACCTTGATCAATGGCGGCATCACGGTCATCTCGCCGGACGGCGCGAAGGTGGAGCATATCCCGTTCCCGGACAGCTACGTGACCAACATCTGTTTTGGCGGGGAAGGGTTGCGGACGGCTTTCATCACGCTTTCCACCACGGGCCGACTGATCGCGGTGGAATGGCCTCGTCCTGGCCTGGGGCTGCACTACCTCAACCGGCGCTGAGCATCTCAGGCGCGGAGCGTGAGCGCGGCCGGCAGTGCTTCTGCTTCGAGCGGCAGGCGTCCGACTGTCTCGCCGTCCAGGTCCACCAGCATCTCCGCAGGTCCATCGACCGCGAGCCGGCGGATCCGTCGCAGGCTCACCTGCGGATGCTCGACATGCCGGCCCTCGTAGAGCCAACGCGGCCCGCGGAGGAGGATGTCGCGGCGACGGATCCCGCCAAAAAGCACGAGGTCGAGTTCGCCATCGCGCGGGTCCGCGCCCGGCGCGAGCCGCATGCCGCCACCCGCCCGCTCCTGGTTGCAGATCAGCCCGGTATAGACATCGCATCGCTCGGCTGGTTCGGCGTCGTGCGCCATGGCGACCGGATGTCGGCCATAGGTCAGGGTCACGGCGAGCGTGTGGGCATAGTAGGAGAAACGCCCGCCCAGCGCTTTCAGCATGGGGCTTGCCGAGGTGCGATGACTGATCTCCGCCGCCGCGCCGAAGCTGGCGCAGACCAGGGCCAGCCGCTCGACCGGCTTGCCGTCCAGCCCCGCGCAGCGTACGCGGATCAGGTCGATGCGCCGGCTCGCGCCGGCAACGAGGGCCGTATAGGGACGGACGGGGTCTTCAAGCAGGCCAAGCATCCGCGCCGTGTCGCTGCCGGTTCCCGAGGGGATGGGAGACAGCACGGCATCCGCCGGCGGCAGGCCGCCGCCGCCCTGGGCCATGCCGTTGGCCACTTCGTTCATGGTGCCGTCGCCGCCGACGGCAATGAGGTGCCGGCACCCGCCGCGGACGGCTTCCCGGGCCAGTGCGATCGCGTGCCCGGCCTCGCGGGTGAAGGCGAGGTCGAAGGTGTCGAGGGAGTTCCGCAGCCGCGCTTCGATTTCGGGCCAGCGCGCGCCGGTTCGGCCGCGACGCGATAGAGGATTGGCGATCACCAGCGGCTTCATCCAATCACTCCCGTTCGGGCGCTGCCGTGAACCTATTTGCGGACGCAGCGTTCAAAGATGTAGCCGCAGACCTGCTGCCGGTTGAGAACGACGCCGCCGCTCTGGCCGCGATAGGAGATCGTGGCGACCCGGCCCTGCTCCAGCTTGACCGTTGCCTCGCAGCGCAACGGCGTGCCGGCGGATGGCGGTGCGGAGAAACCGCCGGTCGCGCCGACCGGTTCCGAGCCCAACGGGTCGCTGCCGCCCTCGCGGCGCACATAGACGAAATACTCCACCCGCTCGCCGCTGGCGCGGCTGGCCGGGCGGCCGGCGCAGGAAAGCAGTTCCTCGCGGCTCATGCCGATCAGTTGGGTCTGAGCAAGTTCGGCCGTGCGCTGCCGCTCGCGGGCCGCGCACGAGGCTACCAGAAGAACGAGAAAACACAGGAATAGCCAACGCTTGGTCAACTTTCTTCACCTGGTTTCGAGGACCGTCAGTCGGCCGCCTGCCGGGCCGCTTTCCGACCATCGCCTTCGTCGGCGGCCAGCGCCAGATCCTTGAGCGTCAGTCCCTTCAGCGCATCCGCGATCCCGCTATCGAGCCGGCTGAGCTGGAATTCGACGGTCTGGTCGAGACGGGTGACCACTGGCGCTCTCCGGCCAGGCGCATACTCATCCCGCACCGCGTCGAGCGCCGCCTTCGCGGAGACCTCGTCAAAGGGCCGGGCGGGCAGGAAGGCGGGACTGGAGCCGCTGCCGGTGCGCGCGATCAGGCCCGCGCGCTCGAGCGGCTCGACGATGTCCGACATGAGGTTGCCGGGCATGCCGAACTCCTGCGCCATCCGGTCCAGCGTCCAGGGCGGTTCGGCGCGGTAGAAACTGCGGCCGATGACGCGCAGCGCCTGCAGGGCAAGGCGCTCCTGGCTGCGAATGCCAAGCCGGCCCTCGCCCCGCGCCAGGCGGGTATATTGCGGATGCTGGTGGTAGAAGGCGATCGCCGCGCCGAGCAGCAGGATGAGCCAGCTCACATAGAGCCAGATCATGAACATGATGAGGGTGGCAAAGGCCGAATAGATCGCCGAGTACTGGGTCGAGGAAATCACATAGGCGGCGAACACCCAGCCCACTGTCTGCCAGAGCAGTCCTGCGAAGATCGCGCCGACCAGCGCCGAGCCCAGTCTCACCTTGGTGTTGGGCACGAAGGCGTAGATGAATGTAAATGCGGCGACGATCAGCAGG
>JAHCJR010000095.1 GCA_026126165.1 Alphaproteobacteria bacterium
GACGGCGGCCCTGCCGCCGAAACCGGCGACGCCGGCCGCCCCTGCGGGTGCCTTGGGCGCCTTCCGTATCCAGCTTGGCTCGCTTGGCGATCAGGCGGCGGCCAATGCGGAATGGAAGCGGCTGGCCCGCGTCCACGCGGATATCCTTGGCGGCATGCCGCATGCGATCGAGCGTGTCGATCTCGCCAATCTCGGCACGCGCTACAGGATCCAGGCCGGGTCCTTCACCGATCGTGCCGGCGCGGTCGCCGCATGCGAGAGAATTCGCGCGAAGGCACCGACGCAGGGCTGCATCGTTGCCGCCCGCTGAGCGGACGCCGCGGGCCGTCATTCTTGGCCTCGCAGGCGCGGAGGTGACGGCGGAGGAACGGGCCTTTTTCCGCGCCGCAGACCCTTACGGATTCATCCTCTTCCAGCGCAATTGCGTTTATCCGGCCCAGGTGATGTCGCTCACCCGCGCACTCCGCGAAACGGTCGGCCGGGCGGACGCCCCGATCCTGATCGACCAGGAGGGCGGCCGCGTCGCACGGCTGCGTCCGCCGCATTGGCGCCATCCCCCGCCTGCCGCGGCCTTTGCCGAACTCTTCGCGCGCGAGCGCGACGCGGCGCTGGAAGCCGTTCGGATCAACCATGAAGTCATTGCCCGCGACCTGCGCGCGCTCGGCATCGACGTGGACTGCGCCCCGGTGCTCGACGTGCCGGCGCCCGGCAGCCACGAGGTCATCGGCGATCGCGCCTTTGGGTGCGAGCCCGCGCAGGTTGCCGCGCTTGGCCGGGCGGCGGCGGAGGGGCTGATGGCCGGCGGGGTCACGCCGGTGATCAAGCATATACCCGGCCATGGCCGGGCCAGTGTGGACAGCCATCTGTCCTTGCCCCGTGTCGGGGCGAGCCGGGCCGAATTGGAGAAGGTGGATTTCGCGCCCTTTCGGGCATTGGCCGACCTGCCATGGGCGATGACCGGCCATGTGCTCTACGACGCGATCGACGAGGCGGAATGCGCCACGACTTCCGCCCTTGTCATCGGCGAGGTGGTGCGCGGCCTGATCGGGTTTCAGGGCCTGCTGCTGTCGGACGATCTCGCCATGAAGGCGCTCGGCGGCGGCTATGCCGAACGGGCGGAGCGGGCACTGGCGGCGGGTTGCGACATCGCCCTGCATTGCTCGGGGGACATGGGCGAAATGAAGGAGGTGGTGCGGGGGGCCCGGCCGATGACCGAAGCGGCGATGGCGCGGGCCTCGCGCAAGGTGGCACCTGTCGATGCGCGGTTCGACCGGGCCGGGGCGCTGGCCCGACTTGCCGCGCTCCTTGGCCGCACCGTGGCCTGACCCCAGATCATTGCCATGGACCCTGTCTCAATTCTCTACGCCGTTTCCGTGATCGCCATTCCGGCGATCCTCGCCATCACCCTGCACGAGGCGGCGCATGGCTATGTCGCCTGGAAGCTTGGCGACGATACGGCCTTGCGCCTGGGCCGGGTCAGCTTCAATCCGCTGCGCCATATCGACCCCTTCGGCACCTTGCTGCTGCCGATCATGCTGCGACTGCTCGGCTCGCCCTTCCTGTTCGGTTACGCGAAGCCGGTGCCGGTCAATTTCGGACGGCTGCGCCAGCCTCGCCGCGACATGGTCTGGGTGGCGGCCGCCGGCCCCGGCATCAATCTGGGCCTGGCGCTGGCTTCGGGCGTGGCCCTGCATCTCGGCCTCATGTTCGAGGGCGAGATTCGGACATGGCTCGTAGATCTGCTCACTTTCTCCATATTTATCAATTTGTTGTTGGCAGTCTTTAACATGTTGCCTTTGCCCCCGCTCGATGGCGGGAGAGTGGCGGTCGGCCTGTTGCCGGACGTGCTTGCCTACCCGCTCGCCCGGCTCGAGCGGTTCGGCATCCTGATCCTGCTGGCGGTGATGATCCTTCCTCCGATCCTCGGCTCTTCCTTTGGCCTTGACCTCAATCCCTTCGGCTGGTTGATACTGCCTCCCGTTCAGTTCCTCTTCGAGCTGGTCCTGACCCTGACGGGTCATCAGTGAGCGCCATGGCGGATGAAACCCTGCACAGCCCGGTGGAGGAGCCCTTCGAGCAGGAGGCACCCGGCGTCGGCGATCACGGCACTCTCGTTCTCAATCTCGACGGGTACGAAGGGCCGCTGGACGTGCTGCTGGCATTGGCGCGCGACCAGAAGGTCGACCTGAAACAGATTTCCATCCTGCAGCTTGCGGAGCAGTATCTCGCCTTCATTCAGGAATTGCGCAAGGTGCGACTGGAGATCGCGGCCGACTACCTCGTCATGGCCGCCTGGCTCGCCTATCTCAAGAGTCGGCTGCTGCTGCCCGAGACCGAGAAGGAGGAAGAAGGGCTGAGCGGGGCGGAAATGGCCGAACGGCTGGCCTTTCAGTTGCGCCGGCTGGAGGCGATGCGCGCCTGCGGCCAGCGCCTGATGGGCCGCCACCAGTTCCGCGTCGATTTCTTCCCGCGCGGCCGGCCGGAAGGGGTGCGCGTCCTGCGCCGGTCGGTCTATGAGCTGTCGCTGATCGAGCTGCTGAAAGGCTATGCGGACTTTCGCGTCGGTCGTGGCTCGGGCGAGGCGCTGCGGTTGCGGCGCACCCAGGTCTATTCGGTCGAGATGGCCTTGCAGCGGCTCTCCGAAATGCTGGGCCGCGTGCCCGAATGGTCGGTGCTGCAGACCTTCCTGCCGCCCGGACTGCTGGATCCGTTCAGCCAGCGCTCGGCCATGGCCTCGACGCTCATCGCCAGCCTGGAACTGGCCAAGCAGGGGCGCCTGACGCTGCGTCAGGGCCAGAGCTTCGGGCCCATCTACCTGCGTCGACTGGATAAAGGTTCCACGGAGAGTTCATGAGCGCCGACCCGCAACATGTCCGCATGGCCGAGGCCCTGCTGTTTGCCGCCGTCGAGCCGCTGGACGAGGCGACCTTGCAGGCGCGCCTGCCAGAGGGCGCCGACATCGCGGCCATCCTCGCGGCGCTGGCGGCGCACTATGCTGAGCGTGGCGTCCATCTTGCGCGCGCTGACGGGCGCTACAGCTTCGTCACCGCGCCCGATCTGGGCCATCTCCTGCAGGAACACCGGCAGGTGCCCCGGAAGCTGTCGCGCGCCGCGGTCGAAACGCTCGCCATCATCGCCTATCACCAGCCGGTCACCCGAGCCGAGATCGAGGAAGTGCGCGGCGTGGCCATCAGCAAGGGCACGCTGGATGTGCTGCTGGAGGCCGGCTGGGTGCGCATGCGCGGCCGGCGGCGGACGCCCGGCCGGCCGGTCACCTATGGCACCACCAACGAGTTCCTCGTCCATTTCGGACTGGAGAGCCTGCAGGACCTGCCGGGGATCGAGGAACTGAAGGCGGCCGGCTTGCTCGATGCCGCGGTCAGGGCGGAGAACCTGTTCGGCCCGCCGCCGGGCCAGAGCCTGCCCGGCATGGGTGCCGAGACCGAGGATTCCCTCGACGAAGAGGCCGGACCCCTGGTCGAGATCACGCCGCCGCCCGAGGGCGAGGAGTTGCCGGGCGCTGCCGGAGAAGCCGCCGGCGAGGAGGGCGAGGTGTCGGAGGACGAAGCCCAGGCCGCAGCGCAAGCGGCAAAACGCGGTTGAAGCGGGAGGCGCCGGCGGGCATGGCCGGTCTGACCCTTGAGGCTGTCTCCCATGCCTATGGCGACCGGCTGGCGGTGCGCGATCTGTCGCTTGCCGTCGATGCGGGCGAGGTGGTCTGCCTGCTGGGCCCTTCCGGCTGCGGAAAGTCGACCACGCTGCGCCTCGTCGCCGGGCTGGAACCGCTCGATCGGGGCCGTATCGCGATCGGCGGGCTGATGGTCTCCGGACCGGGGGCCCTTGTGCCGCCGGAACGGCGTGGCGTCGGCCTGGTCTTCCAGGACTATGCGCTGTTTCCCCATCTCTCGGTCAGCGAGAATGTGGCGTTCGGACTGGGCGGGCCGGTCGCCGAGCGGCGCGCCCGCGTGCAGGCCATGCTGGCCGGGGTCGGCCTGACCCATCTGGCCGGGGCCTATCCGCACACGCTTTCCGGCGGCGAGCAGCAGCGCGTCGGGCTGGCGCGGGCCCTGGCGCCCGCGCCGCGCGTGATGCTGATGGACGAGCCTTTCTCCGGCCTCGATGTGCGCCTGCGCGATCAGGTTCGGGACGATACGCTGCGGCTGCTCAAATCGTCCGGCGCCGCCACCTTGCTGGTCACCCACGATCCGGAAGAGGCCATGCGCATGGCCGACCGGATCGCCCTGATGCGCGGCGGCCATCTGGTGCAGGAGGGCACGCCGGCGCATCTCTATGCCCGGCCGAAAGATGCTTTTGTTGCTAAATTCTTTAGTGAAATCAACGAACTCTCGGTCGGGGTGCGGCTCGAGGAGACCGAGACGCCATTTGGCCGCTGGCCGGCGGAGGGGGTGCGCGACGGCGCCGCGGTGATGCTGATCAGGCCCGAGGCGGTGCGGATCGGGAACGGGATGGCACAGGCGATGGTCCGGGAGGTCCGTTCTCTCGGCCCCTATAGCCTCGTCTGGCTCACGCTAGCCCATGGCGAGGAGCTGCTGGCCCGGACCGATGCCGGGCGGGCGCCGGCGCCGGGCAGCCAGGTACCGGTCGGGCTGGATCCGGCCGGGACCTTCATCTTTGGCGCGGAATGAAAAGCTTGATGCAAGGTCTTGTCCGCGCCACATAAAGACAATTCATAAGGAGCCGGTTCGTTGCGCCGGATGGCCCTTTCTGCCATCATCGCCGTTCGGCGGGCCGTTCCAGCAATGTGAGGAGAGTTCGATGGGTACATTCAGCATCTGGCATTGGCTGGTGGTGCTGGTCGTCGTGCTGCTGGTCTTCGGCGCCCGCAAGCTGCCATCGGTCGCGACCGATCTGGCCCAGGGCATCAAGAACTTCAAGAAAGGGCTTGCCGACAAGGAAGAGCCCAAGCCGATCGAGAATGCGAGCGGACAGGCCCGCGAGGCTCAGGGCAGCGAACAGGCGACCAAGGACAAGGTGGCCTGAGCCATATCTGACTGAAGGGTCGCACGCGCCCGGCCGCGCCGCCGGGAGGACTTGATCGGGTTTTCACGCATGCTGGATATCGGCTGGTCCGAGATGGCGCTGATCGCCCTGGTGGTGATCGTCGTGATCGGACCCAAGGATCTGCCGAAGGTGCTTCGAGCCGTGGGTCAGTTCACGGCCAAGGCGCGCAGCATGGCGCGGGAGTTCCAGAACAGCCTGGACGATATCGCCCGCGAGGCGGAAGTCGCCGACCTGAAGCAGGACATTTCCAAGCTGGCCCAGCTCGATATCCGCGAGGAGATCGAAAACAAGGTCGATCCGGAGGGCGAGTTGCGGAAGTCGATCGGCGGCATGTCCGAGGTGGCCAGGGATATCGAGAAATCGGCGGAGGATGCCCTTAAGCCGGCCGCCGATGGCGCGCCGGCGCCGGCCGCGCTGCCGGAGGCCCCGGCAACGGACATTGCCTCTGCCGACCCGGAGCGCAAGGTGCCGCCGGCAAGTCAGGCAGGGACGACCGCCACCGGCGGAGGCGAGCGTTGAGCGATCGCGACGAGGAAGCGATCGAGCAGAGCAAGGCGCCGCTGCTCGACCACCTGATCGAGCTGCGTACCCGCCTGATGTGGGCGATCGGCGCGATCCTGCTCGCCTTTCTGGTCTGTTATTTTTTCGCGCCATACATCTACAACATCCTGATGCGGCCGCTGGTCCTCGCCTATGGCGAAGACGCCGGCGCGCGGCGGATGATCTTCACCGCCCCCCAGGAGGCGTTCTTCACCTTCATCAAGGTCGCCTTCTGGTCGGCCTGTTTCGTGGCTTTTCCGGTGATCGCCGGGCAGCTGTGGATGTTCGTGGCGCCCGGCCTCTACAGGCACGAGAAGAAGGCGTTCCTGCCCTTCCTTGCGGCGACGCCGGTCCTGTTCCTGCTGGGCGCCAGCCTGGTCTATTTCATCGTCCTGCCGCTGGCCTTGCGCTTCTTCATCAGTTTCGAGAGCCCGGGCGGGGCCGATGCCCTGCCGATCGTGGCGGAGACCAAGGTCAACGAATATCTCTCGCTGGTGATGGCGCTGATCTTCGCCTTCGGGCTCGCTTTCCAGCTTCCGGTGCTGCTCACGCTTCTCGCCCGCGTCGGCATCGTCTCCAGCGCCGGCCTGGCGGACAAGCGGCGCTATGCCATCGTCGGCGTGTTCGTGGTCGCCGCCGTGGTGACGCCGCCCGATGTCATCAGCCAGGTCAGCCTTGCCCTGCCGATGATCCTGCTCTACGAGATTTCTATCTTCGCCGCGAAGCTGGTCGAGCGCGACCGCGCCCGCAAGGAAGCGGCGGAGCAGGCGCAGCGCGAGGCCGAGGCCGCCGGCGCGGATACCAATTCGGGCTAACCCGCCTTCAGCCGTTTCGCCGCATCCACGGCGAAATAGGTGAGAATGCCGTCGCAGCCGGCGCGCTTGAAGCCGATCAGGCTCTCCATCATCACCCGTTCGAGTTCGAGCCAGCCGTTGCGCCCGGCTGCCTGCAGCATGGCGTACTCGCCGGATACCTGGTAGGCGAAGGTCGGCAATCCGAACGCTTCCTTGACCCGCCAGCAAAGGTCGAGATAGGGCATGCCGGGCTTCACCATCACCATGTCGGCGCCTTCGCCGATGTCGAGCGCCACCTCGCGCAAGGCTTCGGCGCCGTTCGCCGGGTCCATCTGGTAGGTGCGCTTGTCGCCCTTGCCGAGATTGCCGGCAGAGCCGACGGCATCGCGGAACGGGCCATAGAACCCCGAGGCATATTTGGCCGCATAGGCCATGATGGCGACGTTGACATGGCCGGCGGCTTCGAGCGCCGCCCGAATGGCGCCGACGCGCCCGTCCATCATGTCCGACGGCGCGATGATGTCGCACCCGGCGGCCGCCTGCACCAGTGCCTGCTGCACCAGCACTTCCAGCGTCTCGTCGTTGACCACGTAGCCGTCGCGAACCAGCCCGTCCTGGCCATGGTCGGTGAAGGGATCGAGCGCCACGTCGCAGAGCACGCCGATCTGCGGCACCGCCTGCTTGACCGCCCGGACCGCGCGGCAGACCAGATTGTCGGGACGCGTCGCCAGCGTGCCGTCGGGATCCTTCAGGGCGGGGTCGATGGCCGGAAAGACGGCGATCACCGGTATGCCCAGGTCCGCCGCTTCCGCTGCCCGTTCGACCAGCAGGTCGATGGAGAGCCGCTGCACGCCCGGCATGGACGGCACGTCTGCGGCCAGATCGCGCCCTTCATGGACGAAGACCGGCCAGATCAGGTCGGCGGGGGCAAGGGTATGCTCGGCCACCAGCCGGCGCGACCAGTCGTGCCGACGGAGCCGGCGCATGCGCGTCCGCGGGAAGGCAGGCAGGCCATCCGCCGGCAACGGGTCTTGGCGAACCGCCGGCTGCGGCGCTGCCCTGCGGAAGGAAAGCGGCTTGTCGCTCATCGTCTCTGACCCCTGCGGTTGGCCCGGAGGCAGTCTAGGGCCGGGCCGTGGAACTGGCAACGCGGGGCCTCCGGCCGGCCACAGGGTTTACGCTTCCGATCGCCCGGCGTATAAAGCGCCGGCCGCCTGATTCGTCTCCACCCGGTCCAAGCATGCACGACATCAAGTATATCCGAGACAATCCGGACGCCTTCGATAGCGGGCTCGGCCGGCGCGGGCTACCTTCCTTGTCGGCGCGTCTTCTGGCGCTCGACGAGCGCCGGCGCAGGCTGCAGACGGAAACCCAGCAGCTCCTTGCCCGGCGCAACGAGGCTTCGCGCGCCATCGGCGCCGCGAAGACCAAGGGGAGCGATGCCACGGCGCTGATCGCGGAAGTGGCGGAACTCAAGGAGCGGATTCCGGCGCTCGAGGCGCAGGAACAGGAATTGGCCCGCGAACTCGAAGAGTCGCTGGCCGGCCTGCCGAACCTGCCGGCGGCGGACGTGCCGGAAGGGACCGACGAGACCGGCAATGTCGAGTTGCGCCGTTCCGGCGCGCCGCGCAACTTCAGCTTCCGGCCCAGGGATCACGTCGCGATCGGCGAATTGCTGGGCGGCATGGACTTCGCCACCGCAGCGCGACTTTCGGGCGCGCGGTTCGTGGTGCTGCGCGGCCAGCTCGCGCGGCTGGAGCGGGCGCTGGCCAGTTTCATGCTGGACATTCATACGGGTGAGTTCGGCTATACGGAGATCGCGCCGCCGCTTCTCGTCCGCGACGAGGCGGCGTTCGGAACCGGACAGCTTCCCAAGTTCGCCGAAGACCTGTTCCGCACCACGAACGGCTTCTGGCTGATACCGACGGCGGAGTTGCCGCTGACCAACCTTGTGCGGGAGGAGATTCTGGACGAGGCCGTGCTGCCGCTGCGCTTCACGGCACTGACACCATGTTTCCGTTCCGAGGCCGGTGCCGCGGGGAAGGACACGCGCGGCATGATCCGCCAGCACCAGTTCAGCAAGGTGGAACTGGTCTCGATCGCGCATCCGGAACAGTCGGAGGCGGAACATGAGCGCATGACCGGCTGCGCCGAAGCCATCCTGCAACGCCTCGATCTACCTTACCGGGTGATGGCGCTCTGCGCAGGCGACATGGGCTTCGCCGCGCGCAAGACCTACGATATCGAGGTCTGGCTGCCGGGGCAGGATGCCTACCGGGAGATTTCAAGCTGCTCCAACTGCGGCGATTTCCAGGCGCGGCGGATGCGGGCGCGTTTCCGGCGCCCCGGCGAGAAGTCGACGCAGTTCGTCCATACGCTGAATGGCTCCGGCCTCGCGGTCGGCCGCACGCTGATCGCCCTGATCGAGAACCATCAGCAGGAGGATGGGAGTATCGTCATTCCGCCGGCGCTGCGCCCCTATCTCGGCGGGGCGGATCGCATAGCGCCGGCAGCCGGGACGGCCGGGAACTGAGCGCCGTATCGAGGAGGGGACCGCTTGCGCATTCTGCTCACCAATGACGACGGCATCCTGGCGCCGGGCCTGCGCTCGCTCGAAAAGATCGCGAGACAGCTCTCGAAGGATCTCTGGGTCGTGGCGCCGGACTATGAGCAGAGCGGCGCCTCGCATTCGCTCACCCTGACCCAGCCGCTCCGCGTGCGGAAGGTCAATAGCCGGAAGTATGCGGTGCGTGGCACGCCGACCGATTGCGTCATCATGGCGATCGACGTGCTGCTGAAGGGGCAGAAGCCGGACCTGATCCTCTCCGGCGTCAATCGTGGCGGCAATCTTGGCGAGGACGTGACCTATTCGGGCACCATCGCCGCGGCCATGGAGGGGACGCTGCTGGGCATTCCATCGATCGCGCTGAGCCAGAACTACAAGCATCAGCACCCCGTCAAATGGGCGACGGCAGAGCATCATGGCGCGGCGATCATCCGCAAGCTGCTGAAACAGGGCTGGCCCCGGGACGTGCTGATCAACGTCAATTTTCCCGACGTGGTGCATGGCCAGGTGAGTGGGGTCGAGGTGGTGCGGCAGGGCAAGCGCGATCTTTCCGACCTGGTCATCGACGATCGGGTGGATGCGCGCGGCGTGCCCTATTACTGGATCGGTTTCCGCCGGCAACTCGGCGCGCCGGCGGAGGACACCGATCTTGGCGTGATCGCGCGCGGCGGCATCTCGGTGACACCCTTGCAGCTCGACCTGACGCACCGCAGCACGCTCAGGCGCCTCAAGGCAGCCCTGCCATGACGGAGGAGGCGCGCAAAATCCGTCTGCTGATGGAACTGCGTCGCCTCGGCATCACCGACACGAGGGTGCTGGCCGCCATCGAGCGCGTGCCGCGCGAGGCATTCGTTCTGCCGACCTTTCTCGACCAGGCCTACGAGAACGTCGCGTTGCCGATCGAGCATGGCCAGACCATAAGCCAGCCCTATGTCGTCGCCTTCATGACCCAGGCGCTCGAGGTCGGTCCGCGCATGAAAGTGCTGGAAATAGGCACCGGGTCCGGCTACCAGACGGCGATTCTCGCCCGGCTCTGCCGGCGCGTCTATACGATCGAACGCTTTCCCTCGCTGCTCAAGCATGCCGAAGAGCGGCTGCGCGAGTTGCGGGTCACCAACTATACGGCGCGGGCAGGGGACGGCTATCGCGGCTGGCCGGAGCAGGCGCCCTTCGAGCGGATCATCGTCACGGCGGCGGCGCCGAAGGTGCCGGAAGCGCTGCGCGAGCAACTGGCGCCGGACGGCATCCTTGTCATTCCGGTGGGGGAACTCGAACAGGACGTGGTGCGCATTCGCCGCACCGCAACGGGATTCGAGGAGGAGAAGTTGCTTCCGGTGCGTTTCGTGCCCATGCTTCCCGGTGTTGCGAAGG
This sequence comes from Alphaproteobacteria bacterium, assembly GCA_026126165.1. Lineage (GTDB taxonomy): Bacteria > Pseudomonadota > Alphaproteobacteria > Ferrovibrionales > Ferrovibrionaceae > JAHCJQ01. Next base: position 10,294 of record JAHCJR010000095.1, read on the forward strand.
AGGCTTAGGAACGTTGCCGGGAAACCGCGTGAGGCTCTTGGCGCTGCTGGCCTGTCTGGCCGCCCTGGCGGCCTGCGCGCCGCAGAAGCCCGTATCCTACAATGCGCCGCCTGCCGCCCAGCCCCACGACGGGCGGCCGCGGGTCACCGTGCGGTCGGGCGATACGGTTTACATGATCGCGCGCGCGAACAATGTGTCGCTGCGGCGCCTGATTGAAGTCAACGGCCTCGAGCCGCCCTATCTGATCCATCCGGGCGAGAGCCTCGTCCTGCCGCCGCCGCCTGTTCACGTGGTGCAGCGCGGCGAAACCCTCTACGGAATATCCCGGCAATACCGTATCGACGTCTACAGCTTGGCCCAGGCCAACAATATCGGGCCGCCCTATACGCTGCGCATCGGCGACCAGCTTCGGGTGCCGGATGCCTATGCCACGCAGCCGGGCACGGTGGCGGCTTCGGGCGGGGAGGAGCCCGCGCCGGTTCAGGTGGCGCCAGTGCAGCAGGCCCAGCCGTTGCCGCCAGCGCAGCAATCGGCCGCACAGCCGCCAGCCCAGCAACCGCAGACGGCGCCCTCGGGCGCGCCACAGCGGACGCCCGCCGGCACCCCGGCGCCTTCCGGTTCGCCGCGGCC
>JAHCJR010000096.1 GCA_026126165.1 Alphaproteobacteria bacterium
TCCCTCCAAGGCGGTGCGCACCCAGATCGCCGCCGCCGTGAACATGATCGTGCAGATCGCGCGCATGCGCGATGGCATGCGCCGCATCACCCATGTCACCGAGATCGTCGGCATGGAGGGCGATGTCATCACCACCCAGGACCTGTTCGTCTTCAACTTCCAGGGCGAGGGCCAGGACGGAAAGCTGCGCGGCCAGTTCGCGCCTTCGGGCCTGCGCCCGCACTTCCTGCCGCGTGCCGAGTATTACGGGCTGCACCAGGCGCTGCTGGAGGCGGTCTGATGGACTTGGCGTCCGATCCCGACCTGCTTCCGGTCCTGATCGCCGGCACGGTGTTCTTGGCCCTGCTGCTGGGCGGCATCGCCCTGTCGGTATCGGTCTCCGGACGCAACCGCGTCGTGCGCAGCCAGCTTCGGGCGATGGAACGCCGCTGGAAAGGCACGGAGCGGGCCGAGGCACCCGAGCGCATCGACAGCACGCCGGAAGAAAGCGAGCTTGGCAAGCAACTGGGGCGGCTGGTGCCCCGGCGGGCGATCCTGCAGGATCGGCTGGAGCAGACGGGTTCCTCGATGAGCGTGCTGAAATATGCATTGCTCTGTCTCGCCCTGGTGGGCTTCTTCACCCTGATCGTCATGCTGGTGTTCAAGCGCTCGCTGGTGCTCGGCCTTCCGATCGGGATTTTCCTCGGCCTCGGCATTCCGCACTGGATGCTCGGCGTGCTGGGGCGGCGTCGCGTGGCCAACTTCCTTCAGCTCTTCCCCGAGGCGATCGACCTGATCGTCCGCGGCCTGAAATCCGGCCTGCCGATCCAGGAATCCATCGCCAATGTGGCGCGCGAGGTGCCGGATCCGGTCGGGATCGAGTTCCGCCGGATCGACGATGGCGTGAAGGTCGGTCGGCCGCTGGAGGAGATGCTGTGGGCGACCGCGCGCCGCATCGACAGTCCGGATTTCAAGTTCTTCGTCATCAGCCTTTCGGTGCAGCGCGAGACCGGCGGCAATCTCGCCGAGGCTTTGCAGAATCTCTCCGACATCCTGCGCCGGCGGCGCCAGATGCGGCTCAAGGTGCGCGCGCTCTCCTCCGAAGCGCGGGCTTCCGCCTACATCATAGGGTCGCTGCCCTTCGTCATGTTCATGCTTTTGATGCTGGTCAACGCCGGCTATGTGACGCAGCTCTTCACCGATCCGCGCGGCATGATCCTGGTCGGCATCGGCCTGCTCAGCATGCTGATCGGCGTCGTCGTCATGTTCAAGATGGTGAGGTTCGAGATATGAACCCGCTCGACTACCTTCCGGCGGGGCTGGCCATCGGCATCGAGGACCTGATTACGCTCATGGCGGGCCTGGCGGCGACGTCGGCGCTGCTCTTCGTCTGGTATACCCTGATCGCCCGCGACACGATGGCCGACCGGCTGAAGATGATGGCGGCGCGGCGGGAAGCACTGCGCGCCGATTATCTGCGGCCCAACTCCGCGCGCAGCCCGCTGATGACCACCCAGGTCGGCTTCATGCGCGCTGTCGTCGACCGCGCCAACCTGCTGCGGGGACGCGAGGCGGAGAAGGCGGCGGTGAGACTGGCGCAAGCGGGCATTCGCGGCCGCGACGCGGTTGCGGTTTATCTGTTCTGCCGCATCTTCCTGCCCTTCGTGTTCGGTGGGGTGGGCGTGCTGGCCATCTACTGGCTCGGGCTGTTCAAGGTCCCGGAGCCGGCCAAGATGCCGATTACCATGGTGCTGGTGCTGATCGGCGCCGCCGCGCCCAACATCTACCTCAAGAACCTCGCCACGCGCCGGAAGGAAGCCATGCAGAAGGGCCTGCCGGACGCGATCGACCTCATGGTGATCTGCGCCGAGGCGGGCCTGAGCCTGGATGCGATGCTGGCGCGGGTCTCGCGCGAGATCGGCCGGTCCTGTCCGGACCTGTCGGACGAACTCGGCCTCACTTCGGTCGAGCTCGGTTTTCTTCCGGACCGCAGGCGGGCGCTCGACAATCTGAACATGCGCACCGACATGCCGGCGGTGCGCGGTCTCGTCAACACGCTGCAACAGACGGAGAAGTATGGCACGCCGCTCGCCCATTCGCTGCGTGTCCTTTCCTCGGAATTCCGCGACCAGCGCATGATGAAGGCGGAAGAGAAGGCGGCGCGCCTGCCCGCCATCATGACCGTCCCGATGATCATCTTCATCATGCCCGCACTCTTCATCGTCCTGATCGGGCCGGCGGTGCTGCGCACCATCGATGCGATGAAGGGCCTCTGAGCGCGCGGATCGGGCGGCGGGAAGCGGGATCTTCCAAGTAAGAAAGTCCTGGGGCGCCGGGGCCGCCCCGGCGGGCGAAGCGGTCAGCGCGCCGGCGCCAGGGCGGGCTGCGCCTCGCGGCTGCCGGTGGCGCCGATGGCCGATGTGCGCGCCCGGTCCTTCAGGGCGCGGAGCGTGCTGTAATATGCCAGGTTGCGTCGCACGCTGACTTCGTCGAGATCGATGCGGGCCATTCGCGCGGCCTGTTCCGGATCGCCGGCGAGGCCATAGATCAGGGCGAGGTTCTGGCGGGTCTTGGCGCCCGCGTCCGGATGGGCGGCGACCGGCTTGAGGAGCATGATGGCTTCCTCGAAATCGCCGCTCAGCGCCAGCGACAGGCCGAGATTGTTGATGAGGGAGATGTTGCCGCGGTCCAGCGCCAGGCCCGTGCGGTATTTGGACTGCGCGCCACGATGGTCGCCCTGCATGTCGAGCACGACACCATAGCTGTTATAGGTGCGCGGGTCGTTCGGATCGAGCAGAAGGGCGCCTTCGAGTTGTGGCAGGGCAAGCTCCGGCCGGTCCAGCGCGACATAGACGTTGCCGAGGCCGCGCCGGGCTTCGAGATGGTTCGAGTTGAGGCTGATCGCGGTCTGGAAGGCGGCGATGGCCTCGTTGTAGGCGCCGAGATTGGCGAGGCAGGTGCCGAGCTTCGCGCGCACGTCCGCATCTGCCGGCCAGGTTTCCGTGGCGCGGCGATAGAGACCGACGGCGGTGGCGCAGTCGCCCGCCTGGGCGGTGGCATCGGCCACCCGGACGATGCTGGCATAGGCTTGCGGCCCCTCCAGGGGCTGGGCCAGTCCGCGCGCGGCGTCCAGGGTCGGATCGGTGGCGCAGGCGCTCAACAGCAGTCCGACGCCGAGGGCAAACACGGATGTTTTCGATCTGGCAAGCATCGTGCGGGCAGAATGCGCCTCGGGCCGTTAAATTTACGTGAACGGTTCCTGCCCGACACTGGGTTCACTGTATCGGGGGAAGGGGTTAGGATGCGTCGTTCAGAAGTTTCGACCGACCATATGGTGGCATCATTGGCCAGGGAAAAGGGCGGCATCGGCGAGACGGCTTCCGGCATCGGCGCCGAGGCGGATACCCAGCAGGCCGAGGCGGCGCTGGAATTGCCGCGCCTGCTCGAACGGCTGCACAGGCGCTATCTCGACATGCTTCAGGTGGCGCTGACCGAGGTCGGCATGCTCGACATCTCGCCGGTCCAGGCCATGTTGCTGCTCGATCTGGACTCGTCCGAGATCGGGGTTCAGGAACTGGTTCATCGGGGCTACTACCAGCCATCGCACCTGCTCTACAACGTGAAGAAGCTGGTCTCGGGCGGCTACGTGGCGCAGTCGCGGCTGCATCGCGACCGGCGGGCGGTGCGTCTCAAACTGACGGAGAAGGGGCTGGCGAGCCGCGCGGCCCTGCATCGGCAGATCCTGGGCTTCGAGCCCGCGGGCGGCGCGCCGGCGGTCGATCCGGCGGAGATGGAACGGGTGCAGGCGGCGCTGCGCCGGCTTGAACGGCGCTGGGACGAGTATCTGCGCTTCCGGCCCTCGGGCGGGCCGGCCTAGGCGGGCCGCTCCGGCGCGTGCGCCTTCAGGAAGGTATCGACCGCCGCAGCGATATGTCGGGCTTTCTCCTGGTCGTCGAGCCGCACGGCGAGGCCGCAGGCGGCGCGCATCTGGAAATCGCCCAGCACGAGGGAGCAGAAGCAGCGCGCCGCACGGTCCGGGTCTTCGATGGCTAGTTCGCCACGTCGCGCCCGTGCGGACAGGTATTCGGCGACCCGCGCCCGGCCGGAATCCGGGCCCGAGGCGTAGAACAGTTCGGCCAGTTCGGGGAACTGCTGCCCTTCGGCGATGATCAGGCGGATGACGGCGACGGCATCGGGACTGAGCACCAGATCGAACAGCCGGTGCGCCTGCTCCGTCAGGGCGCGCCGCACATCCTTGCCATCGGCCTCGGCCTCGGCCAGGGCCCCGGTGATCTCGCGGCAGCGGCCGGTGACGAGTTCCTTGAACAGGCCGGCCTTGTTGCCGAACATGTCGTAAAGGGTGGACAGCGATCCGCCGGAGCAGGCGACCACATCCGACAGGCTGGTCGCGCCGTATCCCTTCTCCAGGAACAGCTTGGCCGCCGCGACGAGTATCGCCTGACGGCGGGCCTCGCGCTTGCTGAGGGCATTGGTCTGGCTGGTCTCGATAACACTCAAGTCAGATTCCTCCATCGCCGCCTCTTGACTGTAATGTAATCTACATTACGTTCTGCGCAAGGGCCGGGCGTTGCCCCGATGGTGGAGCGGCCGGCCCGGTCTGGCAACAGGCATCCTTCCTTGGGGGTCACCACATGTTCCGCATTGCCTGGGACGACGTACTGTCCGCCTTCGCCCTCGCCGGAGGCTTTCTGGTGGTTCTGGCGCTTGCCGGTTGCGGCGAGCCGAAATCCGCGGAAAACCCGCCGCCGCGGCCGGTCCGGGCGCAGGCGGTGGTCTATGAGCCGCTGGCCGAGCGCCTGACCTTCGCCGGCACCATCGAGCCGCGCTACCTGAGCAGCCTCGGCTTCCGCACCTCCGGCAAGATGGTCGCGCGCCTGGTGGATGTGGGCATGTCAGTGAAGGCGGGGCAGCCGCTGGCCCGGCTCGACCCCCAGGACTATGACTTGCAGATTCGCACCATCGAGGCACAGGTCCTCTCCGCCCGTGCCGATCTGGTCCGCACCCGCCAGGATTTCGAGCGCTATCGGCAGTTGCAGGACAGCCCGGCATTCAATCGCGCTGTCTTCGACCAGCGCCGGGCGGCCTACGACATGGCCAGGGCCCGGCTCGACCAGATGCAGGGCCAGCTTCGCATGGCCGAGAACCAGCTTGTCTATACAACTTTGTACGCCGATACGGACGGGGTGGTGACGGCAATCCGGGCGGAGGCGGGGCAGGTCGTGGCGCAGGGCCAGACGGTGCTGGTGGTGGCGCGGACCGACGAACTCGAAGTGGCGATCAGCCTGCCGGAAGGCCGCCTCGGCGAACTGCGGGAGGCGAGCGATGCGCGCTTCACGCTCTTCTCCGATCCGGAAAGAACCCACCTGGCGGTGCTGCGCGAGGTCAGCCCGGTGGCCGATGCGATGACGCGCACCTATTCCCTGCGCTATTCCATTCCCGACGCCCCGCCGGAGCTGCGCATCGGCATGAGCGCCACGCTGATGCTGGCCCGCCCGCGCGAGCTTGAGGTTGCGGTGCTGCCGCTCACGGCGATCTTCCAGGATGGAACCCGGCCGGCTGTCTGGGTCGTCGATCCCGCGACCGGCGCGCTTGAACTGCGTGCGATCGAGCTGGCCGGTTACCGGCAGGATGCGGCGCTGGTCGCCGGCGGGGTCGAGGCGGGCGCACTCGTCGTCACCGCCGGCGTGCAGAAGCTCGACCGCGGCCAGCAGGTGCGCCTGATGACCCCGGCGCCAAGATGAGCGGCTTCAACCTCTCCGCCTGGGGACTGCGCCACCAGACGCTGGTGCTGTTCCTGATCCTCGCCTCGCTGGCGGCCGGGTTGTCCTCCTATTTCAGCCTCGGCCGCGCCGAGGATCCGGAATTCACCATCAAGACGATGGTGGTGAGCGCCTACTGGCCGGGCGCCAGCGCCCGCGAGATGGAACTGCAGGTGGCCGACCGGCTGGAGAAGAAGCTCCAGGAAGTGCCCTGGTTCGACCATGTCACGAGCTATTCCCGGCCGGGCGAGAGCCTGCTCAAGGTCAACCTGCGTCCGGACATGCCGAAAACCGCCGTTCCCGATGCCTGGTACCAGGTGCGCAAGAAGCTCGGCGACATCCGCGCGAGCCTGCCACAGGGCGTGCAGGGCCCGTTCTTCAACGACGAGTTCGGCGACACGTTCGGCACGATCTACGCCTTCCGCGGCGAGGACTTCTCCCAGGCGGAGCTGCGCCAGATCGTCGAGGACGCGCGCCAGCGGCTTCTGCGGCTGCCCGACGTGAGCAAGGTCGAGACGGTCGGCCTGCAGGAGGAACGTATCTTCGTCGAGTTCTCTCATCGCCGGCTGGCCAGCCTCGGCATCACGGCGCAGCAGATTTTCGACAGCCTGCAGCACTATACCGGCGTCAGCGCCGCCGGCATGATCGAGACGCCGACCGACCGGGTCCGGCTGCGCATAGCCGGCAATGCGGACTCAGTCGAGGAGATCGCCGAGGTTCCCGTGCTCGCCGCCGGCCGGACGCTGCGTATCGGCGATATCGCCGAGATCCGGCGCGGCTATCAGGATCCGCCATCCTTCGCCATGCGCTGGAACGGCCGGCCGGTGGTCGGCCTCGCGGTCTCGATGGCGAAGGGCGGCGACATCCTCGAGCTGGGGACCCGTCTCAACGGGGAAATCGAACGCCTCAGGGCCGAACTTCCGGTCGGCGTCGAGGTGGACAAGGTGGCCGACCAGCCGCGCGTGGTGCGGGATTCGATCGGCGAGTTCCTGAAAGTCCTGTTGGAGGCCCTGGCCATCGTGCTGGCGGTGAGCTTCATCAGCCTGGGCTTGAGGACCGGCGTCGTCGTGGCGCTCAGCGTGCCCCTCGTCCTCGCCATCACGTTCGTGCTGATGGAAGTCCTCGGCATCGACCTGCACCGCATTTCGCTCGGCGCGCTGATCATCGCCCTCGGGCTCCTCGTGGACGATGCCATCATCGCCGTCGAGATGATGATGGTGAAGATGGAGCAGGGCTACGACCGGATCCGCGCGGCCACCTTCGCCTATACATCGACCGCCTTTCCGATGCTGACCGGCACGCTGATCACGGCGGCCGGCTTCCTCCCCGTCGGCTTCGCCCGCTCGGCGGCGGGCGAATATACCAACGCCATTTTCTGGGTGGTGGGCATCTCGCTGATCGTGTCCTGGCTCGTCGCCGTGCTGTTCACGCCCTATCTCGGCTATCGCCTGCTGCCCGAACCGAAGGCGGGCAAGCATGGCGAGGGCGAACTCTACGACCGGCCCCTCTACCGGCTGGTGCGCCGGGCCGTGGTCTGGTGCATCAACTGGCGCAAGACGGTGATCCTGCTCACCCTGCTCGCCTTCGCCCTGTCGGCATTCTCCTTCCGCTTCGTGCAGCAGCAGTTCTTTCCCGCGTCGGCCCGTCTCGAACTTCTGGTCGACCTTCGCCTGCCCAATGGTGCCTCCTTCGCCGCGACGGAGAAGGCGACGGCCCGGCTCGAGAAGGAACTGACCGGCGATCCGGACGCGGTGAACTGGGTGGCGTATGTCGGCGGCGGCACGCCGAGATTCTACCTTGCGCTCAATCCGGAACTGCGCAACGCCAACTACGCGCAGTTCGTCATCATGACCAGCGGCCTCGAAGCGCGCGAGCGGCTGCTCGCCCGGCTCAACGGCCTGTTCGAGAACGGCTTCGAGGAACTTCGCGGGCGCGTGACGCGTCTCGAGAATGGCCCGCCGGTCGGCTATCCGGTGCAGTTCCGCGTCATTGGCCCGGATCCGGCCAAGATCCGGGAAATCGCCGGCCAGGTCCGGGATATCATGCGCGCCAGCCCGCATGCGCGGGACGTCAACCTGGAATGGAACGAGCTGAGCAAGGCGGTCCGCATCGAGCTGGACCGCGAGCGCGCGCGCCAGCTCGGCATCGATCCGCAGGCGCTGTCCGGGACGCTGAACACCCTCATGTCCGGCCTGCGCGTCGCGCAGTTCCGCGAAGGGACGGAGTTGATCGACATCGTGGCCCGCGCCGTTCCGGCAGAGCGGATCGGCCTGGACGAACTCGAGGGCGTCAACGTGGGCACCGCGAACGGAACCTCGGTGCCGCTCGGCCAGATCGCGCGGATCAGCTATGGGCTGGAGGAGCCGATTCTCTGGCGACGCAACCGCGACACGATGATCGCCGTGCGCGCCGACGTGGCGCCCGGCGTACAGGCGCCCTCGGTGACCGCCGAGATCGAGCCGCGGCTCGCGACCTTGCGCGCCAGCCTGCCGATCGGCTATCGCATCGAGGTGGGCGGCGCGGTCGAGGAGAGCGCGCGCAGCCAGCAATCCATCTTCAAGCTGATGCCGCTGATGGCGTTGATCATGGTGACGCTGCTCATGATCCAGCTTCAGAGCTTCCAGAAGCTGCTGCTCGTCCTGCTGACGGCGCCACTCGGCCTTATCGGCGTGACCGGCGCGCTGCTCGTCTCAGGCCAGCCTTTCGGCTTCGTCGCCATGCTGGGCGTGATCTCTCTCGCCGGAATGATCATGCGCAACTCGGTCATCCTGGTGGACCAGATCGACCAGGATCTGGCGCGCGGGCTGGCGATGGCGGAGGCCATCGTCGGCGCCACGACGAGACGGGCGCGGCCGATCGTGCTCACGGCGCTCACCGCGATCCTCGCCATGATCCCGCTCTCGCGCAGCGTCTTCTGGGGGCCGATGGCGATCGCGATCATGGGCGGCCTCGCCGTGGCAACCCTGCTGACGCTCTTCTTCCTGCCGGCGCTCTATGCCGCCTGGTTCCGTGTCCCGATGCGGGCGGATGCGCCGCAAGCAGTGCCGGACGCGGTGCCGGCTCCGGCGGAATGAGGTGCGGCGTGCCTTGACAGGGCGCAAACCCCTAACCTACGCTCACCAGCAATTCACGAAAACGTGAACCAGACAGGGAGGGGAACGTGCATCCAACCAAGCGCGGATTCATGAAAGTTGCGGCGGGCGGCCTGCTCGCCGCTTCCGTTGCCGCATTGCCGTTCGCCGTCATGGCGCAGGACAAGCCGATCCGCATCGGCGTGCTCTATGACCTGTCCGGCCCGTTGGCTGCCGCTGGTTCGGTGCCCGGCTCCATCGGCACCCAGATCGCCATCGACCTGGTGAACGAGAAGGGCGGCATCCTCGGCAAACACAAGATCGAGGTGGTGGCCGCCGATGCCCAGTCGAAGGCGGATGTCGCCATCAACGAGGCGGAGCGGCTGATCAACCAGGAGAAGGTCGATATCCTGCTCGGCGTCTTCTCCTCGGCGCATGCCGTGCCGATCGCCGCAAAGATCGATGCGCAGAAGCGCGTCTTCTGGATCACCATCGCCATCGCCTCGGCGGTGGTGAAGGATAAGAACCTGCAATATACATTCCGCGCCCAGGTCCATTCGGACCAGTTTGGCGACGCCTCGACGCAGTTCATCCAGGAGAACGCCAAGGCGAAGCTCGGGATGGATCCGAAGGACGTGAAGGTCGCCATCATCTACGAGGACGGCCCCTACGGGACCGGCGTCGCCGCCTCGAACGAAACCGGCGCCAAGGCGCGCGGCCTCAACATCGTCCTGAAGGAAGGCTATTCCGCCAATTCGCCGGACCTCTCCTCGCTGGTGACCAAGCTCAAGCGGGCGCGGCCGGACGTGATCCTCCATACCGGCTACAATCCCGACATCACGCTGTTCCTGCGCCAGTCGCGCGAGAGCGGCCTGCGGTTCAAGGCGCTGATCGGGCATGGCGCGGGCTATGGCCAGATCGACAAGCTCGTCGAGGCCTTCGGCAAGGACGTCGACCACTTCTTCAATGTCGATCCGGTCGCCGCCCAGCTCCTCGATCCCAAGACCCTGGCGCCGGGCCTCGGCGACCTGACCAAGATCATGGTCGAACGCTACAAGGCCAAGACCGGCGCGCAGGAAGTGCCGCCCCACACCTCGATGGGCTTCAACAACACCTGGATCCTTCTCGACAAGGTGCTGCCGCTTGCCATCCAGAAGCATGGCGGCTGGGACGCGGAGGCGATTCGGAAGGCCGCGCTCGAGATCGATATTCCGGTCGGCGGCACCATCCAGGGCTATGGCGTCAAGTTCTTCCCGCCGGGCCACCAGATGGCGGGACAGAACGAGCGTTCCAGCCCGGTGGTGATGCAGTATATCGGCGGCAAGACCTTCATCGCCTGGCCGGCAGCGATCAAGACGATCGATCCGGTCCTGCCACTGCCAGCGAGCTCGCCTTACGCGCTTCGCTGATCACGTGCTGTCAGTCAAGGGATTGACCAAGAGCTTCGGGGGATTCGTCGCCGTCAGCGACGTTTCCTTCGAAGTCTCGGAGGGGGAGCTGCTCGGCCTCATCGGGCCGAACGGTTCGGGAAAAAGCACGACCTTCAACCTGATTGCCGGCACCCTGAAGCCATCCGCCGGCTCGATCCGTTTCGAGGGAGAAGAAATCGGCGGGCTTGCCGCGCATCAGGTCTGCCATCTGGGCCTCGCGCGCACCTTCCAGATACCGCGCCCGTTCCGCAAGCTCGGCATCCGCGAGAACGTCACGCTCGCCGCCTACTACGGTCGTCACGGCAAGGTCGGCCGCGACGAGGCGGAGGCGCTCGCCGTCGAGGCACTGGAGATGGTCGGCCTGCCCAGCGATGCGGAAACAACGACCGAGGGTCTCGGCGCCGCCGGCCTCAAGAAGCTGGAACTCGCGCGGGCGCTTTCGACCCAGCCACGTCTCCTGCTTGCGGACGACAGCCTCGGCGGCCTCGATGTTGCCGAGATGGACCAGGCGGCGGACATGCTCGAGCGCATCCGCACCGAGAAAGGCATCACCATCGTC
>JAHCJR010000097.1 GCA_026126165.1 Alphaproteobacteria bacterium
CTGCTCGATGCACCACCAGTATTCCTCCTCCGTCTCGCCCTTCCAGGCGAAAACCGGGATGCCGCGCGCCGCGATCGCCGCCGCTGCCTGGTCCTGGGTGGAGTAGATGTTGCAGGACGACCAGCGGACCTCCGCCCCCAGCGCCGCCAGCGTCTCGATCAGCACGGCGGTCTGGATCGTCATGTGCAGCGACCCGGCAATGCGCGCGCCCTTGAGCGGCTTTTCCTTGCCGAACTCCTCGCGCAGCGCCATCAGGCCGGGCATCTCGGTCTCGGCAATGGCGATTTCCTTGCGGCCCCAATCGGCAAGCGAGAGGTCCGCGACCTTGTAGTCCTTCAACTGGCTCATTTGGTCCTCGTGGCGGGATTCCCGGCGCGCGCGGCGCCTGCTGCATTGGCTTCTAGCAGCCGGCAGGCGCCACCGCAAGCATGATATAAAGATATCTTTATATAGTTATCGAGCCTCGGCGGCGCCTTCCTCGAAACCGCATTCGACGAGGGCGCGAATCGCCGCCAGCGCCTGCTCGCTGTCCGGACCGCTGGCGGATATCTCGATTTCGGAACCCAGGCCGGCGGCCAGCATCATCAGCCCCATGATCGACTGGCCCGAGACGCGCGTGCCGTCCCGCGCCACGGTGATCTCGGCCCGGAACTGGCCGGCGCATTTCACGAATTTTGCCGCGGCGCGGGCATGCAGCCCGCGCTGGTTGCAGATCGTCAAGGTCATGATGCGGGTATCGTCCGCAGCCTTCATGTCTGTTCGCCGGCCAGCAATTGCGAGGCAACGTTGATGTATTTGCGCCCCGATTCCTGCGCCGCCGCGACCGCTTCTGGCAATCCCGCCTTCTGGCGGACAGATGCCAGCTTGATCAGCATCGGCAGGTTGATGCCGGCAATGACCTCGACCTTGCCCTTGTCCATGACGGAAATGGCGAGGTTGGACGGCGTGCCGCCGAACATGTCGGTCAGGATGATGGCGCCGCGCCCCTGATCGACGCTCGCCACCGCCTTGAGGATATCCTGGCGCCGTTTTTCCATATCGTCGTCGGCGCCGATGCAGATCGCCTGCACGGCGCTCTGCGGGCCGACCACGTGTTCCATCGCGGCGATGAATTCTTCCGCCAGCCGACCATGCGTCACCACCACCAGTCCGATCATGCGGCAATCCCGTTTGCTGAAACCTATGGTTCCCCGCGCGCGATGTCGCGATGCAGGAGCGTCACCTTCTGGCCGTCATCCTCCAGCGCCCGCGCCAGCTCGCGCGCCACGTGCACCGAGCGATGACGCCCCCCGGTGCAGCCGATGGCAATCGTGAGATAGGTCTTGCCCTCGCGGCGGAAACTGGGAATCAGCGAGAGCACCATTTCGGAAAGCCGGGTCTGGAAGGGCGCGAAAGCCGGATCCTGCATGATGAACGCGGCGACGTCCGGATTCTCTCCGCTATGGGGCCTAAGATGTTCCTCGTAGTGCGGGTTGCGCAGGAAGCGCACATCGAACACCAGGTCGGCCTCGCGCGGCAGGCCGAGCCGGTAGGAGAAAGAGGTCACCGCCACCGCGAGACCCGGGCCGGTCGCCGGCGCGAAATGCCCGGCGATCAGCCGGCGCAACTCGGGCAGCGACAGACGCGAGGTGTCGATCACCAGATCGGCCGCGTTGCGCATGGGAAAGGTCAGCGTGCGCTCATGCCGGATGCCGTCCGCCACCGGCCGCTCGCCGGCCAGCGGATGCCGTCGCCTCGTTGCGGTAAAGCGGTGCTGGAGTACCTCATCGTCGCAATCGAGGAAGAGCAGCTTCACGTCGAGTTCCGGATGGCCGCGGAGCTGGGCGAGCACGCCCAGAACGGCCTCCGCATGGAAATCCCGGGTGCGGGTATCGATACCCACCGCCAGCCCCGGAACGCCGGCATCGGCGCGCGGCGGCAGTTCGGCCAGCGCCGCCAGCAGGGCGAGCGGCAGGTTGTCCACCGCCTCGTAGCCCATATCCTCCAGGATCTTGAGCGAAGAGGACCGCCCGGCGCCGGAGAGGCCGGTGACCAGCACGAGCCGGGCAAGGCGTGCGCTCATGCGGCGCCGAGTTGCCGCGCAAGGGCCTGGGCCATGGCGAAGCGGATCTTGGCCGCCGCCGACACCTCGAAGGGGGCGATCAGCAGCAGCGGCAGGCGGATGCCGGCAAGCTCGGTCCAGGCCGGATCGGGCAACCGCTCGACCTGCTCCGCCGGGACGAGATCGGCGACGAGCGCCACGCGCGCCACAGGAGTGGAAGGCACGGCCAGGATACCGACGCCGCGCACTTCGAGCTGGCCGCGAATCGTTTCCGGAGCGCGCGCCATCAGCATCCCGCCATTGGCATGAAGCCGCACCTGGTCGTCGGCGACGAGCAGTCCGCCGCCATCGATCAGTCGCAGGGCCAGGTCGGATTTTCCGGCGCCCGACGGGCCGCGCAGGATGACCGCGGCGCCGCCCAGATCGACGCAGGAGGCGTGAACCAGGATCATGGCCGGGAGGTTGCGCTTTCAGGTCCCGCTAGTCAATGGCAGCGCCGGGGCCTATATGTTCGGGCCGGCAACCCCGACACGGACCATGACCGACACAACCCTTCCCCCCGTAGCGGCGCGGCGGCGTGGCAGCCTGATCAGCTTCCTCCGGCGCGTCCGGACCGACCAGCTCCTGCTTTACCGGCCAAGCATCTTCACGCGCGAGATCGGCTATCAGCGGCTGTTCCTCCAGCATGCCTTCCTGCTCAACCGCCCCGACTATATCGAGCATGTCCTGCTCGCCAACCATCGCAACTATTCGAAGAGCCGCTACCACCGGCAGATCCTCGGCCCCGTTCTCGGCAACGGCCTGCTGACCAGCGAGGGCGATTTCTGGCGCCGCCAGCGCCGCATCGCCGCGCCCGCTTTCCATCACCGCCGCATTGCGGGCTTCGTCGACAGCATGGCACAGGCGGCCGGCGAGATGCTGGTCCGCTGGGACGGCAGGGACGGCCCGTTCGAGATCACGCGCGAGATGATGGCGCTGACCCTGGTCATCATCGCCCGCACCATGTTCTCGAGCAATGTGGGCGCGGACATTGCAAAGGTGGAACGGGCCATGACCACCATGCTGGAGCTTGGCAAGCCCAGCCTGATCGACCTGTTCGGCCTGCCCGAATGGCTGCCCCGGCCGCTGCCGCGCGGCCTGCGCCGGGCGAAGCGCGATCTCGACGAAGTGATCGGCCGCATCCTGGCCGAGCGCCGCGCCGACCCGGCCGATCGCGGCGATCTGCTCTCCATGCTCCTCGCGGCGCGCGACGAGGAGAGCGGCGAAGGCATGAGCGACCGGCAGCTTCGCGACGAGATCATGACCATCTTCCTCGCCGGACACGAGACCACTGCCAATGCCCTTGCCTGGACCTGGTATCTGCTGGCGCGCCATCCCGAGGTTGAGGCGCGGCTCCATACCGAGGTCGACCGGGTGCTGGGCGGCAGGGTCCCGGCCTTCGCCGATCTCGCCAACCTCACCTATGTCCGGCAGGTGTTCGAGGAATCGATGCGCCTCTATCCGCCGGCGCATACCTTCAACCGCATGGCTCTCGGCGAGGACGAAATCGGCGGCCTGCGCATCCCGCCCGGCGCGCTGATCACCATCAGCCCTTATGTGGTGCATCGCAACCCGGCGCTCTGGCCGGACCCGGAACGCTTCGATCCCGACCGCTTCGCGCCCGAAAAGGCCGCCGGCCGGCCGCGTTATGCCTATATCCCCTTCGGCGGCGGCCCGCGCATCTGTATCGGCAATTCCTTCGCGCTGTTCGAGGCGCAGGTCATCATCGCCATGGTGGCGCAGCGCTATCGCCTGGCGCTCGAGCCCGGACACGTGGTGGAGCCGGTCGGCCATATCACCATGCGGCCGAAGAACGGCATCATGATGCGCCTCCTGCCGCGCCCGGCCTGATCTTCAGATCGCCGGCAACTCGACGGTGAATTCCGCGCCGGCGATGTGTCCCTCTGCATCCTTCAGATTGGCGGCGGCGATGTGGCCGCGATAGGCCTCGACGATCTGGCGCGAGATGGAGAGGCCGAGACCGGAATGGGTGCCGAACTGCTCCCCCTTCGGACGCTCGCTGTAGAAGCGGTCGAAGATCGCCTCGAGCTTGTCTTCCGGAATGCCCGGCCCCTGGTCGGCGACGCGGATGCGCACGATCCTGCCCTCGCGCATGGCGCCAAGCTCGATCCGCCCGCCCGGCGGGCTGAAGGAGACGGCGTTGTCGACCAGGTTGCGGATGACCTGGCCGAGCCGACCTTCGCTCGCCCGGACGACCAGCGGCACGCCCTCCGGAAGATCCAGCACCAGTTCCGGTTGGCCCGGGCGGGCCAGTTCCGCATGCACCTCCGCCACCGCCCGCAGCAGCCGAGCCACGTCCACCGGGCCGCTTTCCAGGCGCGAGAGTTCGGCATCGAGCCGCGAAGCGTTCGAGATGTCGCTGATCAGCCGGTCGAGCCGCCGCACATCCTGCTGGATGATGTCGTAGAGGCGCGCCTGCTGCGCCGGATCGCGGGTCAGCCCAAGGGTCTCCACGGCGCTGCGCAGCGAGGTGAGCGGGTTCTTGAGTTCATGCGCCACGTCGGCGGCGAAAGCCTCGATCGCGTCGAGCCGGCGATAGAGCGATTCGGTCATGGCGCGGAGCGAAGCGGAAAGGTCGCCGATCTCGTCGCGCCTTGCGGTGAAATCGGGAATCACGGTGCGGCGCACCTCGCCCCTTCGCACCTGATCGGCGGCGCGCGCCAGGCGGCGGATCGGCCGCACGATGGTCGAGCCGAGAAAGACCGAGAGCAGCACGGTGACGGCGAAGATGGCGAGGAAGAGCTTGAGCACGTTGAGCCGTTCTTCCTGCACCGCCTCCTCGATGGCGCGGCTATCGACGGAGAGCATCAGCACGCCGAAGATCTTGCGCAGGCCCTGCACCGGCACGGCGACGGAGAGGATGCTGCGCCCGTCGGCGGCGACGCGGACCGCGCGGCCGACCTCGCCGTCGAGCGCCAGCATCACCTCGCCATAATCCTCCGCCCGCTGGTCGGGCCGCTCGCGATAGGCCGGCAGGCGGGGATCGTCGGGCAGGATCTGCTGCACCAGCCGCGTCATGGCGTTGAGCGCGGCCAGCCCGAAAGGCGGCTTTTCCGGCGGCGGCAGCGGCCGAACGATGACGTCGCGGCCGGCGGCAATGAGGAAGCGGGAATCGGCGATCAGTTCGCCGCCCTCGCCGAAGAGGCGCATGCGCGTATCGGTGGCGGCGGCGAGGCGGCGGACGAGCTGGCGGGCGGTATTGTTGGCGAGGCTCGGGACCTCCAGCGGCTCCGAGACCGCCGATTCGCCGAGCGCGCCGGCGATCAGTTCCCCCTGCACGGCGAGGGCGTCGAGCCGCGCGGCGATCAGTCCTTCGCGGTAATAGTCGAGATAGAGGAAGGAAGCGAGGAGGAGCGCCGGCGCCATGGCGTTGATCGCCAGGATGCGCAGCGTGAGCGGCGAGAACAGGCCGCGCCGCGCGGGCCGGTCAGGCGGTGTTTCCTGGCGCCGTGCCGCGGGCTCGGACATGCGGCGCGTCAGCTCTCCTTGAAGCGGTAGCCGACGCCATAGAGGGTCTCGATCGAATCGAAGCTGTCGTCGACCGCCTTCAGCTTCTTGCGCAGCCGCTTGATATGGCTGTCGATGGTGCGGTCGTCCACGTAGACATTCTCGTCGTAGGCCGCATCCATGAGCTGGTCGCGGCTCTTCACATGGCCGGGCCGCTGCGCCAGCGCCTGCAGGATGAGGAATTCGGTGACCGTGAGGGTGACCGGCGTGCCTTTCCACGAACACCAGTGCCGGCTTGGATCCATGACGAGGTCGCCGCGGGCGATCGACTTCTCGTTCGGCCCCTGCGCCTGCTCGCCCGCCTGGGCCAGTTCGGCGCGGCGCAGCAGGGCGCGGATCCGCTCGATCAGGAGGCGCTGGGAGAAGGGCTTGGTGATGTAATCGTCGGCGCCCATCTTGAGTCCGAGCACCTCGTCCAGTTCGTCGTCCTTCGAGGTCAGCATGATCACCGGCACGTCCGACTCGCGACGCAGCTTGCCCAGCATCTCCATGCCGTCCATGCGCGGCATCTTGATGTCGAGCACCACCAGGTCGGCCGGCGACTGGCTGAGCGCACGCAGCGCCTCGGCGCCGTCGCCATAACTGCGCACCTTGAAGCCTTCCGCTTCGAGCGCGATGGTCACCGAAGTCACGATGTTGCGGTCGTCATCGACCAGGGCGATCGTCGCTGTCACAATGTTCTCCCCTCGCGTCGCTCGACTCTAGAGCCTGGAAGCGGATATTTCCACCGCACCCATGGCGAAATCGTGGCGAGGCAGGGCCTCACGAGCGGCGCACCGCGCGCTGCGAGACGGTGCGGAAGCGCCAGGCGAGCGTGAGGGAGGAGACGACCACCCCGACGAACAGCCCGAGCATGAGGCCACTGGGCCCCAGGCCCTGCGCCAGGCCGAACAGCCAGGCCGCCGGCACCGCGCAGCCCCAGAAGGCGAAGCCCTGCAACAGGAGCGGCACCAGCACATCGCCGGTGCCGCGGGCCGCCCCCATCAGCACCGCCTGCGCACCGTCGAAGACGAGGAAGAGCACGCCGACCGCCAGCGCCGCCGCGGCGATCGCTTGCACCTCCCGGTCGGGCGTATAGAAGGCGGCGACCGGCCCGGTGGCGAGCCCGACCATGAGGCCAAGCCCCGCCATCACCAGCAGCACGAGGCCGACGCCGGTCCAGCCGGCCAGATGCACCCCGCGCCGGTCGCCGCGACCGACCGCCTGGCCCACCTGCACGGCGGTCGCCGCCGAAACGCCGATGGCGCACATGAAGATCATGCTGATCAGGTTGATGGCGATCTGGTAGCCGGCCATGGCCTGCTCGCCGATGCGCCCGGCGAAGATCGCGACCGTCATGAAGGCAGTCGATTCCAGGCTCTGCGCGACGCCGAGCGGCAGGCCGAGCCGGCGCAGCCGCACCCCCATGTCGCGCCAGTCGGGGAGCGGCAAGAAGACGCCGGCGGTGGCGCGGACCGGCAGCAGGCGCAGGCAGTAGCCGACCAGCGCCGCCGCCATCATCCAGCGCACGATGGCGGTGGCGAGCGCGGCGCCGTTGGCGCCGAGCGCCGGCAGGCCGGCATGGCCGTAGATCAGCAGCCAGTTCAGTCCGACATTCACCAGGTTGGCGAGCAGCATGACGACCATGCCGGGCTTGGGCCGGCCCATCGCCTCGAGAAAGGCGGCGGTCGCCACATAGACCAGGATCGGCGGCATGCTCCAGGACAACATGACCAGGACCTCGCCGCCGCCGCGCGCCAGGTCGGGGCGCAGGCCGAACCAGCCGAGGAAACTCTCTCCGGCCAGCGAGAGGAGGCCCATGAGGAGCCCGAGCACCACCGCATGGCCGAGGGCGACCCGCCAGATGCCGCCGCAGCGTTCGTGCTCGCCCGCGCCATAGGCCTGCGCCACCAGGATTCCCGTGCCCATCAGGCTGCCGATGCCGAAAAGCAGCAGGGCGATCTGCACCGCCATGCCGGCGCCGAAATAGGCGAGCTGCTCCGCCCCGGCGCGCCCGGTCATCACCGTATCGACCATGGCCAGAACCAGCATGCCGGCGCGCGCCACGATTACCGGGCCGGCGAGGCGGGCGGTGGCGAGCGCCTGTTCGGTCCAGTTCGTGGGGGGCCGGGTGCGATGGATGGGCGCGGGAGGCATGGGCGGCGGACTCACTCTGACGGCCGCCGGAAGGCAGCAGCGCGCCCAACATATAGCGAGGCGCGCCGATTCGTCTCGGCTTCGTTCTCCATGATCCTGCGCCGCGCTGGCAGGAAAGGTTGGCTGCGCATCAAGCCTGCCAGTGCCGGGGCGCCTCCGCGCGGAGACCGGCCTACCAGACCTTGCGGGCGCGGCCGAGTCGCCCCGCGGACGTTCTCCCGCATCTTGTGTCGGTGGAGGCTCGCGGCCGCCCCGGCGCGGTATTCATCCGCCTGAAGGCCCTCTGGCAAGACGAATGAGCCACAAGATGTTGCGGCGCGGCCCCTCTCGTTCTTTTCCTGTTCCGGCAGATCTTGTGTCGGCCTGCAGCGTTTCATCTAGTGCATTGAATAGTCTGGGTTATCGCCTTCATGTTCTTTTTTTGATCCAGGACGGGCCCGCAATTGTATACTTGACATAGCACCCATCATTCCCCATCATCGCCGGCAACAGGGAGGGGCGGAGATGAGCGATGTTCCGACGCTTGTTGGCTTCAATGGGCGCCCAGGGGGTTCCGGCGACAGTATCATTCTGGTCGGCCAACTTTCTGATGGCAGGAAGTGTCGCTTTGCGTTGAACGAGGAAACGTCCTCGTGGGTCATTGCGAAGATAGCCAATCTATGGACCGACGCACTTAAGGCGCTCGGCACGGCCCCACCCGCAATCGCCGGAGCAATCGACAAAGGCCCACGGGCAGAACCGACACAATTCGGATTAGCAGACGTTGAAGGGCGCCCGGATTTGACAACTCTCGTCTTGGGCTTCGGCGCGCTCCGCTTCCGGGTTCTGCTGACCAGAAGACACGCCCTTGAACTATCTCGCGTTCTTCACACCGCAACAGCGGGGCCAGATCGTCAGAATTGAGGTTTTGCATGACCGCTTCCGAGTTCTCCAAGCCGATCTACAACGACGAGGATGCGGCGCGCGCCCATCTTGAGGCCGTGCGCTGGCCAAACGGCCCCGTCTGCCCGCATTGCCGCGAGCCGGAGAACATCCGCCGCCTCAAGGGCAAGTCCCACCGCCCCGGTCTCTACCAGTGCAACGAGTGCCGAGGCCATTTCTCGGTCACGGTCGGAACCGTGTTCGAGCGATCCCATGTGCCCCTGCACAAGTGGCTGCTGGCGACCCACCTGCTCACGTCGAGCAAGAAGGGCATCAGCGCCCACCAGCTTCACCGCACCCTTGGCGTCACATACAAGACCGCGTGGTTCATGGCCCACCGCATCCGCGAGGCCATGAAGGAGGCCAATCCGGAGCCAATGGGCGGCGGCGGCCAGCCGGTCGAGGCCGACGAGACCTTTACCGGCCCGTCAGGCTACGAGTTCACGAGCGAGAAGGGCTGGGCCAAGAAGGCCGGAACCGGCGACAAATACAAGGTCGTTACCCTGGTCGAGCGCGACGGCCGCGCCCGATCCTTCCACGTCAAAAGCCTCAAGGCCCGCGATCTGCGCCCCATTCTGGTCAGGAACGTGAGGCGCAGCGCCCAGCTCATCACCGACGAGGCCAGCCACTACAAGGCCGTGGGGCGCGAGTTCCGCAGCCACCATAGCGTCAATCACAGTGTCGGCGAGTGGAAGCGCGGAAAGACCATCCATACCAACACGGTCGAGGGTTACTTCTCGATCTTCAAGCGCGGTATGCGCGGCATCTACCAGCATTGCGGCGAGCAGCACCTGCAACGCTATCTGACCGAGTTTGACTTTCGCTATTCCCACCGCAAGGTGGACGACCAGACGCGCGCGGTGTTCGCCCTGAAGGGCATCCACGGCAAGCGCCTGACCTATCGGCGGACTCGTCTCCACGCCGAAGAAGAGGCGCATCACGCGCGCGCAGTTCAGGCGCTATTGCCGCCTGCTGGCTGAGGTCGCTCGCGCATTGGACGGAGACGCGGAATGACCGAAGACCCCAAGAAACAGAACCCGACACCCGCCGCCCCAAATGCCGGTGCCGGCGCAAGGATGCTAACGCCCTCCGAGCAAGAGCGGCTAAGGCGCGCGATGAAAGAAAAGATCGACTACGCGCTAAAGGCATTCGCGAGCATGAGAGCGAAAGCGAAGAAGAGCTGCCCGCCTACTTCTTGTTAGGCTTAGGCTTCTTCGCCCCGGCCTTGGGCTTGTGCGGCTTCGGCGGGGTTTCGAGCATCCGCTTGAGAACCTCGTCTCGTTTGGAACTTTCCGCCTCAGGTTTCTGCATGGCACCACAGCTATTTGAGAGCGCTCGTCTAAAGATCGAACGGGCCGATCAGCACATCAGCGATCTTGACCGGGAGTTCAGATCGCTGATCGAAAACCAAAGCTACACCATCCGAACGGAGCATGACCGCGATGGTAGGCCAAGGCTGGAAGTCACGTTCGACCGCAAGATGCCTAGCCAAGTCACTCTGACAATAGGCGACGCTATCCACAACCTCCGGACCGCCCTTGACCACATGACTGCTGAGATGGTCACGCGGGATGGCGGCACACAGAACCGCAATCTCCGCTTCCCGACCGGCAGCAACAGGGTCAATTTTGAAGCCGCCTGCAAAGGAATAATAACACCCTCGCAAGTCGTAATAGCGGCCCTCACAGCTCTTGAAGTCTTTCCTGCCGGGAAGGGGGAATCTCTCTACTGGCTGACGAAACTCGACAATGCGGAGAAGCACGCTGCCCTTACTCCAACATTCCGCGTCACGCATGTCCCACGTATGCTGGTCAGGTCGCGTGACGGGTCGGTCCTTCTCGCGATGGAGAATGTAAGCATATCCAATTCCGCTACCGATCTCCGGCTTAGCCCCGGCATGACTTTGGAAATGGACCGCGACCGCAAGCCGACCTGCGGCATAGTCTTTGGCAACGTCCAGGGTTTTCCAACTGAGCCCGTCCTTCCAACGCTGCGCAAGCTCAGCCATTCCGTCAGAAATACGGTTGATGTCGTAGCCCAAGCGATCACCTAGCAACTGCGGCACAGGGCATTCCGGCGGGACTGGCTATCTCAAATATATAATCGCG
>JAHCJR010000098.1 GCA_026126165.1 Alphaproteobacteria bacterium
TGCGTCAGCTTCCTCGCCACGCCCCAATTCCGCCACGTCAGAACGATTCCAGCCCACGATGAAAGGCTCTAGACTGAAGCGCAGGTCGCCGCGTCGGGCGACGCCAAGTCCGGGATGCTGGCATGATCTCGCAACGCTTGATTCGGTCCGCCGCGCGCCTTTTGCTGGCGCTCGCCTTCGTCATCGTCGTCGGCGAGACGGCGCTCGCCCAGGGCCGCCAGGTGCGCGATGCCCCGCTCGGCGCCTTTTTCGGCCGCTGGTCCGGCAACGCGATCTCCGAATCGGAGACCAGCATCTATTTCCAGCTCACCGCGCGCGATCTCGACGTGTCCATCCAGCCGGCGGAGAGCGGCGGCTTCCGTATCGCCTGGACCACGGTGACCCGCCAGCGCGGCGACCCGCGCAATCCGCGCATCGAGCGCAAGTCGAGCGAGATCACCTTCCTTCCCGCCGGCCGTCCCAACGTCTGGCGCCAGGCGAACCCGGCCGACCCGATCGAGGCGCCTTACGCCTGGGCGGCGATCCGCGGCAACACGCTCTCGGTCACGCAGATCGCCATCGGCGAGGATGGCGGCTATGAGCTGCAGGTCTACAACCGCACCCTGACCGGCGGCATCATGGAGCTGAGTTTCAGCCGTTTCCGCGACGGCGAGAAACAGCGCGACGCGAAGGGCCGGCTGGTCAAGGTCGCCAATCAGTAGCCCCGGTCGCTCGCCGCAGTGGCGCGGCGTTTCAGTTCGGCGAGAAGCGCCGGCCTTTCGTCGCGAAAATCGTTGGCGATCCAGTGGGCCTCCACCGCGCGCAGCAGGCGGCCCAGTTCCGGGCCCGAAGGAACGCCGAGCGCCAGGACGTCGGCGCCCGAAACCGGCAGGCGCGGCGGCGACCATTCCTCGATCCGGCGAATGAGGTCCGGCCAGTCCGCCATCGCGCCGGGCTCCGCGCGCGCCCAGGCGAGTAGCGCGCGCTCGCGCATCGCCACTTGCCCCTCGCGATAGATCGCCGCCCGCATGGCCGCATCGAAGGTCCAGGCGATCTCCGTCGGTCGGGTAAGCATGTTCAGCCGCTCGGCATCGCGCCGGGAGAGCCGGAACCGCCCGGCGAAGCCCTCGCTTGCCGCATGCGGCAACAGCAGGCACAGGCGGCGGAGCGGGTCGGCCTCGCCCCGCGCCTGTTCGATGCCGACGAGGCGCGAGAGCGCGGCGAAGTCGGGCCGCGCCTCGGCCATGAGATGGGCGAGGATGCCAAGGCGCTCCATGAGGCGGAGGACCGGCACCGGATCGGGTGCGGCGAGCAGGCGATGGGTTTCCGCCCACAGCCGCTCCCCGGACAGGATGGCAAGCCGCGGCGCGGCCGCCGCGGCGGCGGCGGCGGCGGCCCGGTCAGCATCGCCGCGGCCGTAATGGGCATGAAAGCGGAAGAAGCGCAGCAGCCGCAGCGCATCCTCCTCGATGCGGCCTGCCGGATCGCCGACGAAGCGCACGCGGCCGGCCTCCAGATCGGCGAGTCCGCCGGTCGGGTCGTAGATCGTCCCGTCCGGGTCCGCGTACATGGCATTCATGGTGAAGTCGCGCCGCGCCGCGTCGGCCGCCCAGTCATCGGTGAAGGCCACGCGGGCATGCCGGCCGAACGTCTCTTCGTCGCGGCGCAGCGTCGTCACCTCGAAGGGACGGCCGCCGGAGATGGCGGTCACCGTGCCATGGTCGATGCCGGTCGGCAGCGCGCCCAGCCCGGCCGACTTCAGCCGTCGCAGGACCGTCTCCGGCGGCTCCGGCGTGGCGAGGTCGATATCCTTCACGCTGCGGCCGAGCAGGGCATCGCGCACGCAGCCGCCGACGAAGCGCGCCCGCACCCCGCCGGCGCCGAGCGCGGCGAGCACGGCCTCGGTCTCGGGCGCGCTCATCCAGGGCGGGGGCTCGATGCGCGTCGCGGGCTTCACTGCAGCCACCTCACCGCGTCTCGGCGGGCAGCAGCTTCCCGTCGATATAGCGGGGCGGCACATACTGGCCGGGCCGGCTGTCGTCGATCAGGCCAAGCACGAGGAAGGAGCCGGCGACCAGCAGCAGGCCGGAGACGGCAAGCCACGTCCATGGCGCGGTGTTCCAGCCGCGTTCCTCGCCCCGGCGCAACAGCAACAGATAACCAAAGTAGACAAGGAACGGCACGAGGAAGAGCAGCGCCTGCAACAGATAGCGCGTCATCGGCCGTTCACCCGTTCATACAGGTTGACGAGCATGCCGGCGGTGGCGCCCCAGATGTAATACTCGCCGTAAGGCATGGCCCACCACTGCCGCTCCTGGCCCCGGAAGTGCCCGGAATGGCGCTTGTGGTTGGACGGGTCGAGCACGAAGGTGAGCGGCACCTCGAATGCCTCCGCCACCTCGCGCTGGTCGATGGCAAGGGTGAAATCCGGTCGCACGAAGCCGACCACCGGGGAGATGCGAAAGCCCGTGCCGGTGACGTAAGGGTCGAGTTCGCCGGCAACCGACACATGTTCGCGGCGCAGGCCAACTTCCTCTTCCGTTTCGCGCAGCGCGCAATCCACCGGCGTGGCATCCGTCGGTTCGACCCGCCCGCCCGGAAAGCTGATCTGGCCGGCATGATGGCGCAGCGCCTCGGTGCGCCGGGTCAGCAGGACCCGGAGACCATCGGACCGCTCGACCAGCGGGACCAGCACCGCCGCAGGCCGCAGCGGCGCACCGGCCGGCAGGACGAGACCCGGATTGAGTTCGTGATCGCCGCGCGGGCGGGCGCGCGGCTGCTGCAGGCAGCGGATGATCAGCTCGCGCATCCCTCACTCCCCGGCCGCGGCGCCGTCGATGGGAAAGAACCGGCCGCCGCTCCAGACGCCGAGCCGCGTGCCTCCCTCGCCGGCCTCCTCGACGGCCAGCTCGACGAGGTCATAGAAAACCGGACGGGCGATGAGCGCCTCCAGCCCGTCGCGCACCATGACATAGGGTGAGGGCTCCCCGGTTTCCGTATCGATACTTACCCGGATCGGGTGAGAGGCATCGGCGCTCACCGCGTCCTCGACATTGGTACGGAAGGAGAGCGTCTGGCCGCGCCCGGACCCCTCCACCACCATCTCGACGGCCACGAAGGGGGCATCGTCGACGCGGATGCCGAGCTTCTCCACCGGCGTCACGAGGAAGAACTTCCCGTCTTCCAGCCTGAGCACACTGGAAAAGAGCTGGACCATCGCCGGCCGGCCGATCGGCGAGCCCATGTAATACCACGTGCCGTCCCGCGCGATTCGCATGTCGATATCGCCGCAGAAATCCGGAGTCCACAGATGCACGGGCGGCTTTCGGCGCCCCTTGAGGGCGGCGATCAGCGCCATTGGATCGGACTGGATTCCCGTACTCATCTGGACAGACCTCGCTTGCGCATCATATCTGGATTCTCATGGAACGGCGCGCAAGATGCCGCTAGCCTTTGCGGGCTTGGCTTTGTGCAGCGCAGAACAATATAGGCTTGCAATGCAGACCATCGGCGAAGCGCCAGACACGCTTGTTCAGGACATCGAGACTGTCGGCGCGCGGGTCGCCGCGGTGCGCGAGCAGATCGGCCGGGTCATCTTCGGCCAGCATCAGGTCATCGACGAGGCGCTCTGCGCCATCCTGGCGGGCGGCCATGCCCTGCTCATCGGCGTGCCGGGCCTGGCCAAGACCAAGCTCGTCGAGACCCTCGGCACCGTCCTCGGACTGGACGACAAGCGGGTCCAGTTCACACCCGACCTGATGCCCGCCGACATCCTCGGCTCCGAAGTGCTCGAGGAGACCGAGCAGGGGCGCCGCTCCTTCCGCTTCATCCCGGGTCCGGTCTTCTGCCAGCTCCTGATGGCGGACGAAATCAACCGCGCCAGCCCGCGCACCCAGTCGGCGCTGCTCCAGGCCATGCAGGAGAAGCATGTTTCGGTGGCCGGGCACGGTCATTCGCTGCCTGCCCCCTTCCATGTCCTGGCGACGCAGAACCCGCTGGAGCAGGAAGGGACCTATCCCCTGCCGGAAGCGCAGCTCGACCGTTTCCTGATCCAGATCGATGTCGGCTATCCCGACCTGGAGGCCGAGCGGCGCATGCTGCTCGCCACCACCGGCGCGGAAGAGCAGCAGCCGCAGGCGGTGCTGACGGCCGCCGAACTGATGGCGGCGCAGCGTCTGGTCCGCCGCATGCCCGTCGGCGAGAGCGTGGTCGAGGCGATCCTGAAGCTGGTGCGCGCCGGCCGGCCGGACGAGAGCGACGATGAAATGGTCTCGCGCCACGTCGCCTGGGGTCCCGGGCCGCGCGCCAGTCAGGCACTGATGCTGGCAGTGCGCGCCCGCGCCCTGATGGACGGGCGCCTCGCGCCCTCGGTCGACGACGTGGTGGCGCTGGCACCTCCCGTGCTGCGCCATCGCATGGCGCTGAACTTCGCGGCGCGCGCCGATGGCATCAACATCACGGAAGTGATCGGCCATCTGCTCAAGCCGCTCGGCTGAGATGATTGTGGCGAGCCCCGTTCCCAGCACCGGCCGGGGCCTGCGGCAGAGGGCCGAACAGCTTGCCGCGGCGGTGCCGCCGCTGATGGTGGCGGCGGAACGGGTCGCGGCGACGGTCGCCCAGGGCGTGCATGGGCGCCGCCGCGTCGGCCAGGGCGAGACTTTCTGGCAATTCCGCCGCTTCGAGCAGGGCGATGCGCCCTCGCAGGTCGACTGGCGCCAGTCGGGCAAGCGCCAGAGCCTGTTCGTCCGCCAGAACGAGTGGGAGGCTGCGGAAAGCGTCTGGTTGTGGCGCGACGCCTCGCCGTCCATGACCTATCGCTCGCGCGGCGTCGAGCAAACCAAGCGCGAGCGTGCGGAGTTGCTGCTGCTCGCCCTGGCGACCTTGCTGATCCGAGGCGGCGAGCGCGTGGCGCTGCTCGACGAGAAGCAGCTCCCGACCACGGGCCGGGCGACCATCGAACGCCTGGCGCAGCACATCACCCGCTTTGCCGC
Organism: Alphaproteobacteria bacterium; assembly: GCA_026126165.1. Lineage (GTDB taxonomy): Bacteria > Pseudomonadota > Alphaproteobacteria > Ferrovibrionales > Ferrovibrionaceae > JAHCJQ01. Next base: position 4,971 of record JAHCJR010000098.1, read on the forward strand.
GCGCGAGGGCCCGAGCCTGCCCGAGCGCACAGAACTGCCCCGCTTCGCCCAGGTCGTGCTGTTCGGCGACTTCCTGAGCCCGGCGGAAGAGACCGAAAGCCTCGTCCGGCGGCTCGCCGCCGGTGGCGTCAAGGGCGCATTGATGCAGGTGCTCGATCCGTCGGAGGAGGACTTTCCCTTCTCCGGGCGGACCCGCTTCGAGGGGCTGGAGGGCGAGGGGAGCCTGATCATCGGGCGGGTCGAGACGCTGCGCGAGGATTACGAGCGCCGCCTCGCCGATCGGCGGCGCGCGCTGGCGGCGATCTGCCGGCGCACCGGCTGGTCCTACCTCTCCCACCGGACCGACCGGCCGCCCCAGACAGCATTGCTCGCGCTCTATGCCGCCCTTTCGGGCGGCCGGGACTGGTGAGGTCCGCCGTGCTCGATCTTGGCGCCCTCGCCTTCCTCAATCCCTGGATCCTGCTGGCCCTGCTCACGCTGCCGGTCATCTGGTGGCTGCTGCGCATCACGCCACCTGCGCCGAGCCGCATCGCCTTTCCGCCGATCCGCCTGCTTTTCGATCTGCGGCCAAAGGAGGAGACGCCGGCCCATACCCCGCTCTGGCTGCTGCTGCTGCGCCTGTTCATTGCTGCCATCGTCATCGCGGCCCTGGCACGGCCGCTGCTCAATCCGGGAGCGCGTCTTTCCGGCACCGGCCCGGTTGTCATTGTCGTCGATGACGGCTGGGCGGCGGCGGCGCACTGGAAGAAGCGAACCGACGTGATGGGCGACCTGCTCGACCAGGCCGAACGCGACCAGCGTCCGGTACTGCTGCTCGCCACCGCCCCGCCGGCCTCCGGCGATCCGGTGCGCCCGAGCCGGCTGATGACGGCGGCGGAAGCGCGCAGCCTGGTGGCGGCGCTGCGGCCAAAGCCCTGGGAGAGCGACCGGGCCGCGGCGCTCGCTTCGATCCTCGATCTGACCTTGCCGGACGGCGCGGAGACGATCTGGCTGACCGACGGCCTCGGCGACGAACGCGCGGTGGCGCTGGCGGAGCGGCTGCAATGGTTCGGGCCGGTCAGCGTCCTCAAGCAGGATGGCGGCGAGGCGACGCCTGCCCTCCTGCCGCCGGTGACAGACACGCGCGGCCTCAAGGTGCGCGCGCTGCGGCCGGAGGCGGCCGGCGAGAGTGCCTACTGGCTGCGGGCGCTCGGCGAACAGAACCGCCTGCTCGGCCGCGAACGCATCGCCTTCGCCGCCGATCAGCGGCAGGCCGAGTTGCTGCTGGAACTGCCCAGCGAGATCCGCAACCGGGTCAACCGGCTCGAACTCGAGAACGTGGCCAGCGCCGGCGCCGTCGTGCTGCTCGACGAACGCTTCCGCCGCCGTCCGGTCGGGCTTGCCTCCGGCGGCGCGCTGGAAACGAACCAGCCACTGCTCTCCGACCTTTACTATCTCGACCGCGCGCTGCAGCCCTTTGCCGAGGTGCGCCAGGCGCGCATCGGCGAATTGCTGGCGCGCGAGCTGGCGGTCATCGTGCTGGCCGATGTCGGGCAGGTGGTGGGCGAAGAGCGCAGCCAGCTTGAAGGCTGGGTCAATCGCGGCGGCATGCTCGTGCGCTTCGCCGGACCGAAGATCGCCGAATCGAGCGACGATCTGGTGCCGGTCCGCCTGCGCGCGGGCGGCCGTGCCCTGGGCGGCGTGCTCTCCTGGGAACAACCGGCGCGCCTCAGCCCCTTCGCCGAGCAGAGCCCCTTCCGCGGCCTCGCCATTCCCGAAGACGTGCTGGTGAACCAGCAGGTGCTGGCGGAACCCTCGCTCGAACTGCCCGAACGCACCTGGGCGCGTCTGGTGGACGGCACGCCGCTGGTGACCGCCGAGCGTCGCGGCGAGGGCTGGATCGTGCTCTTCCACACCACGGCGAACACGCAATGGTCCAACCTCTCGCTATCGGGGCTGTTCGTCGAGATGCTGCGGCGGCTGGTGGAGATGAGCCAGGGTGTGGCCGCCGGCGAGGGCGCCGGCAGCGGCATCCTGCCGCCGCTTTCGCTGCTCGATGGCTTCGGCCGGCAGGTGGCGCCCTCCGGCGCGGCGCAGCCGATCGCCGCCGCCGAGATCGGCAAAGCCAAGGCCGGGCCGCGCCATCCGCCGGGTTTCTACGGCTCGGAGGATCTGCGCCACACGCTCAACCTGACCCAGGGCTGGAGCGAGTTGCAGCCGCTGCCGGCGATGCCCTCCGGCATCGAACTGCGCGAATGGAGCGGCGGCGACGAACTCGACTTGCTGCCATGGCTGTTGGCACTGGCCATTGCGCTCGGTATCCTCGATCTCGTGATCTCGATGATCCTGCGCGGGCATTTCACGCTGGCGCGGCGCGCATCCGCCGCCCTGCTGCTCGGCCTGTTTCTCGTGCCGACCGCGACGCCGGACCGGGCCGAGGCACAAGGCGGCTCGCGCGATGCCTATGCCCTCGCCGCCAGCCTGGAATTCCGCCTCGCCTACGTCCTGACCGGAAATGGCGAGGTCGATGCGATGAGCCGTGCCGGCCTGGCCGGTCTCTCGCGCGCCCTCGCCAACCGGACCTCGGTCGAGCCCGGCGATCCGCTTGGCGTCGATATCGAGCGCGACGACATCCTGTTCTTTCCCCTCATCTACTGGCCGGTGACGCCGGAGCAGCAGCTCCTGTCGCCGGCGGCACTGGCCAAGCTGGACAGTTTCATGAAGACCGGCGGCACCATCCTGTTCGACACGCGCGATCAGGACCTCGGCGGCAGTTTCGGTGGCGGCCGCGTCACGCCATCGATGCAGCGCCTGCGCCAGCTCCTCGCCCGCCTCGACCTGCCGCCCCTGATCCCCGTGCCGGAGGATCATATCCTCACCAAGGCCTTCTATCTGATGCGCGACTTCCCCGGACGCTGGTCCGGAGGTCAGGTCTGGGTGGAACGCCATGCCGGCGGCTCGAACGACGGCGTCTCGTCCCTGGTGATCGGCGGCAATGACTGGGCCGCGGCCTGGGCGGTGAACGAGCAGGGCCGCCCGATCGCCGCCACCGTGCCGGGCGGCCAGCAGCAGCGCGAATTCGCCTACCGGTTCGGCATCAACCTGGTCATGTACACGCTTACCGGCAACTACAAGGCCGATCAGGTGCATATCCCCGCGCTGCTGGAGCGACTCGGCCAATGAAGGCGCTCGCCGGCATCGTCTGGGATCCGGCGCTGCCGCTCTGGCTGATCGGCGGGCTCGGCGCGCTGGGCGCCCTCCTCGTGCTTTTCGCGCTGTTCCGCCGCGCCCGCGGCGCCATGGCGCGCGGCGCCTTCCTCGCTCTCGGCATCCTCGCCCTTCTCAATCCTTCGCTGGTCGAGGAGGAGCGCCAGCCGCTCGGCGATGTCGCGGTGGCGGTGATCGACGAGAGCCCAAGCATGAATATCGGCGAACGGCGCGCGCGCGCGGCGGCGGCGGAGGCGCATCTGCGCGAGCGCGTCTCCCGCCTGGCCAATATCGAGCTGCGCGTCGTGCGCGCCGGCGGACCGCGCGAGGGCGAGGAGGACCCGGCCGACGAGGGGACACGGCTTTTCCAGGCGGTGGAACAGGCGCTCTTCGACACGCCGCGCGAGCGGGTAGCGGGCGTCATCCTTGTCACCGACGGTCAGGTGCATGACGCGCCGGCGGCGGAGGCGGCCGAGCGGCTGGGCGGGCCGCTGCATGCCCTCATCGTCGGCGAACGCAACGAACGCGATCGCCGGCTGATCCTCGAACAGGCCCCCTCCTACGGCATCGTCGGCCAGCCCCAGCAACTCACCATCCGGGTCGAGGATCCGGGTGCGGCCGGCCAGCCGGTCACGGTCAGCGTGCGCGTCGACAATGGCGAGACCCGCCGCATCCAGATGCAGGTCGGCGTCAGCCGCGTGGTGCAGTTCGATCTATCCCATGCCGGCCCGACCATCGTCGAGATGGAGGCGGAACCGGGCCAGAACGAACTGACCCTGCTCAACAATCGCGCCGCCGTGGTGGTCAATGGCGTGCGCGACCGGCTGCGCGTGCTGCTGATCTCGGGCGAGCCACATGCGGGCGAGCGCACCTGGCGCAACCTGCTGAAGGCCGATGCGGCGGTCGATCTCGTGCACTTCACCATCCTGCGTCCGCCGGAAAAGCAGGACGGCACGCCGATCCGCGAACTCTCGCTGATCGCCTTCCCGATCCGCGAACTGTTCGAGATCAAGCTCGATGAATTCCACCTCATCATCTTCGACCGCTACCGCCGGCGCGGCGTGCTGCCGAACGCCTATTTCGAGAACATCGCCCGCTATGTCGCGCGCGGCGGCGCGCTGCTCGAAGCCTCCGGCCCCGCCTATGCGACGCCGCTCAGCCTGGCGCGCACGGCGCTGATCGACGTGCTGCCGGGCAAGCCGACGGGCCTCACCATCGTCGAAGGCTTCAAGCCGCAGGTGACCGAGATGGGCCGACGCCACCCGGTCAGTTCCGGCCTGCCCGGCGATGCGGCGGACGATCCGCTCTGGGGCCGCTGGTTCCGCCAGGTCGAGGTGCAGGCCGGCGGCGGCCAGACCCTGCTTTCGGGCTATGGCGATCGGCCGCTGCTGATCCTCGACCGGGTCGGCGAGGGACGCGTGGCGCAGATCCTCTCGGACCATTTCTGGCTCTGGGCGCGCGGCTTCGAGGGCGGCGGCCCGCATCAGGAACTGCTGCGCCGGGTCTCGCACTGGCTGATGAAGGAACCGGAACTCGACGAGGACAACCTGTCGGGCCGCGCCAGGGGCAACCGTCTGGAGATCACGCGCCGCTCGCTCGAACCGGACGAGAGCCCGGTCCAGGTGACGAAGCCGGGCGGACAGACCGAGGAAGTGGCAATGCGCGAGACCGGCGCCGGCCATGCCCTGGGCAGCCTGCGAGTCAGCGAGCCCGGCATCTACCGGATGACGGACGGCACGCGCACGGCACTGGCCGCCGTCGGCGCGGTCAATCCGAAAGAGTATGCCGACATGCGCGCCACGGAGGACCTGCTCGCGCCCGGCGTGCAGGCGACGGGCGGAGGCATGCGTTGGCTCGCCGAGGCAATGCCCGATATCCGCCGTGTCGCCGCCGGCCGCGACGCAGCCGGCCGCGGCTGGCTTGGCCTGCGCCAGCACGATGCCTATACGGTGACCGGAGTGACGCAGATTCCGCTGCTGCCCGCACTCCTGGTGCTGATCCTGCTGCTCGGCGCGCTGCTCTGGGCCTGGCGGCGCGAAGGCGCCTGAACCACCGGCGAATGGATCAACCGGCGCTGCGCGCGCCGCTTTCGGCCATGGCGCGGCCGACGCCCGGCGCACGAGCGAC
>JAHCJR010000099.1 GCA_026126165.1 Alphaproteobacteria bacterium
CACATCACCTTCAAATTCGCCTATCCGCTCCGTCCCCAACCCCCGCTCGGTCCCTGCCCAGAGCGTTTTGGGACTTTGCCATAATCTCACCGTATGGCTGCATGCCCTGCATCCTATTGCGGCGCAACATGGACAAATCCGAGGCAGCCATGGGGATTGCCGGACGCGGCCCAAGGCCGTAAGACACCGCTCCATGTTCCAGACGTTCGAGGAAACGAGCGACGGCAAGGCGGCCGCGAGGCGGCTCGACCCGTTCCGCGAGGAGCTTCGCCGCCGGGGGCTCGACGGCTTCATCGTGCCGCGCACCGACGAGCATCAGGGAGAGTACGTCCCGCCCGGCGCGCAGCGGCTGGCCTGGCTCACGGGCTTCACCGGCTCGGCCGGGCTGGCGATCGTGCTCCAGGCGCGCGCCGGCGTGTTCACCGACGGACGCTACACGCTGCAGGTCCGCGAGCAGGTGGACGGCGCGCATTTCACGACCCATCACATCGTCGAGGAACCGCCCTTCGACTGGCTCGCCGGGGCGCTCGGGCCCGGCCAGCGCTTCGCCTACGATCCCTGGCTGCACACCGTCGATGGCGTTGGGCGCATGCGGGCGGCCTGCGAGAAGGCGGGCGCGGAACTGGTCGCGGTCGCGGACAATCCGCTCGATGCGGTCTGGCCCGGTCAGCCGCCGGCGCCGCTTTCACCCGCCGTGCCCCAGCCGCTCGAATATGCCGGCGAGAGCGCCGAGGCCAAACGCGCGCGCATCGCCGCCACCCTGCGCGAGCGCGGCGCGGCGGCGCAGGTGCTGACGCTTCCCGAATCGATCGCCTGGCTGCTCAACCTGCGCGGCGGCGACGTGCCGCACACGCCCCTGCCGCTCAGCTTCGCCATCCTCATGGCCGACGGCACGGTCGAGCTGTTCATCGACCCGCGCAAGCTCCTGCCCGAGACGCGCGCCCATCTCGGCAACGGCGTGGCGCTGGGCGAGCCCGCCGCCTTCGGCGCGGCGCTCGACCGGCTGGGGCGGGCCGGGCTCGCCGTGCAGGCCGATCCGGGCAGCGCCGCCGCCTGGGTCTTCCAGCGGCTGGAAGCGGCCGGCGCGCGCATCCTGCGCGGGGAAGATCCCTGCCTGCTGGTCAAGGCGTGCAAGAACCCGACCGAACTCGAGGGCAGCCGCCGCGCCCATCTGCGCGATGGCCGCGCGGTGACGAGGTTCCTCGCCTGGCTTGCCCGCGAGGCGCCGGGCGGCCAGGTGGACGAGATCGGCGCGGCGCGCCAGCTCGCGCGCTTCCGGCGCGAGAACGAACTGTTCCGCGACCTCTCTTTCAGCACCATTTCCGGCGCCGGGCCAAACGGGGCCATCGTGCATTACCGGGTCAATGCCCGCAGCAACCGCCGGCTCGAACCGGGCAGCCTCTATCTCGTCGATTCCGGCGCCCAGTATCTCGACGCCACAACCGACATCACCCGCACCCTCGCCATCGGCACGCCGACGGCGGAGATGCGCGATCGCTTCACCCGCGTGCTCAAGGGCCATATCGCGCTCGCCGCCTGCATCTTTCCGGTGGGCACCACGGGCAGCCAGCTCGATGCGCTGGCGCGCCATGCGCTCTGGCAGGCGGGCCTCGACTACGACCACGGCACCGGCCATGGCGTCGGCGCCTATCTCTCGGTCCATGAGGGGCCGCAGCGGATCGCCAAGGTCGCCAACAACGTGGCGCTGCGCCCGGGCATGATCGTCTCCAACGAGCCCGGCTATTACAAGACCGGCGCCTACGGCATTCGCATCGAGAACCTGGTCGCGGTGCGCGAGGTGCCGACGCCGCCGGGCGGCGAGCGCAGCATGCTGGGCTTCGAGACCCTGACCCGCGCGCCCATCGACCTCGCCCTGGTCGAACCCTCCCTGCTTTCGGCAGCGGAGATCGCCTGGCTCGACGCCTATCACGAAGAAGTGCGCAACAGCCTCGCGCCGCTGCTCGACGCCGAGACCGCGTCCTGGCTGGAACGGGCAACGCGCCCGCTGGCGCGGGGCTGACGGCCGGACCATTGACTTCCGCATCCGGCGGGATATGTTACATGTAACGATCTGGTCCAGGAGACTTCGATGGCCGAGCCGGTAAAGGCGCGCGTGCGGCGCCACCGCGCCACGCAGAAGGCGGCGGGTTTGCGGCCGGTGCAGCTCTGGCTACCCGATACCCGCCGGCCGGGCTTCGTGGAGGAATGCCGGCGGCAGGCCCGTCGGGTGGCGCGTGCCGACCGTGCCGAACGCCGCGCCCTCGACTTCCTCGATCTCGCCCTTCAGGACATTGCCGGCACGGACAGAGAGTGAAGCGCGGCGATCTGGTTCCGGTAGCCTTGCCGGGCGACTTCGGCAAGCCGCGCCCCGCGCTGGTCATTCAGGCCGACCAGTTCGCGGGTTCGGCGACGCTCACGCTGCTGCTGCTTTCCAGCACCTTGGTCGATGCGCCGCTGATCCGTGTCGATGTCGCGCCCAGTCCGGCCAACGGACTGCGTGCCCGCTCCCAGATCATGGTCGACAAGGCCATGACCGTCCGCCGCGAGCGGATCGGCAAGCCTTTCGGGCAGATCGATGCCGGCACGATGCAGGCCGTCGAGCGTTCGCTGGCACTTTTCCTCGGATTTGCCTGAACGATTTCTCGCGCCCGCTCACCCCGCCATGAAGCCGGCGAGTTCCCGGGTCGGGATGGCGCGCTCGACGAAACCGAACGTGCCCTCATCGCGCGCCTCGCGCGCCGCCTCCACCAGCCCGGTCATGGCGGCGCGGTAGAGCGCGGTCGCCAGGCTGACGCGGCGCACGCCGGCCGCCTGCAGCTCGGCAAGGCTGAAGGAGCGGCCGGGAATGCCGACCATGAAGTTGACGGGCTTGCCCACCGCCTGGCAGACCGCGCGCACCGCATCCAGATCGGGCAGGCCCGGCGCCATCACCACGTCCGCCCCGGCATCGGCAAATGCCTTGAGCCGCCGGATGGTATCGGCGAGGTCCGGGTTGCCGCGCAGGAAGTTCTCGGTCCGCGCCGTCAGGGTGAAGGGCAAGGCCAGCGCGCGCGCCGCCCTGACCGCCGCCTCGATGCGCGCCAGCGCCTCCTCGAAACCATAGAGCGGTCGCGCCGGATCGCCGGTCGCATCCTCGATCGAGCAGCCGGCGAGGCCGGCTTCGGCGGCGAGCCGCACCGTCTCGGCGGCGAAATCGGGGGCATGGCCGAAGCCGTTCTCGAGATCGGCGGAGACCGGCAGATCGACCGCTTCCACCACCGCCCGGCAATGGGCCAGCGCCTCCTCCCGGCTCACCCGTCCGTCGCGCCGGCCGAGCGTGCCGGCGAAGGCGCCGCTCGATGTGGCGATGGCCGGGAAGCCGAGCCCGGCCAGGATGCGCGCCGAGCCGGCATCCCAGCAATTGCCGATCAGGAAGGCACCCGGCCCCTCGTGCAGGGCGCGGAAGCGTTCCGCCTTCTCCTTCTGCGTTGCCGTCATCGCCGCCTCCTTCCCATGCTCACGCACCGATCAGATCGAGCCATTCCCGCTCGCTCAGCACCTTGACGCCCGCCTCCCGTGCCTTGGCGAGCTTGGATCCGGCATCGGCGCCGGCCACCACGTAATCGGTCTTCTTCGAGACCGAGCCGGCCACCTTCGCGCCGAGCGCCTGCGCGCGCGCCTTCGCCTCGTCGCGCGTCATGGTCTCGAGCGTGCCGGTAAAGACCACGGTGAGGCCGGCCACCTTCGAGGCGCCGGTCGCCGGCTTCTCGAAATCCGCGACGCGAATCTGGGCCAAAAGCGCCTCGATGGCGCGCAGGTTGTGCGGCTCGATGCAGAAATCGACGATGGCTTCCGCCATCACCTCGCCGATGCCGTCGATGGCGTTGAGTTCGCTCCAGGCCTCGCCGTCGTGGTCGGCGGCGGCCTTCATGCTGGCCAGCCAGTGCCGCACCGAGCCGTAATTCTGCGCCAGCAGCCGCGCCGTCGCCTGGCCGACATGCCGGATGCCCAGCGCATGGATGAAGCGATCCAGCCCGATCTCGCGGCGCGCCTCGATGGCGGCGAGAAGGTTGGCGACCGAGACCTCGCCCCAGCCCTCGCGCTCCTGCAGCGGCGGATGGGCGCGGCGGTTGCGCTCCGCCAGGGTGAAGAGGTCAGCCGGCTGCATGACGACGCCCCAGTCGTAGAGCGCCTGGATCTGCTTCTCGCCCAGCCCCTCGATGTCGAAGGCATCGCGCTGCACGAAATGGCGCAGCCGCTCCACCGCCTGGGCCGGACAGACCAGGCCGCCGGTGCAGCGGCGCACCGCGTCGGCCCGTCCGGTGCGCGGATTGACCTCGCGCACCGCATGGCTGCCGCAGGCGGGGCAGCGTTCGGGAAAGACGAAGGGAACCGCACCGCGCGGGCGCTTGTCCGTCAAGACCCGCACCACCTGCGGGATCACGTCGCCGGCGCGCTGGATGACGACCCTGTCGCCGACGCGGATGTCCTTGCGGTGGATCTCGTCCTCGTTATGCAAGGTCGCATTCGAGACCGAGACGCCGCCGACGAAGACGGGCTTCAGCCGCGCCACCGGCGTCAGCGCCCCGGTCCGCCCGACCTGGATGTCGATGCCGAGCAGTTCGGTCTCCGCCTGTTCGGCGCGGAACTTGTGCGCGATGGCCCAGCGCGGATTGCGGCTGACGAAGCCCAGCCGCTCCTGCCAGTCGAGCCGGTCCACCTTGTAGACGATGCCGTCGATGTCGTAGCCGAGCCGCCCGCGCCCGGCCTCGATCTCGCGATAGAAGGCGATCGCCTCCGCCACGCCGCCGACGCGCCGGCCGAGCGGATTGGTCGGCAGGCCGAAGCGCTTCAGCAGATCCAGCATCCCCCACTGCGTCGGCGCCGGCACCGCCGACGCCTCGCCCCAGCCATAGGCGAAGAAATGCAGCTTCCGCTTCGCCGTCACCGCAGGGTCGAGCTGGCGCAGGCTGCCGGCCGCCGCATTGCGGGGGTTGACATAAACAGGCTTGCCCGCCGCTTCCTGTTCGGCGTTCAGCCGCTCGAATTCCGCATGGCTCATATAGACCTCGCCGCGGATCTCGATCAGTTCCGGCACGTCCTTGCCCTGCAGGCGCCGCGGGATGTCGGCGATGGTGCGCATGTTCTGCGTCACATCCTCGCCCACCATCCCGTCGCCGCGCGTGGCCCCGCCCGCAAGCTCGCCCCGGCGATAGAGCAGGTTGGCGGAGAGGCCGTCGATCTTCGGCTCGGCGGTATAGGCGATCGCCTCGTCCTCGGCCAGCCGGAGGAAGCGGCGGATGCGCCGGTCGAACTCGATCACGTCCGCCTCCTCGAAGGCGTTGTCGAGCGAGAGCATCGGCCGCAGATGGCGCGACTTGGCGAAACCTTCCGCCGCCCGCCCGCCGACGCGCTGCGTCGGACTGTCGGGCGTGGCCAGCTCCGGATGCGCCGCCTCGATCTCCTTCAGGCGCTGGAACAGCGCGTCGTACTCCGCATCGGAGATGCTCGGCTGGCTCAGCTCGTAATAGAGGCGGTCGTGCTGGCGGATCTCCTTGACCAGCGCCGCATGCTCGCGCACGGCCTCCCGCGCCTTGCTCATGCGCCGCGCCCCTCGATCAGCGAAAGGGCGGCGGCGCGCGCCTCATCGGTCACCGTGGCACCAGCCAGCATGCGCGCGATCTCCTCGCGGCGCGCCGCCTGCGAGAGTTCCTCGACGCTGACCGACGTGGCGGCCCTGCGGCCATTGCCGGCGGCGCTCTTGGCGATGCGGAAATGATGCCCGCCGCGCGCGGCCACCTGCGGCGAATGGGTGACGACCAGCACCTGCCGCTCGGCGGCGAGGCGCGTCAGCCGCTCGCCCACCGCATCCGCCGTGGCACCGCCGATGCCGTGATCGACCTCGTCGAAGACCAGCGTGCCGGCCCTGCCCTGGCGCGCCAGAACGACGCGCAGCGCCAGCATGAAGCGCGAAAGCTCGCCGCCGGAGGCGATCTTCGCCAGCGGCGCGAACGGCGCGCCGGCATTGGTCGCCACCTGGAAGACCACGCGCTCGGTGCCGTCCGGCCCCGCCTCTTCCGGCGGCAGCGGGGCGATCTCGGTGCGAAAGCGTGCCGCGCCGAGGCGCAGCGGCTCGAGTTCCGCGCCGACCAGCCGGTCGAGCCGCGCCGCCGCCTTGCGCCGCGCCGCGCCGAGCGCGTTCGCCGCCTCCGCGTAAGCCGCCTCGGCGGCCGCGCGCGCGCCGCCGAGGCGGCCGAGATCGGCATCGCCGGTCTCGATGGCGGAAAGGCGGCGGGCGAAGTCCTCGCGCCGTGCCGGCAGCTCGTCGACGCCGCAGCCATGCTTGCGGGCGGCGGCGCGCAGCGCGAACAGCCGCTCCTCGACCTTCTCGAGCCGCGCCGGATCGAGATCGAGCAGGCGCGAGGTCTCATCGAGGCTCGCCAGCAGTTCGGCCAGCTCCGCCTCGGTCCGCTCGAAGGCAGCAAGCAGCGCCGCGACCCGCTCGCCGGCGCGCTCCGCCACCCGTTCCACCGCGCGCCGCGCCGCGCCGATCCGGCTCTGCACCGCGCCGCCCTCGTTCAGATGCTGCGTGGCGTCGTGGAAGGCCTGCGCCAGCTTCTCGGTCTGCATGAGGAAGGCGCGCTCGTCGGCGAGCTTCGCCTCTTCGCCCGCCTCGGGCGCAAGCCGGTCGAGTTCGGCGAGCACGAAGCGCAGGTAATCCTCGTCGCGGCGCGCCTCGGCAAGGGCGCGCTCGGCGTCCATCACGGCCTCGCGGGCGGCGCGGCGCGCCTCGTGGCGCCGCCGCAATTCCGCCAGGTCGTCGCCAAGCCCGCCGAAGGCATCGAGCAGCACGCGATGCTGGGCCGGATCGAGCAGGCCCTGTTCCGCGCCCTGGCCATGCAGTTCGACCAGGGTCTGGCCCAATCGGCGCAGCAGCGCCACGCTCGCCGGCTGGTCGTTGACGAAGGCCCGGCTGCGGCCATCGGCCTGCAGCACGCGCCGCAGCACCAGCGGCTCGTCCGCCGGCCAGTCGAGACCCTGCTCAACCAGAATCTCGCGCGCCGGATGATCGCGGCCGGTCTCGAACGTAGCGGCGACGGCGCCCTGCGCGGCGCCGTGACGGACGAGTTGTGCATCGCCGCGGCCGCCAAGCGCCAGGCTCAGCGCATCGAGCAGGATCGACTTGCCGGCGCCGGTCTCGCCGGTCAGCACGCAAAGCCCGCCCCGGAAGCGCAGTTCGAGGCGCTCGATCAGCACGATGTCGCGAATGGACAGGCCGAGCAGCATCGGCCGGACATCCTTACCTGGGGGGAGCGGGAGCGGGAGCAGGCGCGGGCGCAGCCGCAGGTGCCGGCGCGGCCGCGGGCTGTGCGCGGCTCATCCAGGAGCGCTTGTTCTCGTTCGGCACCAGCTTGCGGTCGGTGAGCAGCGTATAGGAATCGGCATACCAGTCGCTGCCAGGATAGTTGAAGCCGAGCACGGCCGCCGCCGTCTGCGCCTCGTCGATGATGCCGAGCGCGAGATAGCATTCGGTGAGGCGGTGCAACGCCTCGGCGACATGGCTGGTCGTCTGGTACTGCTCGACCACGGCGCGGAAGCGGTTGATCGCCGCCACATACTGCTCGCGCCGCAGATAGTAGCGGCCGATGGTCATTTCCTTGCCGGCGAGATGATCGCGCGTCAGGTCGATCTTGAGGCGCGCGTCGCGGGCATAGTCGCTGGTCGGGAAGCGCCGCACCACTTCCTCCAGCGCCTCCAGCGCCTGGCCGGTGATCTTCTGGTCGCGCGTCACGTCGGCGATCTGCTCGTAATAGCTGATGGCGATCAGGTAATAGGCATAGGCGATGTCGCGGTTGCCCGGATGGAGCTGCTTGAAACGTTCCGCCGCCAGGATCGCCTCGTCGTAGCGGCGCGCCTGGTAATGGGAGAAGGCGGCCATGAGCTGCGCCTTCGAGGCCCAGACGGAATAGGGATGCTGGCGCTCCACCTCGTCGAAGGCGCGCGCCGCGCGCTCGTACTCGCCGTTGGCCAGCAGGTCCATGGCCTGGTTGTAGATGGTCTCGACCGGCCGCTCGACATACTCGTCCTCTTTCCCCGCGCAGCCGGCCAGCGCCAGGCCGAACAGCAGGGCAAGGGCGGGCAGCAGGCGGCGGTCACGGAAGGGCGAGCGTGTCATGGCCCCCTATTTCTCACGCGGACCCGCCGAAATCAAGGCGCGCCCGCCGCGCCCCGGCCGGGCGCCTCACGAACGATCACATTTTAGCGCCACCGCCCCATGGACGCGAAAAAGAAGGTAGATTGACTTCGGTCCTGTCCCGGTCCGCATGGCGGCCGGGGCGCAGGCCGGTCGGGGGCTCGTCGTTGCTGTTATCTGGACAGGATGGCCGATGGGCAAGATCGCCAAGAGAGTGGACGAATATGTGGGGGAGCGCATCCGCAGCCGCCGCGCGCAGCTCGGCCTGACGCAGCATCAGCTTGCGGAAGTGCTCGGCCTCTCCTACCAGCAGGTGCAGAAGTACGAGACCGGCGCCAACCGGGTAAGCTGCGGGCGTCTCTACGAGATCGCCACCTTCCTCGAAGTGCCGGTCAGCTTCTTCTTCGAGGCGCTGGAGCCGAACGCGCCGCGCGAGCCGCTGGAACATGGCGGGCGCCAGCGCACCATGATCGACGTGGTGCGCAATTTCGCCGCCATCACCGACGACCAGGTCCGCGCCTCCCTCGCCGGGCTGATCCGCTCGCTTGCCGGCAGCGCGGAACAGGAGCTGGCGGCGAGGCAGGATGGCCGGGCGGAAACGGCACCGGGTCAGTCGTCGGCCGCCGCCTGAAGCGGCGTGGGCCGGATCGCGGGCGCTGGCGCTGGCGCTTCCGGTTCGGCCGCCTCCTCCGCCGCCAGCTCCTCCATCAGCCTGGCGAGCAGTGCCGCATGTAGGGCATGGCCCGGCCGTTCGGCGCGATAGCGGGCCAGCAGCAGGCCGCCGGCCAGATGCAGATCGCCGATCGCATCCAGCGCCTTGTGGCGGACGAACTCGTCGGCGAAGCGCAGCCCTTCCGGGTTCATGACCTTCTCGCCCGCCAGCACGACGGCATTGGCGAGGGAGCCGCCCTGCGCCAGCCCGGCCGCCCGCATGCGGTCGATATCGGCGGCGAAGCCAAAGCTGCGCGCCGGCGCCAGCTCGCGGCGGAACATCGCCGGTTCCAGCCGGCCGGAAAAATTCTGCCTGCCGATCAGCGCATGATCGAAATCGATGGTGACGTCGAGCGCGAAGGCTTTCGCCGGTTCGAGCCGGGCGAAGCGGTCGCCCTGGCGCACCTCGATCGGCCCGGGCAGCACGATGCGTTTCCGCGGCTTGCCGAGTTCGGCGATGCCGGCCGATTCCAGTAGAAAGACGAAAGGCTCGGCGGAGCCGTCCATGGCAGGGATTTCGGCGCCCTCGATCTCGACCAGCAGGTTGTCGATGCCAAGCCCGGCAAGCGCCGCCAGCAGATGCTCGACGGTGGCCACCCGCACGCCATCGGCGTTGGCCAGCGTGGTGCCAAGCTCCGTGCCGGCGATGCTCGCCGCCTCGGCGCGGATCTCGGCGCCGCGCGCCGCATGGTCGATGCGCCGGAAGACGATGCCGTGATCGGCCGGTGCCGGATGCAGGACGAGGCGCGATGGCGCCCCGTCATGCAGGCCGATGCCGCGACAGAAGATGCTCTGTGCAAGGCTTCGCTGCTCGGTCGGCGCCGTCAGCTTCGCCCCCGATCGCCCCCGCATGGTCCCTCGCTCGCGCCGCGCGCGGCCGATGCCGCGACTCGTGGCGACGCCCGCCATGATAGCGGAGCGCGCGGGGCGCGGAAAGCATGGCCGAAGCGGCCCCGGCCCTCCGGGTGGAGAGCCGGGGCACGGTCGGTCAGTTCGCCTGGCGGCGCAGGAAGGCAGGAATCTCGATCCGGTCCTGGTCCGTACCCATGTCCAGATCGTCGTCATAGGCCGTGACCGGCGGTTGCGTGCGCGCGGCCGGGGCAGCCTGGGTCGCCTCCAGATGCCCGGCCATGCGGTTGATCAGCGAGCCGATGCCGAAGCGCGGCTTGGCAGCCGAAGCGGCAGGCGCCGCCGCCGGGGCGGCAGGAGCCGCGACCGGCGCCGGACGGTTGAACTTCGCCGGGGCGCTGCTCGGACGGCTGACGGCGGCCTGCAGACGGG